>JAKQNG010000006.1 GCA_029565915.1 Deltaproteobacteria bacterium
CAAAACGCCTCCGTCATCGATTGCTGCCGCAAAAATCGTCCGCCCCGCCGACCCGGACACCGCCGGACAACGCGCGAAACCCGCCGCCAACAGAAAAATCACCCGCAGACAACTGCCTGCCGCCGCAGCGACGCCCGCGCATGGACTTCGCCTGCGCCGATTCGCGAATGATTTCCGCTTTCACGGACGGGGTGCGCGCCGGCGGAAAGGCGGAGGGCACGTGCAACGTTCCCGGTGCAGTCGGAGGACCGTGAGGATCGCTTCTGCAATAATGGCCAGCGACATCTTTGAAGAGCCACTGCGTCGCGGGGAAAAAATGATCGGCGTTTCTTCCATGGCAAACCCGGCTCTGCAGACCATGGCCTTCAATTCAATCTGAAAGGCGTAACCACTGGCCCTCAGATTCCGGTAATCCACCGTCTCCAGCACTTCCCGGCGGATGCCGTTGAACCCCCCGGTCAGATCCAGAACGGGCAAACGGAGCAGTGCCCGGGCATATCCGTTGCCGGCGGCGGACAGCCAGCGACGCCGGATGCTCCAGTGTTCTGAACCACCGCCCTTTACCTGTCTGGAGCCCGTCACAAACGGAACGCGCCCGAGAGCATCGACGATTGCGGGCAGATGCGCGGCCCGGTGGGAACCATCCGCATCAAACTGGATAAAGAAGCGATAGCTCCGCGCGAGCCCCCAGTCAAACGCGGCGGCATAGGCCCGTCCCATGCCCTCCCTGACAGCTCTGGTCAGGAGGTGAATCCGCGGATCTTCGGCGGAGAGCCGGCGCACCACGTCCCCGGTGCCGTCCGGCGAACTGTCATCCACGACGAGGATGTGGCATTCGGACAGCGCGGCAAGGGCCTGTTCGCAGGTTGTCTTGACGTTATCCCGCTCGTTGTAAGTGGGTATGCAGATCAGAATGTCTGGCGCGCCGGTGGTCATGACATTGCCAGACTTACCATCCGGGCCTGCTGCCGACATCTTTTTTTCATCTCCGGGATGGTTTACAAGTGCCCCATGAGCGCGACAAAACCATGGATGGAATGGCTGCTTTTCGCCACGGTGACCGCAATTGCCTGTACGGCACCAACGCCGGATGCCGACCCTTCCGCCCCTTCTGTTGCAACAGGTCAGGAATCGCGCACCGCCATCACCGGGTCTGCTCCCGCTCCGACAGATCCGGCCGCGCCAGAAGGCATGAAACCTGTTCCCGGCGGAACTTTTGTCATGGGCCTGCACCATCCCCGGGCCAATCCCGACGAAATGGACGAACACGAAGTTACGCTCGCGCCGTTCTATCTGGATGTCACCGAGGTGACCAACGCCGACTGGAATGAATGCGTTGCCGCCGGCGCATGCGCGAAGCCGAAGGAAATCGACACGGTCAGGGAAGGCTACGCGCCCCTCGCCGTTTTCCGGCGTCCCGACCATCCGGTCTCAGGCATCAGCCAGACCGGCGCGGCCGCCTACTGCGCCTGGCGGAACAAGCGACTGCCTTCGGAAGCGGAATTCGAGCGGGCCGCCCGGGGCGATGACAGAAGAATGTATCCGTGGGGGAACGCAGCACCCACCCCGCGTCTGGCGGTGTACGGCGAAAAGGCAACGGCGCCCGTGGGCAGCCGACCCGACGGCGCCGGACCTTACGGCCATCTCGATCTCGCCGGCAACGTGTGGGAATGGTCAGCCGATTTGTACGATCCGTTTGCCTACACGCGCCCGTCTGCCGACCGCGGCATTCCCGGCACCTGCGAAGAAATCAGGGCAGCGCAGGATCAGCTCCGCCGCGAAAAACGGCACGGCTTCACGGGCACCAACCCGATTCCCGAAGACTGCGATCACTCCCTGCGGGGCGGCGCCTTCAACTATTTTTCATGGGGTCTGCGATCGGCCAACCGGGTGCATCATCCCGGCAGCTGGAAAATGATCATGGCCGGTCTGCGGTGTGCGATGAGCCCTGTTCCCTGAACTCCGACGTCCTCACCGATCGCCTTGCATCAGGTCATCACATGACCCATTACGGTCACCGTTTCTCTGAATCGAAAAAAGCGCTCATGGCCGGTCTGCGGAATTCATTCCACCGAATACCGGAACTGAGCGCGGACGATGGCGCTGGCCTGCACGTGAAATTCCGGGGTCAGCGCGATGGTGCTCTCGTTGCGGATCTCGAGTGCCCCATCAAAGCTGTACCCCACTGGAACCAGGGCCACAAGGTCGGCCGGTATTTCAAATCCTCCGTCGTCCACCACAGTGCAGAAGAGGGTGTGAATGTCGTCCATCTGGTATCCGCCATACGCGTCCATATTGAATTTATGGAAAAACATGCCGCGCAGGGTGGCTTTGCGCCCTGACCCGCCGGACCAGAGAATCCGGATGGCCTCCCGCGGTAGAACGCTGTCCATCTCCGGTGCCAGGATGCGGTGGTATCCGGGCGTACGCACCTCCAACAGATGGTCGGGGATGAACGGGGTTTCAGCGCCGGTGGCGCTCAGGCGGAAGGTTTCGCCATATCGGTCGTCTTCAGTGACAGGCACGTCGTACAGGAAGTAGCGCAACCACCCTTCCGTTTCGTTGATGTAGGCAGATTCCATGGAAACGTCGGCTGTTGCGGTGTGCAGTGATACATCTCCCGCGTCGAGCCAGTCCATGGGGTTGTCACTGCCCACGCCAATGGGCGATTCGCGGACCAGCACACAGGAATCCATTCCTTCGTCCACATACAGCGGCATGACGCCGGTGAGATCGCTCCAGCCCCCGGGATTGACGTAAAACTGAGCGGAAACGCTGATGTCTGAGAACACCCCCGGCAGCTCCCGGACCTCCACGATGAAAAACCCGTCGCGATCCGGGTGGTAAGGATGCGGGGTGTCGATATACACCAGCTGTCCATCCACGTACCAGTCCGTATCCCATTCCCCGTTGACCTCGTCGGCAGTGTCCAGGTCCGAATCCGTGCCGTGCACCAGGTATTCATCGATCATGTCAGGTGCAGCAATGGTTTCCGTATCGTCAGTATCTGTATCCGTGGCGCTGTCCGGAAGGCCCTCCGGGAGGCTGTCCGTGGTGGACGGTTCGAAGGTGTCGGTGTCACGGTCCATGGTTCCATCGTCGGTCACCTGGTAGCAGCCCACTGCCGCGATGACGAGGAGGCCAGGCAGGATCCACTTGCATACACCCATGTGCTTCTGTTTCATTTTCATATCGCCATTCCGATTATACACCCTGGTTTCCGACTGGAAAGCATCCGGAGTGCGATGTCGTGAGAATTTGGAATTCTTTTTCGAAGAGGTTCCCCGGCCGGGGAGCTGCTGCTCCCGCTCATGGCCGGTCTGCGCTGCGCGATGAGCCCTGTTCCCTGAGGATTTTTTCCACTTCGGGCTGCAGGGCTTCCATGTCCGGCTCTGCGGTGAACAGGGCGATGACGAGGCCCAGGGCGCCGCAGATAGTCGCGATGACCAACCCCAGTGCAATGTCCCTGCGTGACAGGTGGAACCGGCCCGCCATCAGTAGTGATATCCCAGGTCCAGCGTTCCCGCATCGCTGACGCTGTCCGTGCGGGTGGTGCCGTCGCCGGCAACCTCCCGGGAGCCCGCGTTCACGCAGGGAGACGTGGCGGGGTTTCCCGCGGCCGTCTGGGACAGGTAGTAGTCGGGAAATATTCCGCTGCCGGTGACAAACAGAGGGTCGACAAAGAGGTTGGTGCCTTCGTCCATCGTCGACCCTCCGTTGATGTATCCCGACGGATCAAAAACGTGCGGGGTGGTGATGCCGGTGGCATCGCTGAAGTGAACGGCCACGGTCGCCGCATTGTTTGCCATTACATAGATACTGTCGCCGCTTTCGATGGCCGTGGGACCGTCCGTGTTGTTCCAGAAAATGGAATCCTGGATGGACACGGTGCCCGTGTTGACATACAGGCCGCCGCCGCCCGTGACGGTGGTGTTGTCCGCCACTGTGCACGAGTCCACGAGAAGCGTGGCCGTGTTGCCCATGTTCACCATCAGGCCGCCGCCGGTGGTCTGGGCGATATTTCCGGCAATCAGCACGTTGCGCACGGTGGCGTTGCCGCCGGTAAAGCAGATGCCGCCTCCACCGTTCCTCGCGTCATTACCCACCATTTCCGAATCCTCAATGGTGAACGTTCCCCCCGCCACGGTCACCGCGCCCCCGCAGTAGGCGCCGGTGGCAGTCGTCTCGTTTCCGCTGAACTGACAGCGCGTCACAACGGACACATTGCCCTTGTGGTAGAGGGCCCCGGCCCGCTGGGTGGCGGTGTTGTCGGTGAACGTGCACAAATCCACCGTGGACGCGGTGGTGGTCCCGTCCAGCACCAGGGCCCCGCCGTTCTGGGCGCTGTTCCGTTCAAATGCGCAGCTGGAGATGTCGGCGACACCGCCCACGAACAGACCACCGCCCTCCCCGGTGGCCGTGTTCGCAATGAACTCCGTACTGGTAACGGTCCCGTTGCCGGCGATGCTGGCGCCCGCCGCGCCGGTGCCACTGTTGGACTCGAAGCGGCAGTCGTCGATATCGGCACTTCCCGCGGCAGAGACACCGCCGTTGGGATTGCCGGTGAAGGTGGACCCGGTCATCTGCAGCGACGAGCTGGCGCCGGCCAGGTACAGGGCCCGCTTCGTGTTGCCCGTGAATGTGCAGTCATCCACCTGAAGCGCATCTCCGGCGGTCGTCCAGGTGCCGAACACCCCGCCGCCGTTGCCTCCCGACGTATTCGCATTGAATGTGCATCCCGTCAGCGCATGGCTGCCGGCGCTCAGATACACCGCTCCGCCGTCGCTCGTGGCGCTGTTGCCGTCAAAGGTGCAGTTGGCAATGGTCGAATCCACGCCGGTGACGTGGATGGCGCCTCCCTGACGGGCCGAATTGCCCGAAAACGTGCTGTCCAGCACGGTGAGGGGGGCGCCGTTCACCGCCGCGATGGCGCCGCCGGAGTAATAGGGTGCGACTGTGGAGGACACGTGGTTGCCCGTGAACGTGCAGCCCTGGATGGTGGCGTTGGCCGCGGGTCCGTCCAGCAGAATGGCACCGCCGTGGGTTCCCGCCGTGTTATTCTCGAACACACAGTTCAGGATGGTGGGGGCCACGCTGGCGCCGGAACTGACGCATCGGATGGCCGCCCCGGTGCAGTTTTCGAACGTCAATCCGGTGAACACCGTATCTGCTCCTTCGCCCGAATTGTTCAGGTTCACCGCCCAGGTGAAGCTGCCCACGCCGCTGCAGTCGATCCGGACGTCCTGCGGGCCCTCTTCCGATGCGACAATGACGGATTTTCCGTCCGTGTGAAGGTTGGTGTTGTCCGCGCCCGTGTAGGGCTGATTCCAGCTGCGGATGAGCACGATGTCGCCGTCGCTGGAGGCGTCAATGGCCGCCTGAATGGTCGTGAAGGATTCGGTCGGACCCACCAGGCGCACCGTTCCGTTGTGCACCAGCAACACCTCCCGCAGGGTAAGTTCCGCGCCACTTCGGTCGCGCAGGACCAGAAAAATGGCATAGGCGCCGGGGGACAGGCCTGTCGTGTCGATGGTCCGGGTGTAGCGGACGGTCGTCTCGTCAATGACCGTGGGGGTCATGGTCGCCGCGTCCGAGCCTCCGATCTCGCTCAGGTCCGCATACACCACCTGGGTGTCGCTGTAGCCGGTGGACTCCAGCAGGTGATTCATGTCTGACGTTTCAATGTCGATGACAACCAGTGTCCCGGCCGTGACCGGATTCTGGGAAAGCCCGTGATCCAGCAATTCCGGCGCCGCATTGATCCCGGAACCACCGAGGCCGATCTGGGCGGAGGGCACCGCCGAATTGTTGACGAAGGTGAGCAGGCCGGTGAACGAGTCCACCGCTTCGGGAGAAAACGTCACCGTTGCGTGCAACCGCGCATCCGGCGCGATATCGACAGGCGTGCCGGTGAACTCGGTGTCCGAAATCGAAAACTCAACGTCGCCGCTGCGCGTCACATTGCTGATGCGCAGGTCCACAACAGGTGACAGGTTGCGGATGGAGAATTCCCGGGATGCTGAGGTGTTGAAGGGAATGGCCGCAAAGGAATAGCCGCTGTCCGACAGCTCCGCCTGCGCATCTGTGTTGACCACGAGATCAGTGGAAATATCACCGGTATTTCCGGCGTCATCCACGGCTTTTACGGCAAAATGGTACGTGCCGCTGTACCAGGGCAGATCGATTTCAAATGTTTCGGTGGAACCCGGCAGGCCGGGCGGCCAGGCAGCAGAGCCGGGGACCGTGTCCGCGTCGTCGAAATTGGCACTGTCGATGACATTGGTCGACATCTTTACAATGTACGCAGTCGCGGTGCCGCTCTGGGCATCATCTCCCACCGCGGTCCACGACAACAGGATGGTATCGGGTTCACCGCTGTATCCAGCGGACAGACTTGCATCATCAATTTTCTGCGGCGGTGTGGTGTCTGAATCAGAGTCTGTTTCTGAATCCGAATCCGTATTCGAGTCCGAATCCGACGCGCTGTCCGAGTCGCTGCCGGAATCCGTGTCGGTGTCCGTGTCGGTGTCCGTGTCGGTGTCCGTGTCGGTGTCCGTGTCGGTATCCGTGTCGGTATCCGTGTCCGTGTCGGTATCCGTATCCGTCGGGCCGATGGCGCTCGGCGAACACCGGTCGGCCGTGCAGACCTCACCTTCGGCGCAGTCCTCGTCGCTCTCGCATTCCGGCAGGGCGCAGGCAGACACGGCAAACGCCAGACATCCCGCACCCATCAGCTGGACGAACCCGCATGGTTTCCTGAATAAATGCATGACCAACTCCTTTGCACGACCCGTAAAAGTTTCTGGTATTGAAAAATGATATGGAAAATAGTTCGGCCATGCAACAATTAACACGGAGCCCGACAGAATGACCGACCGCTTTGACATCGCCGTCATCGGCGGCGGCATCGTGGGATGTGCCACGGCCCTCACCCTGTGCACCCGGAACAAGGGCCGGGTGGTGGTGCTGGAGGCGGAATCCCTGCTCGCTTCCCACCAGACCGGCAACAACAGCGGCGTCATCCATTCGGGACTCTACTACCGGCCCGGCTCGGCCAGAGCCGCCCTGTGTACACAGGGGCGCGACCGGATGGTCGCCTTCTGCGAAGCACACGCCATTCCCCACCGCCGCTGCGGAAAAATCGTTGTGGCGGTCTGCGACAGCGAACGCGCGGCTCTTGCGGAGCTGAAACGGCGCGGAGAGGCCAACGGGCTGGCGGGCATGGAAGACCTGGACGAGGCGGACATCCGCGCGCTGGAACCGGCGATCCGCGGCGTGGCGGGCCTGCGCATTGCGGAAACGGGCGTGGTGGACTACCGCCGCGTCGTGGAGGTCATGGCCCGGCTCATCCTTGAAAAGGGAGGCGCCATTCGAACGGGCCATCGGGTCACTGCGGTACAGAAGGACGGGGACGGATTCCGCCTCGTCACCCCCGGAGGAGCCGTGACGGCGGCCTTTGTGGTGAACTGCGCGGGCCTGCAGTGCGATCGGGTGGCCCGATTGTGCGGCGTGCCGCCGGACCTGCGCATCGTTCCGTTCCGCGGTGAGTACTATGAATTCCGAAAAGACTGCCGGCACCTCGTCAACGGCCTCGTCTACCCCGTGCCGGATCCGTCGCTGCCCTTTCTGGGCGTTCATTTCACGAGAATGGTGGACAACCGGGTGGAGGCGGGGCCAAACGCGATCCTCGCCCTGCGGCGCGAAGGGTACAGCCGGACGTCGTTTTCGGCTTCCGACACCCTTGGCACCCTCACCTGGCCGGGATTCTGGAAACTGGCGGCCCGGCACTGGCGATCCGGCATGGGGGAAATCCACCGCTCCTTTTCAAAGCGGGCCTTTGTTTCGGCCCTGCGCCACCTCATGCCCGACCTCGACGGCAATGCCCTTGTGCGGGGCGGCGCCGGCGTGCGGGCCCAGGCGCTGTCGAAGGATGGCCGGCTGCTGGACGACTTTGAAATCCGCACCGCGCACGGACAGGTGCACGTGCTGAACGCCCCTTCCCCGGCAGCCACGGCCAGTCTGGCCATCGGGCAGGTCATCGCGGACCGCATCCACTGACCTGCCGGGTACAATCTGTTACAGAATTGGAACAGAAAAACACCCGATGATGCGTTACCAGTCAATGGACTGCAACAAGGGCCGACCACACGGCCCGGAAATGGAACCATGGTGAACGACCGAACAACCCGCTGGATTCTGCTGGTGGAAGACGACGACAAACTCGCCCGCCTCGTGCGCGACTACCTGTCCACCACTCTCGGACTCGACGTGGTCATCGAGGGCCGGGGCGACAGGGCGGTCCACCGCATCCTCAACGAAAACCCCGATCTCGTCATCCTCGACATCATGCTGCCCGGACTGGATGGACTCTCCGTCTGCCGCGACGTCCGCGACGGGTACCGGGGGCCCATCCTGATGCTCACTGCCCTCGGCGATGAAGTGGACGAGGTGGTGGGACTGGAAATGGGGGCCGACGACTACGTGGCCAAACCGGCCAGCCCCCGCCTGCTCGCCGCGCGCGTGAAAACGCTGCTGCGCCGCTTTGCGCGAACGACGGACGAACAGGGACGCCCCGTGACCCGCCGTCTGACGGTGGGACGCGTGACCATTGACGCGGCGCTGCGGACCGCGTGGGTGGACGACACACGGCTGTCTCTGTCCACCGCGGAATTCGATCTCCTGTGGTTTCTTTCGGAGCACGCCGGCACCGTGGTGTCCCGCGAAGACCTTTACCGCGAGTTGCGGGGCGTGGAATGGGACGGCCTCGATCGATCCATCGACCTGCGCATCGCCCGCCTGCGCAAAAAGCTGGGCGACGATGCCCAGCAGCCCGGCATCGTGATGTCCGTCCGCGGTTCCGGCTACCAGTTGTCGGAGGGTGAGCCATGAACCGCCTGTTCATCCGGGGACTGATCCTGATTCTGCTGGCCCAGTTCCTGTCCTTTGTGGTGGCCTCGGTCATCGTCCACAGCGCCATTGTCCATCGCTGGAAAGATGCACCGCCGGACTTCTCCCGTTTTGCATCGGCCATCATTGAGGAAACCACCAGCGACATGTCGCCGGCGGAACGTTCGGCGCTGATCCACCGCCTGCAGCGCGAAAAGCAGTTGCCCATCGACATCGCGCCGATGACCGCCCTCGGCCTCTCCGCCGAGAACACCGCCCGGCTTGCCAGGGGCGAAACGGTAATCGCCGGCAGCAGTGCGCAGATGAGCGATCGGTGGCATGGAGACGGACTTCTGGTTTTCGTACCCGTCGAAGATGGCGCGCGGGCAATGGTGATTGCGCCGCGGATTCCCACCATTCCGGGCTGGCAGACCTGGGTGCTCGTCCTGCTGTCGGTCACCGCCATCGTGTCCATCGCGGCGGTGCTCATCGCCCGGCCCATTGTCCGCCACCTGCGCCCCCTCGAAGCGGCCACCGCAAGAATCGCCGCCGGCGACCTCACCGCCCGCACGGACGTTTACTCGAAGGACGCCATCGGCTCCCTGGCCCGGGCCTTCAACACCATGGCGGAGCGCATCCAGAAGCTGCTCGAAAACCAGCGGCACCTGGTCCAGGCCGTGGCCCACGAGCTGCGCACGCCCATCGCGCGGATGCGGTTCGGCCTCGAAATGCTGGGCGGCTCGTCTCCGGACGCGGGGCTGGAGGACCGGCGGGCATCTCTGGAAGCGGATCTGGCGGAGCTGGATGCCCTGGCGGAAGAGCTGCTGGTCTATTCCCGCTATGACAGCGAACGGGCGCGCCTTGAAAAGGTGCCCCTGGATCCGGCGGCCGTGGTGCGGGATCGATTTGATGCGTTCCATCCTGTCCATCCGACGCTGGCCATGAAACTCACGTCAAACCTCCCCTCCGATGCCCTGGTGAACCTCGATCTGCGTTCTCTGGAGCGGGTGGTGGGCAATCTGATCGGCAATGCGGCGCGATATGCGCAGCAGACCATCGAGGTCCGCATCGAGCAGGACGGAGGGAACCTGTGCGTGGAGGTCCACGACGACGGTCCCGGCATCCCGTCCGGCGATCGCCAGCGCCTGCTCGAACCCTTTGTCCGGCTGGATGACAGCCGCAGCCGCGCCTCCGGCGGCGCCGGACTGGGTCTCGCCATCGTCCAGCGCATCCTGCAGGCCAACGGCGGCGAGGTCCGCATCGACGAATCGGATCTGGGCGGCGCCCGGATCGTCACCACCTGGCCCCTTGAAAACGGAACCCTTCGTGCCAACGCGATGTGAATATGGAGAAATGCACATGAAACAGAACAGACAAATCATGCAAACAACCTTCTGCGCTGCGTCCATCCTTCTACTGGCACTGCTGGCCGCCGGATGTTCGAAAAAGGCCGATGCCGCGGGCGATGCAGCTGATCAGGTGCGCAGCGTGGACTACGTCACCGTGACAACCGCGCCCATCGTCGAACGCCGGATCTACACCGGCGATCTGGAGGCAACCGCCAGCGTGGCCCTGTACCCGCTGCTCCAGGAACGGATTGTCAGCTTTCCGGTGGAGGAAGGCACGGAGGTGAAGGCCGGACAGGTCATCGCCCTCATCCGCGCTGCCAGCCTGAAGGAGAGCCGCGCCCAGACCCAGGCGCAGATCGAGGCGCTGGACGAAACACTGGCCAGCCAGTCGCGGGAGCTGGAGCGGGCGCGCAGCCTCCACGAGAGCCGGATCGTCACCCAGCAGACCCTCGACCAGATGGAGTCCGCCTACCGGACCAACCTGGCCCAGCGCAAGGTGCTGGACGCGGGCCTCGGACAGGTGGAAATCACCGCGGGCAACGCCATCATCAAGGCGCCCTTCGACGGTATCATTTCGGGAAAACGCCTGGAGCAGGGCGATATCGCCTCGCCGGCCCAACCCCTGTGCACAGTCGTGCAGATGGATCCCATCCGCCTCTCCATTCCCGTCATCGAACGGGATCTCGCCGTGGTCCGCACGGGGCTGGCCGTGGAGGTCACTGTGGACGCCCATCCGGGCCGCGTGTTCAGAGGTGAGGTAACCCGGATCCTGCCCGTCCTCGATCCGGGCACCCGGACCAACGAAGTGCGCATCGAAATTCCCAACCCCGTTGAGGCAGACGCCGGCGGCCCGGCCCTGAAACCGGGCATGTTCGGCCACGCGGAAATCATCGTCCGCACTGTGCCCGATGCGGTCGTCGTGCCCACCCGCTCCCTGATGGTGGACCCGGAAGGCCGGACGGGCATGCGACGGGTGCTGGTGCTGACAAAGGATAACGTCGCGCAGGAAAAACTGGTGGAGACGGGCACCGCGTCCGGCGATGTCTTTGAGGTGAAGAGCGGTCTCGCAGCGGGAGAACGGGTGGTCGTTCGCGGGCAGTACGGCGTGGCCGACGGTGAGCGGGTAAAGGCAACGGACATCTCAAAAGACGGGGTGGCCGCGGCACCGGCAAAAAGCGCGCAGGTGAGCCCATGAACATCTCCGAATTCTCGGTGCGCCGGGGCGTCACCGTGGGAATGGTGTGCGTTCTCATCTTCGGCTTCGGCATGTACTCCCTCAGTCGCCTCCAGCTCGACCTCTATCCGGAAATCACGTTTCCCATGGTGCTCATCCTCACCAACTACACGGGGGCCAGCCCCGAGGACATGGAAACCCTCGTCACCAAGCCCATCGAATCGGCAGTGGCCAGCGCCAAGGGCGTGGAGTCCATCACCTCCAGCTCCAAGCAGGGCGCCTCGGTGGTGGTGGCCGAATTCGACTGGGACAAGGACATGGACCAGGCGGAGACGGACATCCGGCGCAAGCTCGAAATGGTGGAAGGATTTCTGCCCACCGACGCGGACAAGTCGATGATCTTCGCCATGGATCCCTCCATGCAGCCCATCGTGATGGTGACCCTGAACGGCGACTATCCCCCGGACGAACTGCGCCACGTTGCCGAAGAAGACGTGTGCGATCGGGTGGAGCGACTGGACGGCGTTGCCTCCTGCGACGCGGTGGGCGGACTCGACCGGGAAATCCGCGTCACCCTCCATCCGGCAAAGCTGGCCTCCTATGGTCTGGACGCCACGTCGGTCCTCTACGCCATCGGCCGCGAAAACACCCAGGAACCCGGCGGCTCCATCGACCAGGGACCATTTTCGTACAACATCCAGACCAAGGGCAAACTGCAGTCCGTTGACGAGCTGCGCAACACCGTGGTCGGTCAGAAAATGGGACCGGACGGCCGTCCCGCGTTCATCCGCCTGCATCAGGTCGCGGATGTCGCCGACACCTTCAACGAACCCACCCGCATCATCGAAGTAAACGACGAATCCTCCGTGTGGATCATCATCCGCAAGCAGTCGGGCGAAAACACGGTAAAGGCCACGGACGCCACCCTTGCGGAGCTGGAAAAATTCGAAAAGGAATCCGAAGGCCGCCTCCGGTTCGGCACCATCTTCCGGCAGGCCGACTACATCAACGCGTCGCTCGGCAACCTCTCGTCCAGCGCCCTCCTGGCCGTGGGCATCACCTTCCTCGTCCTGCTCCTCATGCTGGGCAACTTCCGCAGCTCGCTCATCGTCGCCACGGCCATTCCCCTCTCCGTGGTGGCCACGTTCTTTGTCATGGACCGGGCCGGCATGACCCTCAACGTGCTGTCCATGGCGGGCCTCGCCCTGGCCGTGGGCATGCTGGTGGACAACGCCATCGTCGTGCTCGAAAACATCTTCCGGCTGCGGCAGGAAGGCATGGCGCCCCGGGATGCCGCCGTGAAAGGGGCCAGCGGCGTGTCCCTGGCGGTGACGGCCTCCACCCTGACCACCGTGGCGGTGTTCGTGCCGGTGCTGTTCGTGCCCGGCATCGCCGGCGTCATGTTCGAAGACATGGCGGTGACCATCTGCTTCTCCCTGCTCGTTTCTCTGGCGGTGGCCATCACGTTCATTCCCCTGGCCGCGTCCCGCCTGCTGGGCCTCGGTGACCGGGGAAAAGACGCAAAGAAGGCGTCCCGCTGGAATCCTCTGGGAAAAATCCTCGAACCTTACGGGAATTTTCTCAAGCGAGCGCTCGCCCGTCGCTGGATCGTCGTCGTCGGGCTGTTCGCGGCCATCGCCGTCACGGTGCTCATGTACATGGCCCTGCCCACGGACTTCATGACCGAGCAGGATCAATCGATGATCATTATTTCAATGGAAGCGCCGGTGGGCAGCAACCTGGACGAAACCAAACGGTTCTGCGACGAAATGCTGACCATTGTCAAAGATGTCATTCCCGCATCCGACCGCAAGCTGATCGCCGCTGAAATCGGCGCCGGCGAAGGATTTACCTCCATCTTCTCAAAAGGGCTCCACTCGGCCACCATCCGCGTTCCTCTGGTGGGCGTTGGCGACCGACAGGTGTCCCAGTCGGAATACGAAGACCGGTTGCGCGAACGCCTGAAGCGCGTTCCCGACCTGACCGTCAAGATTGGCGAAATGATGAACATGACCGGCGGGGCGGACATGGAGCTGAAGCTGCTGGGCCACGACCTCGACGAGCTGCGCCGGGTGGGCAAGGAACTGGAGGCGGAACTGAAAGAGATGCCCCGGATCGCGGAGGTGTCGTTCTCCTTTGCCGATCCGACCCCTCAGCTGACCGTGGAGTTCAATCGCAACAAGGCCGCGGAGCTCGGCGTGGGAACCGCTGCCATGGGGCAGACCGTGGCCACCTATTTCCTCGGACGGACCGCCGGTTTCTATTCGGACGGCGGCGACGAACACCCCATCATGGTGCGCTACGACAAGGCCGATCGCATGGACGTGGAGCAGCTCTCCCGCGCGCCGGTCGCTGTTCCGGGCGGCGACACGGTGCCCCTCGGACACCTGGCGCAAGTGCGGCTGGAACCGGGACCTGTGGCCATCGAGCGCCTCGATCAGGAGCGCTCCGCCACCGTGAAAATCACGTTGAAGGACAACTGGGTGGATGAAAATGGCGACTCCCACCGCAAGGATCTGAAGGATTCCATTGCGACAATTGAGACAACGCTGAAAAAGTATCACTGGCCCCAGAACATGCGCTTTGAAGTGGGCGGCACGGCGGAGGACTTCATGGAATCCTTCCAGTGGCTGGGCGTAGCGCTGATTGTCTCCATCCTGCTCGTGTACATGGTGATGGCCAGCCAGTTCGAATCCTTCCGTCAGCCCTTCATCATCCTGTTCTCGGTGCCCCTCGCCCTCATCGGCGTGGTGCTCACTTTCGTGATCACCGGCAACCCGCTGGACGTCTCGGCCCTCATCGGCGTCATCATGCTGATGGGCATCGTGGTGAACAACGGCATCGTCATGGTGGACGCGGCCAACCAGTTGCGGGAAACCGGCCTCGACCGGTTCGACGCCATCCGCGAGGCGGCAAAAATCCGCCTGCGTCCCGTGCTGCTGACCAGCATGACGACGATATGCGGCATGATTCCCCTGGCCCTTGAAATCGGCGATGGCTCCGAAGCCTGGTCCGGCATGGCCCAGGCGGTCATCGGCGGACTGCTGGTTTCGACCTTCCTGACCCTGATCGTGATTCCCACGTTCTACACCATTTTCGCAAAGAAGGAGGTGGCCCCATGCGCGCCTTCCGCATGACCTCATGGATTGCCCTTCTGACCACAGTGCCGGCACTGCTCCCCGCAGCGGCCATCGCCCGGACCACAGCGGAATCTGCCGTGTCCACAACACCCGCGCCCTCCCCGTCACAGAAGGAGCTGACGCTGAAAGAAGCCCTCGCCCTGGCGGAACAGCGCAACCTCAGCCTGTCCAGTGCGCGCCTCCAGCTCGAAAAGGCGGATGCCCAGGTGCGCCAGGCATGGGCGGGCATTCTTCCCGTGGTGGGCATGAGCGCCACCTGGAGCCACCTGGATCACGCGGACGAACTCGATCCCTCGGCCATGACCGGCGGCATCCCCACCGGCGTGGACATGGACCCCATCGTCATCCGGCAGCAGGACTCCCTGTCGGGGGCCATGAGCGTCCAGCTGCCCCTCGTCAACCTGCCCGCTTGGCTGGGCATCCGCACAGCGAAGGCGGCCAAAGAACTGACCGGGGCCTCCGTGGAGCAGGTCCGCCAGGCTATCCTATACGGCACAGCCCGGGCCTGGTATGTGGCCCTCATGTCCCGCTCCCTCGTCACATTGCAGGAGGACCAGATCGAATCGGCGCAGCACCATCTGGAGGTGGCGCAGCAGAAAGAAGCCGTCGGTTCCGGGCTGCGCATCGATGTGCTGCGCGCGCAGACCGACCTGGAGCAGGCCCTGCAGGATCTGGAAGATGCCCGGCTCTCGCTGGAAACCGCCTGCGATGCCCTGGGGATTCTCACGGGCAAAGGCGGGCTGCCCCTTCCCGCGGCGGCGGAGCCCATTGCGGAACCCGACATCGATGAGCGGACACTGGAGCGGGACGCCCGGGAACAGCGGCAGGATCTGGTGGTGCTGAAACAGAGCGAAGCACTGTCGCGAAAGCAGCTCCGGGGTGCGTGGATGAGCCTGCTGCCCTCCCTCAACGCCGTGTGGCAGGGGACTCACCAGTTTACCGAAATGTCCGACATGGGTGACCCGGACAAATCCCGCTGGACCGCCATGGTGACCCTCTCCATTCCTCTGTTCGACTGGCGTTCGTGGAGCAGCATCCGGGTGCAGCGCATGGCGCTGGAGCAGGCCTCGGCCCAGTTCGCCGAGGCGGAACAGACCGCGGGAAAAGAAGTCCGTCAGGCCCGGCGCGAATACCTGTCCGCCCTGCGGGCTGTTGAAAACGCGGCGCGCCAGTCGGAGCTGGCACGGGAATCCCTCACCCTCGCTTCTGCGGCCTACGACGCGGGCGCGGGCACGTCGCTGGATGTGACGGACGCCCGAAGGACCGCCGCCGCCGCGGAAGTGAACGTCGTCACCGCCCGACTGAAGGCCCAGCTCTCCCTTGTGGCACTCCTGCAGGCCGCCGGCATCCCTCCCGAAAACGCCTTCTGAATCTGCATTCCCCCAATGATTTCCGCTTTCACGGATGGGGTGCCCGACCGGGATGCAACCACGGCAAGGCCGGTCCCAGCGGCACAATTCATCACTGGCCCGTGGGCATCATGAGAGGTCGAAACACAATGTTCACGGCACGGTTCAGCTTGTTGGTGCTCTTCAGGAAGCCGGGTTTCTGCCGCAGAGGATCGGTCCGCGTTCCGGTCAACTGTCCCACCACTTCAATGCCTCCCGCGTTTTCAAACAGCAGATTGCCCTCGACGCCGTGGATGGTCACCAGCAGGGAAGCGGCGGTGACCTTTCCGCTGTAGCTTCCACCCGTCCAGAAGCGCTGGCCGAATGACCGCATGTCCTCCGCCACACCGTGCCACCGGACGATATCCTGGTTCAGCGGAGCGGTAACGGCGATAATGGCCGGATCCAGCACGGCATCGATGCCGTATTGACCTGCCAGGGATACCGCGCAGGTCCTCCACACCTGCTGGTAGCGCGCCTCATCAACGCTGCCGTCCGTTGACTTGAATACCCCACCACCTGAAAACACCTGCTGCTTCCAGCATTCACTCCATATCTCCGGCTTGATCAGCGTGATTCCAAAGGGCGCAAATTTCCGAGCGAGGATGCCAACCAATTGATCCTGTATCTGCCGGCCCTCCGGATCATCGTCAGTGAACAACGGAACGAGAGCAACGGTATGGACATACTGGAAGAACGTGTCTCTTGGAACCGTCCTGCACCGGTACGGATGAAGGCTCGGCGGCCCGCCACAGGAAGCAAGTGACAGCGCTGTTACGACAACAAGGAAAAGCGGGACACTTCGCACAACGGCACCTCCGGATTTGTCTGCTGTGGCATTCATCATACGAAACATCGGCGGGAATGACAGCTCGTATTCCGGTGCTGTGGCATGAAAAGACCGGATTCCCGGTCGGACGACGGGACACACGTCATCGGTCCCCGTAAAAAAGTTACTGCGGTTATTCCGTGCCACCGATATAATCGGGTCATATCCAATGATTTCGCAACAGACCGGAGGGGCCATGAAAACCTTCTTGATGACGACGCTGGTGACGCTGGTGTTGATGCTGTCCGCGGGCTGCGATCCGGACAAGGGCTCCGGCGGAACGACGGACACGACGGACACGGATACCGATACCGACGCAGATACGGACAGTGACACGGACACGGACACCGACGCGGACACGGACGCGGACACCGACACAGATGCGGACACGGACACAGATGCGGACACCGACACAGACACAGACACGGACACAGACACGGACACAGACACGGACACGGACACGGAGCCGGCGGCACCGGACACCGAACCCCTGGCCTGGAACCAGAGCCTCCGCGGCGTGGACATCCTGGTGGTCATTGACAACTCCAGCTCCATGGCAGAGGAGCAGGAAATCCTGGCGACATCGTTCTTTCCCCTCATCAACTCGCTGGTTCACCCCTTGCCCGGCTGGCCCTATCCGGCCATGGACAACATCCGGATCGCCATCACCACGTCGGACATGGGACTGCAGTGGGGCGGCAACGCGTTCGACCCCGCAGAGGACGGCTGGCCGGCCGCAAATCCCCCGTCGGGCTGCACAGAACCCCTGGGCAACAACGGCGCCTTCCTCACCGACAACCTGGTGGCATCGGTCGACCTGGCGGAGTACGTCATTCGATGCGACGAAAGTGCGGCCCAGTGCCCCGCGGGCTGGAACTGCGAAGCCATCGATGCCAACGGCGTGGGCACCTGCGCGGACAGCAGCGGCAACGGCACGGGCCTGAGCTGCCCCAACTCCCCCGCGGCGGTCGGCGAAGCCTGGTTTGATCCGGACAGCGGCCACTGGTCGATTCCGGACATGGCCCTCTCCACCGCCTGTCTCGCCACCGCGGGCATCGAGGGCTGCGGTTTCGAGCAGCAGCTCGTGGCGGCCGCAGCCGGGCTGAACGGGGACGGCATCGATACGGGTTTCATGCGAATGGATGCCGTGCTGGTGGTGCTCATCGTCTCCGATGAAGGGGACTGCTCCATGAAGGACGGTCCCTCGCTGTTCGCATCGGACGAAGTGCAGGACCAGTATCAGCGCAACATCGCCTGCGGCAGCCATCCGGAATTCCTCTACACCGTTGCTGAAATCCGGCAGATGATCACCGAGGCCAGAGCCCGGGTATCCGGCGCGGACGGCGCTGCGGATGCAGTGATCTTCGCGGCCATCGCCGGTGTTCCCCACCAGGGGCTGTACGCAAACGCCTGTCAGGGGCGGGGTTCCGAAATCGCCGGCTGTCTCGACATCCCGCTGGAACACGGCACCATGGGTGACCCCGGCATTGTCCAGCGCCTGCCGCCCAACGCCAGTTCCGGTCCGCTGGCCTCCTATTTCGAATACGCCTGCGAGCGGTTCAACGACGACAGCGATCCCGTCACCGAGGCCTATCCGGGCACCCGCTATGTGCAGCTCGCAGGGGAATACGGCAACCGGAGCTTTGTGTATTCCATCTGCAACGAGGACTGGTCGCCGGCCATGGAGGAAATCGCCGCGATGATTGCGCAGAACCTCACCGGAACATGCCACGAAACCCGCCTGCAATACGACTCCGCGGCCCAGAGTGCCCGGTGCGACGTGGTGCTCCACTTCCCGGGCACCGACTGTCCCGCACCTCCGGGCGGCGCGCAATGGGCTTCTCTTGCACCGGTGGGCGACAGTGAGAACCCGGTCGTGGCCTGCACGCTGCCGAAAATCGCCATCCCCCTGGCATGTCCTTCCCAACTGCAGATGGATGCCATCTCCGCGGGCCAGTTCGGCTGGTTCTATTGTGAAAACGAGGGAGAATCCTTCCTCGGCGCCTGCCGCGACGGAAAGGACAACGACATGGACGGCGACATCGACTGCGACGACATCGACTGTGAATACTGCGGCGACTGCGGCAGCAACGAGGACGACCCGCTGTCCTGCCCGGCCCTCTGTCCCTTCACGGTCACGCTGACCAACGCCGCCGTTGAGGCGGCCGATGCCGCAACGCAGCGAATCCTGCAATGTCCGAGGCCATGAACAAGGATCAATCGCGGGAAAGCAATCCCGTCAACTCGATGGAGGAATCATGAAAACCGCGCTTTTTCTTCTCCTGCTTTTTTCAGTGGCCTGCAATCCGCCGCAGGACAACGGTGACTCGACGAACACCGGCGACGGCGACACGGACGGGGACGCCGACACGGAACCGCTTTACACCGGGCCCCTGCAGGGACTGGACGTGCTCGTGGTTATCGACAACTCCAGCTCCATGGCGCAGGAGCAGGCCATCCTCGGGAACGCCCTCTTCGCCCTGGTGCAGACCCTGCGCAGCGGTCCGGCGGCGGATCTGCGGCTGGCCTTCACCACCACGGACATGGGCCTCCAGTGGGGCGGCAACCCGATTGACCCCGAAGACGACGGCTGGCCCGACAATGCATTGCCCATCGGCTGCGAAAACCCTCTGGGAAACAACGGCGCCTTCCTCACCGACTATGCCGATGCGGCGACGACGGTGGGCGATCTGCAGCGGGACTGCCCGGCATCCCCCGACTCACTGGAGCAGTTATTCCTGAGCGCGGAACACTGGACGGGCGACGATCTGGCCCTGGCCGCCTCGTGCATGGCGGACCCGGGCATCGAGGGCTGCGGCTTCGAACAGCAGCTCATCGCCGCGGTCAAAGGGCTTTCCGGTGACGGCATCGCCACGGGCTTCCTCCGACCGGAGGCCCTGCTGCTGGTCCTCGTCGTCTCGGACGAAGAAGACGCCTCCCTTGATGACGGGCCCGACCTGTTTGCCACGGACGAAATGGTGAATATGTACGAGCGCAACATCGCCGTGGGGCACCACCCCGAGTATCTGTACACGCCCGCCGAGGTGAAGCAGATGATGCTGGACGCAAAGGCGCAGGTCTCCGGCGCAATCCGGGCCGGCGGATCGGTGATGTTCGCCGCCATCACGGGCGTACCCCACGAGGGAGAGGGCGCAACGGCGTGCCAGGGCAGTGGTACGGACGTCGCCGCCTGCCTGGATGTGGCGCTGGAAGAGGGCACCATGGGCGAACCGGAGACCATCACGCGAATTCCTGCATCGGGTGGGACGATTGAAGCCGCCTACTTCGAATATGCCTGCGAGCGCCGGGACGGCGACGTACCCATCACCCAGGCCTTTCCGGGCACCCGGTTCGTTGCGCTGGCCCAGCTCTTCGGCGACATGGGCTACGTCTATTCCATCTGCAACGAAGACTGGCGCCCGGCCATGAACGCCATCGCCTCCCGCGTCGAAGAACGCCTCCGGACCACCTCCCGCTGAATTCCCTGCCGACTGGATTGCCTCTTTCATCAAGCAGAATAGAAAATAAACTTCAAAATTCGCGGCAATTTATTTACCATACTTTAAAAATCGAGTAGCATTGGCACATGATACAAAGACAGCTGAAAATTCATATGGATAGCCAGCAGAGCTTCTTCCTCTTCGGGGCCCGCGGCACCGGGAAAACCACCCTTCTGCACCAGATCTTCCCGTCGGAAGAGGTTTTGTGGATCGATCTGCTGCAGCTCGAAGAACAGGATACGTTCAGCCGCACACCCCTGGAACTCGAACGCCGTCTGCGGGCGAGGAAGAACCCCACCCGGTGGGTGGTCATCGATGAGATTCAAAAAATCCCGCGGCTCCTCGACGAGGTGCACCGGTTGATCGAAAGCGACAAGGTGGCCTTCGCCCTGACCGGTTCGAGCAGCCGCAAGCTGAATCGGGGTGCCGCCAACCTGCTGGCCGGACGCGCCTTCGTGCACACCCTCCACCCTCTGTGCGCCGCGGAAATCCCCGATCTGGACGAGCGCACCGCCATGCGGTCCGGGATGATGCCCATGGCCTTCACGCTCGCCACCGACCCGGAGCGGGAGCAGTTTCTCCGCGCCTATGCCCTCACCTACATCAAGGAAGAAATCCAGGAAGAACAACTGGTCCGCAGATTGCCGCCGTTCCGCGCGTTTCTCGAAGTGGCCGCGCAGGCCAACGGCAAGATCGTCAATTTTTTGAAAATGGGCCGGGCGGCCGGCGTTGCCCCGGCGACCATCCGTTCCTATTTCGACATTCTCGAAGAAACCCTGATCGGTTTCTTTTTACCCGCCTGGCACCGCTCCGTGCGGAAGCGGCAGCTGTCGAGTCCCAAATTCTACTTCTTCGATTGCGGTGTCAAACGGGCCCTCGACCGGACGCTCACCATCGATCTCGCTCCCGGGACCGGTGCGTTCGGCGAAGCCTTCGAGCATTTTCTGATCCTCGAAATCCGCAAATGTGCCATCTACCGCTTTCCCGACTGGCAGTTCTTCTATCTGAATACGGGCTCTGATGTGGAAATTGATCTGATCATCGAACGTCCGGGACTTCCGCTGGTCCTCATCGAAATCAAATCCGCTGACCGGGTTGACGAGCGCGATGTCAAGCACCTCGCATCCCTGGGGCAGGAGATGACGGAACCGCTCCTCTTGTGCGCGAGCCGCGAAAAACAGCGCCGCAGAATCGGCAGCGTCCTGTGCCTGCACTGGAAAGACGCCCTCGAAGAACTCGGGTTGATCTGACCATCGAAGGCGGAGCCCGGCCGTGGCTTCAAACTCCCGTCATCCGGATATCAGAACTTCTGGGTGAATCCCAGGGCGGCTTCCATGGCGGACACGGCTGCCAGGGCGGAATCCGGCCGGTTTTCGGGCTTCTTGGCCAGCATGGACAGGAGGATCTGCTCCGCTTTGTCGTTGAAGGGAAGGTTCGGATCAAAGGACCGGATGGGTGGCGCCTGTTCGCGGATGCGCTTGATGAGCGCCTGGGCCACGTTGTCGTCGTCGAAGGGCACCTCGCCCACCAGCAGCCGGTAGAGCATGATGCCGAAGCTGAAGATGTCCGTGCGGTGATCGACAGGCTTGGCCTGTCCCTGCTCTGGGGAAATGTACTTGATGGTGCCCACCACGATGCCCTCCACGGTCAGCCGCGGACCGCCAATGGATTCGGGGCCGATGGCAAACCCGAAATCCGAGAGCTTGGGCACCACGCGCCCGTCCGGCGTCTTGTGGAGCAGCACGTTGCCAGGCTTCAGGTTCCGGTGGATGAGGTTCATGGCGTGCAGCGCGGAAAGTCCGGCGGCGATGCCCCTCGCGTACTCCATCACCTCGCGCACGGGCAGGGTGCCGCCCCGGGCCTCGAGTTCTTCGTCGAGGGGCTTGCCGGACACCAGCTCCATGGCCATGAAGGTGGTCCCTTTGGCATCGGTGCCGAAATCGAACACGGACACGATGTTGGGGTGCTGGACCGCGCTGGCGATCTTGGCCTCCCGCACAAAGCGCTGGGCCTTTTCGGGGTCGGTCTTGATCTCGTCGTGGAGCACCTTGACCGCGCACTGGCGATTCATCAGCAGATGGTCCGCCCGGTAAATGGTGGCCTGGCCGCCCTGGCCGATTTCCTCAATGATCCGCAGCCGGTCGCCCACGATGCGCCCCACCAGATCCTTGGAGTCGTGCCGCGCTTCCTTCAGCAGTCCGGGGAACCGGTTGCGCACGGCCTCCACGGCCCCTTTCACAGCGCCCTGAAAATTCTTGATGGACACGTTTTTGTCGAGGGTGATGCAGTTGGCGAGGGCCTTCGGCAGCACGGGATAGGTTTCGACGAAGCGCTTCACGTCCGTAAAGAGGACAAACTGCAGGTAGTCCCTTGAAGCGGTGAGGTTCTCCACCGTTCGCGCGATGTGTTCCATGTCGAACCGGTAGGCATCCACGAACACGATTTTCACGTGCTCCCGGTTGATGATGTCCTCAATGCCCTCGGTGGTTTTCGCCTCGATGACGTTGGCCACGGTGGGGGTTTCGCGCAGCACGCGGGAAAGGAGGGCCTGCATGAGGGCATCGCCGTCGATGGTCAGCACGTTGAGCAGGAGTGAACGTTTGAGGGCATCGGACAGCAGGCTGTTCTGCTGGAGGAACGAGATGCCGCCGGACGTGAGGCCCATGAGCAGGGAGTCCCGCGAAAACGGGTTGTCCGACGGATCGAACTCGTGGGCCACGTGCTGCACCCAGGCGGTGATCATCGCCGCGTCGTCCTCGGGGACGGGAATGCGGGCGTGCTCCAGCTCGCCGGCGATCATGTCCCGGGTAAAGGCCCGGGCAATCATGCGAAGGACGGTCTTGCTCAGTTCGAAATCCGCCATGTGCGCTCCCTCGGGCGGCGGTGTGCGCGCCGGAATCCCACTGTATTCCCAACAGATGGGAATAACAAGCCGATAGACGTGGCGACGGTGCTCAGTTCACGAATCTGAAGAGGAATCCACACTGAAGATCGATCTGGCGAGGCGGAAACCGACGCCGGCCCCATTCGAATGACCGAGACCATACATCCTCATCCCTCCGGAACGTGCCGCTTCAACAGGCATTGCGTCATCAAGGCAGGTTCCTCCCCTGACCGTGAAAACATTCAGGGTCCCCTGGTCGTTAAGAATCGGTGGAACGGTCGGGTCAATCCAGGGTTCTGACGCAGGACTTTCGTCGTAGAAACCGGCGAGATCCCATACCCACTCACCGACGTTGCCGCTCATGTCGAACAGACCCCATGCGTTGGACGCCTTCTGTCCAACCGGATGGGTCATCAAACCCAGCCCCGTATCCGAATTTCCCGCATACCAGGCAATCCGGTCCAGATTCGAATCCTCTTCCAGACTGGTGATGGTGCCGTCGTTGCCGGGGCTTGGATAAATCGCCGTCAGGCTGCCGGCCCGGATGGCGTATTCCCATTCGCTCTCCGTGGGAAGGCGATAACCCTCGCAGTCCTGCGGACGGGTAACGTCGTTCAGATAAACGAAGCATCTGTACCCGCCGCAGTGGTCCAGTTCCGGCGCACAGCCTTCACCAGGTGTGCCTTCACAGTCCAGCATCTCGTAACAGGGTGTCAGCCCTTCCTGCTCAGACAGGGCATTTGCATAAGCCAGGGCTTCGTACCAGTCGACCCGCTCCACGGGACAGTCAGCCCCGCAGTCGGGACCATCCCCGTTCGGTCCGAAATAGCTTGGATTGTTTCCGAACATCGCCTCCCATTCCCCCTGGGTCACCTCGTACCGCATCAGTTCGAACCGCTGCGTCAGTGTCACGTAATGCAGATTCTCAAAACCGAAATCCTCGCGCCCCAGCTCATACAGACATTCGGTTCCCGGCAACGGATAGTCCTCCGGACAGTCGCCATCCGGCGTTCCCATCCAGAATGATCCGGGCGGAATACTCGTCCAGCGCGAAGTGACAATGACATCGTCCGAATCGGTATCATCCGGGATGCTGTCGGAATCGCTGTCCGCATCAGCGTCGCTGTCCGTGTCGGAATCGCTGTCCGAATCCGTGTCGATATCCGAATCCGTATCCACGTCCGTATCCGAATCCCCGGCGCAGTGCCCGAAGGCGGTACACCCCGCATCGTCGCAGTCCACCATGCCGTCATCGTCGTTATCGACGCCGTCCGAACAGGCGGTCAGTGTGTCTTCGCCTTCTATTGCGCCGCTGCGATGGCATGCCGCCACCGTGATCAGCAGCGCAGAAAAAAACAGTACCCTGAAAGCATTCATGGTCGTTCCCCTTGTGTTCCGCGCCGTTGACACTACTGATCCGCAATCCGGAAAATGACTGTTTCCGGTGTGCCGCATGACTGTTCTTCACAATACACATCACATTGATAGTTGAACGCGACCAGACGCTGACCGCTCTCGAAATCAAGCCCTCCAGTTGGCAGATAGCCGAATTCCGACTGCGCGCTGCTGCTGTCGCCCCAGCAATTCAGGTTGGGAAGCGAATGACAGGCCGCATCCGGATTCGGCGCCCAGACATCGGGTTCCATCCACGTTTCCATGTTGGACACCGTGTCCGGATCGGGACCGCAGCCGATGTCGTTTCCGGCCCAGAACCCGTTTTTCCAGAGCCATACGGCTCCATCCTCCGAAGGTCCGGCGATTTCTCCCGACCAATAGACCGGCGGTTCCGCCGTGAGATCGGTGACCCACGGGTTGGGGGAGGTGACCAATACGCCGTTCACCCATTTCTGGGAGGTGGGTCCATCCCAGTCCTCGTCTGTGGCGTCCCACCAGTACCAGGAGATGAACTGCGTATCCGAAGCATAGGGATAGGTCGACGCGGAATGTCGAAACAGGTTGATGTGCCAGTACGAAATGTTGTCCAGGGGAAATCCCTCGATTTCCACAATGGAACAGGTTTCTCCGACGAGGTAGTCATTGTCGATGAAGGTACAGGGAAAGCCCCTTCGGTTGTATGGTTCGGGCCAGGTGATCGTTTCCTGAATGCAGGGCATGTTTGTATAGCAGATCGTAATGTTAAATCCATCAAGTGCACATTCATGCGAGACTGGCTTGTAAAGCTTGGGGCGCTGATAAATGCTCGCCGGTGTCGGCCTGACATAGTCGAACCACCCGGGAACCGGAACATTGTCAACGGCGCCGTTCCTCGCGATGATCCGCGCATCCTGCATGATGCGGATGTTTTCTGCATAAATCGCACCGACCAGGTTCTTTGCGCATGCCAATACAACCCGACCATTCGGAGCGATAACGGTTCCCCACAAACTTGTTTCCAGGAATGTATCGCCGGTGCCGAAAATGCCCCACAACAGATTTTCCGGATCGAGAGTTTCTCCCTCGGGCACTCGAATCGCACCTCTCCAGATCATCTGCTGTTTGACAAAAATGTTGGTCTCGCAATCCGGGTTGAGAATCTCCAGGTCAGCATTGGAATTGACTGTCAGCGATTCAAAATAGTAGTTGCCGCATCCCTGCAATCTCAGGGTCTGGTAGCTGTTCACAGTCAGATTGCCATAGTAGTAGTTCTGAGACGCATTGAAGGTTCCTCCAACAATATTAATCCAGATTGGTGGTTGAACAGTCGATGGAAACGAAACGACTTCCGGCGAAAACCAGTTGAGAGCCGGCATCTGAATCTGTTGATTCTGCAGCAGATCTCCAGTTGGCGGTGCGCTGTTCTGATACTCAATGGTTCCACGCAGGGCGGCATCTCCGTCAATCGTTCCGCCGCGGAGCCAGATGCCTGTTCCATTATTTCCTCCGTTGCCCGCAATGACCGTATCCGTTGTTGCATTCGAGCCGATGTTCACATAGTCGCCCCAGAACAGACGGTTTTCATCGCTGGAGGGATACACCACCGCACGATCATGAAACTCCAGCTCGTCCTCCGCAAACAGAACAAATTTCTGCAGCAACTCCAGTTCCGTAATGCTGTTGAAGTGGATGGGGTCGACTCCCATGACTTCCAGCACCTCATCATCGATTGTCAGTTGTGCGTTTGCTGGAGGGGGGGGGGTAATCAATAAGCCGAAAAGCAATACCGGAGCCAGTCTGACAGAATTCATGTCGTCGCCTCCTGTTGTGACAATTCGTTGCGAATTGTGTTGTGAATGAGAATATTCTATTACCGGTCGATATTTTTCTCAACCACAAAAAATGATAGACGTGGCGACGGTGCTCAGTTCACGAACTTGGAGAGGAGGCGGATGTAGGCCACCTGGTAGCCGCAGCTGTTTTCGGTGACCGACCAGGAGTTGAGGGGCCAGTTGCTGTTGAAGTCGAGATAGGACTTCTGGTCGGGCTGATTGAGGGGCGGCTCCACGGACAGGGCCGTGCACAGCGCGTTGTTTTCGGCGCTGCCGCAGCTGTTGGTCGCGCAGCACCCGTCCCGGTCATATCCGGGATTGGGGCCGCCGGTGAGGAATCCGGGCGCCGGCCCGAAGGTGGATTCTCCCACCCGATCCCAGTCCGCGCTGCCATCCGAGAACCACGAATGGTAAAACTCATTCACCGATTTGACCGCGCCGGAACCGTACATGTTGGAGAGGTAGACGATGCCCAGGGGGTTGACCCCGTGGATGTAGTGGACGTAGCGCTCCGCGGCCCGGTTCGCGTCGTCGGCCAGCGCCCCGTCCAGCCCGTAGGTCGCGATGGAGCGGAAGATGTTTCCCTGGGCGGCCTTGGTGTGGTTGGACCCCCAGGTGTAGCTGTCCAGGTAGGCGCCGTAGGGATCGAGGTTGCCCGTGTAGCTGGGCATGTTGTCGCCGCCGTTGAAGGCGTTCAGGTAGGTGCTCTCTATGTCGTCCGCCACGGACGCGGTGGCATCGGCAAGACCGGCGTAATAGAGCAGCACGTCCTGCTGGCGCTCCTCATAGGGATACACGTAATTCCACTGCATCATGTGGATGTCCGTGTAGTGGTCGTCCACAAAATTCCGGAAGGTCGCCTCGCCGGTGATTTCGAACAGGTACACGGCGGCTTCCAGCTTCTTTGACAGGCGTCCCTCGTCATCCATTTCCTGCTGCCCCGCCGCGAGCCCGCCGGTGCCCTGACCGTCGTCGTTGTTGTAGAACAGCACGGCGGGATTGGCGTCCGCCCATTCCCAGGCGTCCCGGGCGCGCGCCTCGAGATCGTCGGCAAAGTCGCCCAGTCCCCATCCCGCATCCGCGGCAAACACCTTTGCCCCGTACGCGAAGGCCGCGGCCCCCGACAGGGTGGCGGACGTGCTCGCAGAACCGTAGAGGCTCTGCCCGTCGGCGGAAGACGGCGGACTGCCGTGATCCAGGCCCACCACGGAGAGCATGGAGCCGTTGGCATTCTGCAGCCGGATCAGGTGGTCCATGCCCCACTTCGCCTCGTCGATGATGTCGGGAATGCCATTGCCCGATTCGGGAATGTTGTAGTCGTCCCCGAAGGCGGCCGGATTCTCTTCATAGGACCGCAGCAGGCTGACCACGTAGCTGGCGGTCCAGCTGGTGTACTTGTTGTAGTCGCCGGCGTCGTACCAGCCGCCGGAGAGATCCCGCTCCGTGGCGGGGTTGTCCGGATCGTTGTAGATGCGGCACTCGGCATCCTGCAGAGCACCCAGATGGCTGGCGCCGTCCGTCCAGCCGGTTTCCGCAAAGGGGGCCTCCTTGGCGAAGCCCGCCCGCTGATAAAAGAAGGTGCGCACGGCATGTCGCAGGATATCCGCGTAAATGCTGTCGTTGATGGCAAACACGTCGGAGCGGGCGTCCTGCGCCACATCCAGTACGTAATACATGCCCGGGGTAGTCACCGACGAAAAGTCGAACCACCAGGCACGGTCGCCGCTGGACGCATCCGTCGCGCCGCCATTCCACTCCGCGGGGCTTCCGGAAAACACCTGGTCGCCGGTCGCTGCATCCACGAGGGCGTAGTCGGCCCCCGGCGTAAAGCTGTCGTCCGCATCAAATCCCTGCTGGGGATCCCGGATGACCGCGATCTTCTCGGCCCCCGTGCGATAGCCGAACTGGTCGACGATGATGAACGGGCTCACCTCCCCGTCCACGGTAACGTCCGTGTCGATGTCGCCATCCGAATCGCTGTCCGAGTCGCTGTCCCCGTCTGTGTCGCTGTCCCCGTCCGTGTCGCTGTCCCCGTCCGAATCGCTGTCCCCATCCGTGTCCGTATCGCTGTCCCCGTCCGTGTCGCTGTCGCCATCCACATCGCTGTCGCCGGAGGCGCCTCCGTCGTTGTCGCTGCAGCCGGCCGCCGCAAAAATCAGCAGAATCGATACAACTCTCGCAATGCTCATGAAAAACACCTCCCGGGGTAGAGAACCGTCTGCCCCCATCATACGGGAAACCGGGGCCTTGCGCAGTGGCGAAATCCGCTCGGGATGACGGATGGATTACGGGGTCGGTGGCGGGGAGGCGGAGCGGGAGGCCTCGAAGGCCCCCAGGATTTCGTTGATCCGCTTGATGCACAGGTAGTGGCCGATGATCGTCTGGTGGTCGGGCTGATCGAACACGGTCACCGATGCGGCCTCCGCCAGGGCTTCCTTCCGGGCCAGGCTGGCCTCGTGGAGCACCCCGTCGTCCCGTCCGGGGATCTTCGGATCGTCGCCGCCGAAGCTGTAGATCATGTGGAATTCCGTCTCTTGCGGCAGGGGGTGGCGGAACATGCCCCTGACAAAAGGTGCGCCGGCGTACACCTGCTTCCAGCTCTCGGCGCCGTAGGAGGCTGCCTTTTCGGGATCCGCGGTGATGGCGGTCTTCGCGCCGGCGTTCGTCTTCATGGAACCGTCCCAGGAATTGGCCACGCCGATGAAGAGGGGCACCACCGGCAGCTTCAGGGAAGGGTCCGCCGTGGCGATGGTCTGCCGGGCCACGGGTCCGCCCATGCTGTAGGCCAGCACAATCACTTCGTCCGTGTGGTAGTAATTGGCCAGCCGCGCGAGGTTGATCTGGAACATGGCAACGGTCTCGTTGATGTCGAGGCCCGCCGGGTAGTAGGTGTACCAGAGCTCATATTTCGAGGTGTCGATGGACTCGGCGAGTTCTTTGAACACGGGCGGTCCGCTCCAGTGGCCGTGGACCAGCAGGATGGGCATCTTTGCGGGATCGTGGGGCGCCGTCAGAAAAATCCACACGCCCACTTCCTTGACGAACTTCTGGGGCGTCAGCACGCCGGACACCCTCATCTTGAGGCGGAAAATCGCGTCGTCCAGTTCGGGATACGTGTGGCCGTCCTCGTCGAAATACTTGTTCACCTTGATCTGCATGCCCATCCGGGAGTTGGTCACCAGACGGCACCCGGACGCGCCGAGCAGCAGGGCGCACAGGCACGCGGTCACTGCCCTACAGGTGATCGTCATGGCGCAGCTCCCTGGTAAAAACCAGTCTGGAAATATCAAACCCCCGGGCCTTCGCCTCGTCCATCAGCCGCTCCACCGCCTCGGCCGGCGGCGTAAATTCCCGCGCGAGCATCCACAGGTGCCGTCGATCCGGTGAACCCACCAGGGCCAGTGTGTGAGCGTCATTGACATACGCAACGTGGTAGGTGGACGACGCGGGGCCGCCGAAGTGGATCAGCAGGCGCCCGGGATCGGACAGGTCCGGAAGATAGACCTCCGCATCGGCGCGGCGCATGGGCCCGTTCAGGGATCGATACCAGCACAGGTTGCTCACGCGGATGTGATCGGGCGCCACCTGCGCATACTGAAAGCTGGCCGCCGCGCAGTGGCGCTCGAATTCCAGGGGCAGCCGGGCCACCTCGTGCCAGGTGCCCATGAGGTCGGTGAGGCGCAGGTTGTCGGCGGTGGGCAAAGGCGCGGGACGGACCGCGGCGCAGGCGGAAAACAGGAGGAGAGACAGCAGCAGATACGGCAGTCGGTTCATGGTTCTTCTCCTTACTCAGTAGGGCCACTCGCCGATGAAGTTGCCGGTGGGCAGGTACTGGCAGGCCATGTAATCCCAGCCGTCCGCGCAGGACGCGATGGCGCACCCCACCTGTGTGGTGTCCCGCCAGACGATCTGCGTGTAGTGGCCGCACATCTGGCCGCTCTCACAGGTGTTCGATTCGTAGTCGTAAGCCCCCACCTCACTGGCCCAGGTCTCCACGGCGCTGACCGGTGTGAAATATCCCGCGGTGCCGCAGAAAATGTTTTCGCCATAGTCCCCGCCGCTGCTGTGGCCGCAGACGCATTCTCCGGCCCAGGCCGCCGACGATGCCGACAGGGCCGCGGACCACGATAATGCGCCGAGGGGCGGTTCCGCATCCACGCCTTCTCGCACGGCGTTGTGGGCCGCCAGCACGCCGCACAGGCGCGCATCGCCCTCTGGACAATCGTCCGCATCCCCGTCCGCGTCTCCGTCAGCGTCCCCGTCCACATCGCCATCCCCGTCCGCATCGCTGTCCAGATCCGCAATTTCCTGTTCCGGTTCGCCGCAGGCCGCAAGGGCCGCCGCCCAACACCACAGGATGGTCCACCGGATGATTCCGCTCATTTCTTTTCTCCCATGTAACCCAGCTCTTCGAGCTGCTTCCTGGTTTCCGGATCGATGGTCGCCTCTTCCCGGCGGTGCACCAGAGGAGCCGGTTGCGCGCCTTTCGAAGCACCCGCCGCCGCAAACCGGCCCATGTGGGCCCCCAGCATGTCCCGCAGGGCCGACAGGGCCACGGGCCGGGCATCGGACAGGTCGGCGGTCTCCTGCGGATCGTCGCGCAGGTCGAACAGGGTTGTCCGCAGTCCCCGGTAGATCAGTTTATACCGGGTCGTGCGCAGCGCCAGCTGGCCGTCCATGAACTCGCTGCGGGCCGCTGCCGGCCAGACCACCTCACCCTGCCCTGTCAACCGGGCGCCCAGGCTTCTTCCCTGCACCGCCGGCGGACAGGCCACCTGCAGGCTGTCGCAGATGGTCGGCAGCACATCCACCAGCTCCGCCTCCCGGCCATCCCGGACGGGCTGTCCCTGCGGTGCGGCGCCCGGCAGGCGGACCAGCAGGGGCACGTGGAGCAGCTCCTCGTACAGGGTGTGGCCGTGGCCCACGTCCCCGTGGTCAAAGAATTCCTCCCCGTGATCCGAGGTGATGATGATCAGCGTATCCTCCAGCAGCCCCAGCTTCCGCAATTCACCGGCGATGAGCGCCAGATGATCGTCGTGGTAGGAAATTTCGCCGTCGTACAGCGCCTCCAGCCGGAACCGGTCCCGCTCCGAGAGCCGCACGGCGCCGGTCTTCACCTGTTCGAGGAGCTGAGCGGTCTTTCCGCCCTCCACAATGCCGTCATAGGGCTCGTCGTCGTACATGGCCCGGTAACTGGTGGGCGGCTGGTAGGGCACGTGGGGGTCGATGGTGTGGACGTACAGGAAAAACGGTTTGCCTTCCCGCCGGCGGTTCAGCCACGAGATGACATCCTGCGCCACGAACTGGGCCCGGTTCTTCTTTCCCTCCCGGACGTAATTGGTCCAGGTGTCCCAGCCCCGCTCGAAGCCGAACTTGTCCGAGATGTAGCCGTTGGCCACGAACCCCGCGGTTTCAAATCCCAGGGAGCGCAGATGCTCGGACACCATGGTCGCGGAGGCCGGCAGCCGGTTGCTCTCCCCCTTGGTCTGATGGGATGCGGCGTACAGGCCCGTCAACAGGGACGCGATGGACGGCTTGGTCCAGTTTTCCTGGGGCATGGCCCGCTCGAACACCATGCACTCCTTCGCGAATTCGTCCAGGAAGGGCGTGCGCACCCGTGTGGCGGCATTGAATGCCGACAGATGATCCGCCCGCAGGGTGTCGATGAGCACCAGCACCACGTTCTTCGCGGTAAACCGCCCCGGGGCCGCGGCTGGCGGCGACGGTTCCGCGGCAATGGAGGCGTTTTCGATGGCCACCTCCCCTTCCCGGACGGCCAGCGTAAGGGAAATGGCGTCCCCCGCGTACTTCGACAAAGGCACCAGCAGGGGACGACCGGTGGCATCGGCCTCAAAGGTGCCGGCGGAGAGTTGCGCCCCGTCCGTGGCGATGCGCACCTCCAGCCGTCCCTTTCCCGCAGAGGTGAGCGTGCCCCGCAGCAGGCCCGGCTCAACAACCGGCAGGTTCCACGTGAGGGATTCCCCGGCCCGCAGGACGATGCGCCCGTCTTCCACCGGCGCGAACACCGCCGCGGCGCCGCCTTCGTCCACCCCGTCCGGGATGACCCGCAGGTAGTCCACGGCCAGCCGGGCGGGCTTTCCGTCGGGGCCCTTTCCCGTGTCGTCAAAGCGCAGCAGGATTTCGTTCACCCCGGCCCGCAGGGAGGGCACTTCCACGGTTCCGTGATCGAAACCGGCGCTGCCCATGGTCATGGTTCCCGCCGATGCGCCGTTCAGGTACACGCGACCGGTGGAGCGCTGACCCGAGAGACTCCTGGCCCGCAGCACGATGCGCCCCGGGCCCGCTTCGTCCGGCTCCAGCGCTACAAAGACCCGGGCCGCGCTGTCTTCAATGCACGAGACGGTCACGCCGTCCATCACCTGGTTGCCCCGCCAGCCGGTCTTCCAGTCGCCCAGGGTGTATTTGAAGCGGGAGGGCGTGCCGAAGTCCACCAGCAGTCCCGATGAGCGCAGGTGGGCGTCATTCGCGTGGGCGGCGAGATCGAAGAGCACCCGCAGGTCGCCGCCGGGAAGGGCCGGAGAAGGCCGCACGTCCGCCCTCCGGACGGGTTCGTCAAGGGCCGGAGGAGACGTCGGCTCCACCGGTGCCGGGGAGGGACGCACGCCGGCCGTACCGTTCGCCGAAGGGGCCTGACTGCCGTTGCCGCAGGCGACAGGAAAAACGGTCATGCAAAAAACAATATGAAGGATCGATCGTGTCATGCCCCGGGTTATAGCGGCAGGGCACAGAGAATTGCCAGATTTGAACGCGGAATTCCCGATGGGCTTTTTCCGCCACCCCGACGATGCGGTGAATGTCCGCAGGGTCTTCATGATCGAACTGGAAACGCCGCAGAACTCAAATCGTCAAGTGGCAGAACTCAGCTGTATCTCCGGTATCTGGCGCTTTGAAAAGCAACCGGAACTCATCAAACACCAGGTCCGGATACAACGATTCGGAGTCATTCTGGTAGTGGAGCACAGGTGTACAGACCTCCTCCGGGCTGGAAGAAGTCCCTCGTTGGTAAAAGGTTGTCTCCCAATTATCCACGTTGCGGATGGTCACCTCGAAATCGCTGAATTCATAGACATCGCCGCCCACTTCCAGGGTCGCACTGAACAACATGGTGGCGACCAGCGCATCCGCGCAGTCGTCGTCACCGCAATCCAGGTCTGAAAACGAATGAAACGTCAGAACAAAGGATTCCCCTGTATATCGACACGGATCCATCTGCGGATTCTGCTCGTCGTCCGCGACCACCCCTTCAAATGGAGTCGACAGAAGATCGATGATCCCCTGCTCCGCAGGACGCAGATCTTCGGGGTCATTGGTCACCCCGCACAGCGAATCGTCTTCTCCCAGACATTCGCTGCCCGACGATTCCTTTTCGTCACAACTGACAAGACAGCATCCGATGAACAGAATCACCATCGGCAAAACTATTTTAAAAATCATGGTCATTTTCCTTTCGCTCTGTTTTCTCACAACGGGACAACAAGTGTCTGTTGCAGTGACTCCGGATTGACGACAGGTTTCCAGAAAA
>JAKQNG010000022.1 GCA_029565915.1 Deltaproteobacteria bacterium
TGGCGAAGCTGTTCCGGGCCGCGGCCCTTCTGGCGCGCCTTTCTTTGCTCGGTTACCTGTTTGAAGTGAAACCCAGGGGAGAACAATCGCTCGATCAAGCTCTGGTCGCCGCCTGAAACCGGACTTTTTCAGGGACGACTAGACTAACGACAATGACAGAATATGTATATATCCTGACAAATGAGGCAATGGCCGGACTCATCAAGATCGGCCGTACCGAAAACCTTGTACAGCGGATACGAAGTCTGTCTCAACCAACAGGGGTTCCGCTCGCCTTTGAATGCTACCACGCAGTCAAGGTTCCTGACGAAAAGTCCGCTGAATTGGAACAGAAACTGTTTGCTCTGTTTTCGGAGCATCGAATTAATCCACGGCGTGAATTTTTCAAAATGAATCCGGAAAAAGTCGTGATGGCTCTGTCTCTCACAGAATATGAACCCGTTAACTATGGCGAACTCAGCAAGGCCACCGAAACGTCAGAAGCTGAAGTTGATGCGGTACAAGGTGCAGACACAAAACCTTTAGATGCGGCTGACTGGGAAGCATTGAAGGCTGCCAAAAGTCGCTCTCGAAGATCCCCGTTAACAATGAGTCAACTCGGTATTCCCACCGGCGCGGAATTGGTTTTTACCCGTGACGATAATGTGAAAATCACTGTTCTGGGGGATCGAAAAATTCAATTCCGTGACACGGAAACCAGCATCTCGGACGCCACAACAATACTGATGCGGGAGAAATTCGGATGGGGCGAAAATTCATCCCCACCGACGCCTCACCAGTTCTGGCTTTACCAGGGAGAATCGTTGGAAGATCGGAGACAGCGCCTTGAAGAAGAAGCTGTAGCGACTCTTCCTGAAAATTAGCTGCTGATTGAACCGCAAATCGCTCAATTCACTCTCTCTTCTCCAACCGTAAGAGGACGCCCTGCTTGACGGACGGCATCGATGGCGCTACTGTCCGTGCATCCGCCCACAGTAATTTTCCAGACAACCGAAGGAAGACTGAATTGCGCACCCGGGTGCGCAATCTGTCAGCCAATGTGGCATGTATTGCAAATGACCGATTCCAGCCCGTCAGGGCACCCCAGTCGAGAACCGCGTTGTCATTCCCGCGAAGGCGGGAATCCATCATGATCTGCAGGGACCCCCGTTTTCACGGGGGTGACGACGAGTCATTACCGCGTGTACAGATAGTCCGTTCGCGCCGCGGTCACTCCATGTCTGACACAAAGCTCCTGCGCACCATCTCCTCCCCTTTCTCCGGGTCGATGCCCAGCCCCGCCGCCACCTCGTCCATGAACGCCTTTTCGCGGTCGTCGAGGGCATCGTCGGCGGCGATGATGCACGAGAGCGCCTGAAAGAGCGGAATCCTGGCCTCCCCGCCATGTTCCTTCAACCACTCGAGGGTCTCCGCCATGGAGTCCTGCGCCATCTGCGGCGAGTTCATGCACTGGATCATGATCTCCGGCATGTCGTAGAGGGGGGAGAGCGCATCGATGAGATAGTCCCTTTCTTCCCCGGAGAGGTTGCCGTCCGCGCTCCCCGCGAGGAGGCCGCCGTACAGCAGGAAGTTGCCGGCAAACGTCTTCAGCACGGCGTCGGTGTTCAACAGCGCCATCAGTGCCGAATCATCCTTCAGTTGGTACGCAGCTTTTTTGCAGGACATGTTTCCCTCCCCGGTTGTGTTCCATCAGTATCGTTGACTTTGCGGATTGTTCAAGGGGCCACATTCGGAATTCGGGCAATGCGCCGACGGGCCGCGAAGGTGCCCGTGCCGTTCAACCCCGACGGCGCCCATAAAACCGGTTTGCGCAATCGCCGCTCCCGCATAGAATATCCCGCGAAGGAAACTGCCGTCAGAAAGGACCGTTCATGACCCAATCCCCGTTCGCGGACGCATCCGGCACCGTTGCGACCATCGGCCTGTTCAACCGGCCGCCGCTTGCGCCCGCCACATTCGTCATCTTCGGGGCCACCGGCGACCTGGCCATGCGCAAGCTCATTCCGGCCCTGTACAACCTCACGAAGGACGGCCTGCTGCCCGACGATTTCGACGTGTTGTGCGTGGCCCGGACGGACATGGACTACCGGCGGTTCATGGAGCGGTTGCGCAACGGCGTGGCCCGGCATTCCCGCAGCGGCATCGACGACGACGCCTGGAGCCGGCTCGGCGCGCGGGTGGATTACCACCGCATGGACTACGACGCGAAGGCGGACTACGAAGGCCTGCGGGCGAAGCTGGGCATGAAGGAAGCCCACAACCGGCACCGTCGGTTCGTCTTTTACCTGTCCACGCCGCCCACCTCGTTTCCTTCCATCATCGAAGGACTCGGCGCCAACGGCATTGTCACGCCGGCCCACCACGGGGACGGACCGCCCACCCGCGTCGTCTTCGAAAAACCCTTCGGGCGGGATGCCGCATCGGCCGTCGCCCTGAACCGCGCCGCCGCAAAGTGGCTCGACGAGGATCAGCTCTTCCGCATGGACCACTACCTGGGCAAGGAAACCGTGCAGAACATCCTCATCTTCCGCTTCGCCAACGCCATCTTCGAGCCCCTGTGGAACCGTCGGTACGTTCACCACGTGCGCATCACCGCGTTTGAGAAAATCGGCATCGAGGGACGCGGTCGCTTCTATGAGGAAACGGGCATCATCCGCGACGTGCTCCAGAACCACCTCCTGCAGATCCTGGCCCTGTGCGCCATGGAGCCGCCCGCCTCGTTTGACACGGAGCGCATCCGGGACGAGCGGGCAAAGGTGTTCGGGGCCCTGCGACCGCTGGAGGTGGCCGGAGACAGCATTTCGCTGGGTCGCTACGCGGGCTATCTGGACGAGAAGGACGTGGCGAAGGATTCCACCACGCCCACCTTTGCATCGGTGAAGCTCTTCATCGACAACTGGCGATGGGCGGGCGTGCCCTTCATCCTGTCCACGGGAAAGGCCCTGCGGGACAAGCAGACGCAGATCGACGTGCATTTCGGACCCGTGCCCCTGTGCCTGTTCAAGGAGCAGGAGATCTGCACGAAGATGGCACCCAACGTCCTGACCATCCGCATCCAGCCCGAAGAGGGAATCACCCTGCGATTCTGTGCCAAGACCCCGGGGGATCGGCAGGACGTGTCGCCGGTGACCATGGACTTCGATTTCCAACATCGCTTCAAGGACAACGCCCAGCAGGAAGCCTACGAGAAGCTGCTCCTCGACTGTTTGCGGGGCAACCAGACCCTGTTCGCGCGGCAGGACGAAGTGGAATCCATGTGGCGATTCGTGGCCCCTGTTCTGGACGGCGCTGCGGACGGGCGCATTCCCGTCGTCGACTACGACAAGGGCACCGAAGGTCCGGAGGTCGCTCTGTGAGTTTCAACACCCTGCTCATCTGCGACACGGTGGCACAACTGCAGAGCGCCGCTGCCCTGCTCATCGCCGGTGCGATCCGGGAGGTGCTGCAGAAACAGGAGCTGTGCCGGATCGCCCTGTCCGGCGGGACCACGCCGGGCCCGGTCTATCGCCACCTCGTCAACGCGCATCTGTGCGGCCCTCTGCCGCTTCACCGCATTCACCTGCTCTTCGGAGACGAGCGCTGCGTGCCGCCGGACCATCCGGACAGCAATTACCGGATGGCCGCGCAATGGTTCGGCGATGCGTTCAGTCAGTTCGGTGCCGTCCGGCGCATCCGCGGCGAAGAAGAACCGGTCGCCGAAGCCCTCCGCTGTGCGTCGGATTTCGCGCAGCCCATCGATATGCTCATTCTGGGCATGGGAGAAGACGGCCATGTGGCCTCCATCTTTCCGCACTCCGCGGCCTTTGACGCCGGGGAGCGCAGAACGATGGCCGTGGACTGTCCCAAGCCGCCCCCCCGGCGCATCACCATCACGCCCGCCGTCATCGAGGCAGCATCGCAAATCTTTGTCGTTGTCAGCGGCGGTGCCAAGGCCGATGCGGTGGCCCGGGTTTTTGAAAAAGACGTTTCGGAACACTGTTTTCCGGCCCGACTGGCGCAAGGTGGCACCTGGCTCCTCGACCGCAGCGCGGCCGCCAACTTCATTTCCAATAAGGGAGACCACTCATGAACGAAACAGCTTCCATCGGACCAAAGGCCCGCATCGGCGTGGCCGGCATGGGCGTCATGGGCGCCAACCTGGCGGCGAACATCGAAAGCCGCGGATTTCCGGTGGCCCTGTGGAACCTCACGCCGGAAAAAATGGACGCATTTGTCCAGAAGGAATCCGGCCGGAATTACCTGCCTGCCAGAACGGACGCACAGTTTATCGCATCCATCGAGCGCCCCCGGATCATCCTCCTCATGGTGACCGCCGGGGACCCGGTGGACCAGACCATCGAGCGCTTTCTGCCGCTCCTCGACAAGGGTGATATCCTCATGGACGGCGGCAATACCTGGTACGAGGACACGACGCGCCGGGAAGACCGCTGCCGGAAAATGGGCATCCACTTTGTCGGCATGGGTGTCTCCGGCGGTGAAGAGGGAGCGCGCAACGGACCGTCCCTCATGCCCGGAGGCACGGCGGAGGCGTACCGGGTCATCGCACCCCTGCTGGAGGCCATCGCGGCAAAGACGGCGTCGGGGCCCTGTGTCACCCACGTGGGAAAAGAAGGGGCCGGGCATTTTGTCAAGATGGTGCACAACGGCATCGAGTATGCGCAGATGCAGCTCATCGCCGAATCCTTCGACCTGCTGCGACGATTGTCCGAATGGCGCCTGTCCGAATGTGCAGACGCCTTCGCGCGCTGGAACGAAGGCCCGCGGGCGAGTTTCCTCATGGAGCTGACGGCACGGGTGCTGCGCGTCAAGGACGAGGCAACGGGAAATCCTCTGGTGGACATGGTCGTGGACAAGGCAGGCCAGAAGGGCACCGGCAACTGGACCATCCGGGCCGCCCTGTCCCTTGGCGTGGCCGTGCCGACCATTGCCGCGGCGGTGGACGCCCGCACCCTGTCGTCCCTGAAGGACGACCGCCGGACCCTTTCCCTCGTGTATCCGACTGCCCCGGTTCTCAACATCTCGTCGGAATTCGGGGCGGCAGTGCGCGACGCCCTCCTCGCCGCCCAGATCATCACCTGGGCACAGGGAATGAACCTGATCACCGCCGCATCGAACAAATTTCAGTGGGGTGTGCGACCGGCGGAAATCGCGCGCATCTGGAAGGGCGGGTGCATCATCCGCTCGGCGCTCCTCGACGACATCATGCAGGCGTTCGAGGAGAACACCGACGGGCTTCTCAGTCACGACACCTTTGTCCGCATGATGGATGACTCCATCACCGGGCTGCGGGTGGTGGTGAGTTCCGGTGCGGCCCGGGGCGTTCCTCTGCCTGCGTTCAGCAGTGCCCTCAGTTACTTCGACACCTGCCGGACCGCCCGGTTGCCCCAGAACCTCATCCAGGCCCAGCGGGACGCCTTCGGTGCCCACACCTACCAGCGAACCGACGACCCTACCGGCGCCTTCCACCATTCGAAATGGTAAGGACTGACGCGGCGTTCCTGATGACAGGAGCGGTCTGAACGCGATTTTTCCGGATTTACTCGAATACTTTTTTCAAGGGGGGTTCAGCGGCCGCGTCGGTGGCAGGGGCGTTCCCGGGCGCAGCGCAGGAAATGCGGGAGAAGAAGATTTCGGCGCCTTCGTAAAACCGCGAATCGCTCCAGACCACCCCGAAACTGTCGCCGTTGAATGCCACGGCCGGCCGGCCGCAGGCCTCGGGCTGATCATCCGTCACCTGCAGCACATCGCCGCGGGCGTTGCCGTCCCGGTCGAAGAGCCGGAAATACACGGCGGAACCCGCGGGTCGCCGACTGCCCACCCACGCCAGACCGTATCCGTCCGCCATGGGGGCGATGGACACCTCGTCGGCGCTGCCGGTGAAATCGAGCTGCTTGGTGGAGCGGGGCTTTGCGCCGTCCTTCGCGATGAGCGCCATGTACACGCGGTAGCTTTCACCCGGGTCTTCGGGGGTTGGCGCCGCATTGGTCCAGGCCACGGCAAACTCCTCACCGTTCCAGGTGATGACCGGATTCGTGGATTTTCCCGCCATGGCGGAGACCGCCACTTTCGGACCCTGCAGCAGGCCGTCGTTGGTGACCCGCTGCAGGACGATGCGCCGACCGCCGGCCGCGGATTCGGACCACACCAGCGCATAAAACTTACCGGTCCAGGCCATCCGCGGCGCCTCAATGCCGCCTTTGGCCACAACGACGGGCGCAGGCTCGATGATCCGCCCTTTTCGATCGGGCAGGGGCAGCATGCCGTCGCAGCGGAACAGCAACTGGCCCGGAGGCGCCACCCAGGCCACCGCGCCGAAGGGACCGGTGGTCAGGTGATGGGCCTTTTCGCTGTAGGTCACAGGCTGTGCATCGTTCTTGTCGACGCGGACCGACTGCAGGGTGGGGCCGTCCAGCCAGGCGATGTGGATTTCCGCGGCGTCGAGGCCCAGGGAGGGCTGTCGGCACGCACCTTTCTGGGGAAACACGTTTTCCACCGATCGAGGCACCCCGTCCCTGTCCACGCGCACGGCCGCCACGGCCGGAAACCGCGCCAGAAAATCTGTCCATGCCACATAGTAACCGTCCGGCAGGGCCACAATTTCGGGGTCGGTGGACTCGCCGATGGCATTGGTCACCCGCATGTTGGGGCCGGCGGCGGGTTGCGCGCAGTCTCCATCCGCGGGCAGCACCGGCGCAGGCGGAGGCGGCTTCACCGCGCCTTTTTGCGGACCGCAGGCAGCCAGCAGGAAAAAAACCGACAACAGGCAGAATCGAGTCATTGCATCACCATTTACAGGGCATCGTTCGTTGTTGTGACAACAGTGTATGCGGGGACGGACGGGCGCGCAAACAGAAGGAAACGGAAAAAAACCGGTACGGCTATTTGACCGTCATGCCCTTTTTCCACACCTGCACCTGGTTGCGGCCGCCTTCCTTGGCTGCATACAGCGCCGCGTCCGCCCGGTTGATGAGGTCTTCTTTTGTGCGCGCCAGTTCGGGGAAGGTGCAGACCCCCATGGAAATGGTGCACCGCAGCTCACCCTTTTCGGTCTGAAACACCTGCTGGGCCATCTCCCTGCGGATCCGGTCGGCCAGTTGCGTGGCGCCGTTGGTGTCCGTGCCGCCGCAGATGATGATGAATTCCTCGCCGCCGTACCGGGAGGGCATGTCCGTGTCCCGCACAACGATTTCCTTCAGCAGCCTGCCCACCACCTTCAGCACTTCGTCTCCGACAGAGTGCCCGTAGGTGTCGTTGACACCCTTGAACTTGTCCACATCGCACAGGATGATGGAGGTGGGCGTGTTGAAGCGGTTGGAGTGGGCGAGCTGGCGCGCGAGTTCATCCTGGAAGGACCGCCGGTTGGGCAGGCCCGTCAGGCCGTCCGTGGTGGCCATCTCCTTGAGCTTCTGCACCATCTGGGCATTCTGCAGCTTGGTGCCCAGCTGGTTGATCATCACCTGCAGGGCGTTGCGGATATCGTCCGTATAAGCTCCCTTGCGCGTGGACGCCAACATCAACGTCCCCATCACCTGTTCGCTGCTCATGAGTGGCAGTACCAGCAGGGACTGCATGTCGTTGAACGCATCCTGCACGGACTTGGTGTAGACCACCTGCGTGCGCACGTCGAAATTGCCGCGCCACGGAAGGAAATGCCCGCTCTTGAAAACGGATCCCGCCAGCCCCGACCGGGTGGTCAACTCCAGATCCTTCAGTCGCTCCGCGTTTACCCCGCGGGCGTCCACAACCTTCTGCCGCTGCTGGTCGTCCCTGGAAAGGGCGATGGCGGCCATGTCCCACGGCGCGATGAGCGACGCGGCTTCCAGCGATGATGATACGACATCGGTGGTATTCAGGGCTTTCGACAGGGATTCGGAGGCCTGCAGCAGCCGTCCCTGCTCCGACTTGGCCTTCTGGAGCTGCACAAACACCCGCTCGTTCTCCACGGTCTGCAGGATGCTGTCCACGGCCGCGCGGAAAATGTCGCTGTCGCTCTGCGCAAAGGGCCGGTTGTCGGTCCGGTCTCCGCACAGAACCCCTCTCACCGTGCTGCCCTCCATCACGGGGACACCCAGAAAATCGGTCACCCGCGTGGGTTCCGTGTAGTAAACGAGGTTGGAGTGGCCCGCGCGCAGGTCCTTCAGCACGGTCGTTTCGCCAGTCTGGGCAATGGCACCCATGATACCTTCCCTGGTGCGATAGAGGCGTCGGCCGATGGCCTCGCTGTCCGAGGCGCATTCGAGCAGCTGCATGCCCCGGTCGTCCTCGCTTTTCCAGAACAGCGCACAGGTGTGGAGGTTCATGGTCTGTTTCAGCAGGTGGATGTGGTGGTACATGGAGCGCCGCACCTCGGCCACCGTACATCGGGACAGGCGTTCCTGTTCCTCGTGAAGGGTCGATGCATCCGCCACCTTTGACGTGGCGGAGGTCAACCGGAAGGCCCGGGCATCGCTGGCGATCTGGCTTTTTACCTGCTCGATGCGCTTCATGGCCCGGCGCCGCACCCGCGTAATTTCCGTCCGCGTGAACACCAGGTTGATGAGAGCGAACACGGCGATGAACACCGCGTGAAGGCCCGCATCGCGATAGGCGTCCGCGCGCAGGTTCTTTGCCACCACCGCAAACTCGATGCCGATGCTGGCGGCCACCAGCGTGAACCCTACCCACTGCTCGGTCTGCACGACCAGAAATGCCACCAGAATGAGCAGGGCCGGATAAAAGGGAGAGGATAGTCCGCCGGCGACCTGAATTCCCGCGTAGGTGCCGAGGATCAGGAGCAGCCCCAGCTCGAGATCAGCCCGGGAGGCGGCCTGGGCTCCCGGCGGGGTACCGAAGAACCGGCTGCGGACCTTCAGCGCGAGGAACAGGGCCCAGAGCGCGCCCATGGCGACGGCGATGGTCCGGACCGCGCTGCCCCCGGTCTGCGCCTGTGTAAAGATGCCGTTGACCACCAGTGCGGCAAAGGCGCCGGAGAAGACGAAGGTCCGCGAAATGCGCCAGCCGCGTTTGATGCCGTAGATGGTGTACTCGAGTGTGGACAATGCGGGTTCCTCCACACTCCGTGGTAGCGACTTTGCCGTGCGGGGTCAAAAAAACGGACGTCCGCGGAAACTGGACCGGAACTGGACCGGAACTGGACCGGGGACCCCAATCGGGGTCATTGAAATCATTCAGAAATCTGTAACACACGACCATCTCCGGCGCACCGGATCGCCCGGAACCGTTGCACCCGCCTGCGGCATGTACTACCGTCAATCCATGGACCGACTCCTCGCCACTGCCATTCTCTTTTTCTGCGCCTGCGAAAGTCCGTCTCCCATTCCGACACCCACATCAAGTGATCCATCAGAAGCTGTCGTGACCGGGCAGGTGGTGATCCGCATCGACACCGCACAGGCACAGATGACCGCAACCGCGGTCTCCGCACGGCTGTTGCAGGATGCCATCGTTTTCCCGGAGGGTGCGCGGCTTGCCATTGAAACGCCTGTCCGCGCTGTGGCGAACTGCGGAACCCTCATTGTCTCAGACGGCGGCGCAGTCTGCGACAACGGTGTGACGGCCACCCTCAAGTCTGCCCTTTCGGAGGACCTGTGAATTCCAGGATTCCCGCCTCGACACTGACATTTCTATTCATGCTGTGCGCTGTTCCCGCCACTTCCGCCGAGACAGTGGACGTGACGGCCGATTCCCTTCACATCGACCGGGATCGCCGCATGGCAACGTTCAAGGGCCATGTCACAGCGCGGTTTGAATCCCTGCAGTTTTTCTGCGCCGTGATGACCGTCACGTATTCGGAGGCAGGTGCGATTACCTCTCTTCAGGCAACAGGCGGCGTAACGGTGAAACAGAAGGACGCGACCGCGAAGGCCGCCACTGCCATATACGATGCAACGCAGGGTGTTCTTGTACTGAAGGGCAATCCTGTGCTGGAAACGGGCGGTCACCGCCTTCTCGGAGATGCCATCGAAGTGAACCTGCACACCGGACGCATTGATGTCGCGAAGGCTCGCGGAACGTTCATGCTGAACCCCGGAGGCGCTCCTTGACCTTTCCCCTGCAGGTTTCGGGACTATACAAATCCTTTAACGGACGGGTGGTGCTCGACGGCGTTTCCTTTGACGTACCGCGAAGCTCCATCACCGGGTTGCTGGGACCCAACGGCGCCGGAAAGACAACAGCCTTCAAACTGATTCTCGGCCTGGAAACCGCCGACGCGGGCACAGTGCACTTTGGTGGAAATCTGGGCAGTCTGCCTCTTTATCGCCGCGCACAGCGGGGACTCGGATATCTGCCCCAGACACCCACTGTCTTCACGGGCCTTTCTACGAGGGACAATCTGATCGCGATCCTGCAGACGCTCAAGAAACCCTGTCACCGCGCAGATACTCTGCTGGCGCGATTCGGACTCACCCATCTGTCCCGTCAGAAGGCATCCACCCTGTCGGGCGGCGAGCGGCGTCGACTGGAGTTTGCGCGGGCCCTCTGTTCCGACCCGGCCATTCTGCTTGTCGACGAGCCTTTCACCGGTGTGGATCCCATCGCCGCACAGGAAATCTGCCGCCTCATGGCGCAGCTGGTCAACGACGGTATCGGCATTCTCCTTACCGATCATTCGGTCCATCACGCACTGGACCTGTGTGATCAGATTCACCTGCTCGTTTCCGGCCGAATTGTGGAATCCGGTAACGGCGAATCAATCCGCGTCAGTGAAACAGCAAAACGACTCTATCTGGGCAACAACGGATAATCGCGACAGACAGAGTCAGAAATGACCTTCCTCGTCTTCATAAAAGGACGCCATCCTCTTTCCACCATCCGGGTTCCGCCATCCGGGACCCGGATCGTGCAGCGCGGAATCATTACGCTTTTTGAAAAAGCGCACGGGCGAAAATTTTTTTGGCACAATTTCACCCTCTGCGGCCGAAAGACAGGTGAA
>JAKQNG010000023.1 GCA_029565915.1 Deltaproteobacteria bacterium
CAGTCATTTCGAGGGCAATCGCTCGTTCTATGGCGGCGCGCTGTACAGCCTGCTCTCCTCTTTGCAGGTGGTGAACTGTTCGTTCGAAGACAACGAAACGATTGACAACGGCTGGGGGGAAGGGGGCGCCATCGGTACGGACGGCGCGTCGGAAAGCCCCGATGATGAGGTGGGCGGAACCATTGACATCTGCGGCACGCGCATCCGGAACAATCGAGGGCTGCACAGCGGCGGCGGCGCCTACATCTGGGTGTATCCGCCGGATCAGGTGACGATTGATCGAACCAGCGTCGAGGACAATTCCGTCGGCGGCGGCGGGCTGGGCGGCGCCATGCGGGTGAGCAACGGCGATATCCGCATCACCGCTTCGAGCTTTCTCTCCAACGTCAGCGACAATCACGGAGGCGCCCTCTATCTCGACTGCGAACCGGTCTGCACCATCACCAACTCGACCTTCTCCGGCAACGAAGCGGAAACCTACGGCGGCGCCATCAGCTGTGGCAGCCGGGTCGTCATCAACAACGCAACCTTTGCCCGGAACTCCGCCGGAGGCCACGGCGGCGCCCTGTTCGGCGGCGATGCATGGGAAATCCACAACACGCTCTTTGTCGACAACACGGCCGGGAATCCCTGGAATCAGGCAAATAACTGCGGTTCCACGGGCACCGGTGACCACGTGTTGCAATGGCGGGGTGCGTCCGGAGACAGCGGCGGCGACCTGTGCATCCCCGACATCATCGTCGCCGATCCCCTCCTCCCGGCGGAACCCGGCAACAACGGCGGACCCACGCAGACACTTCCGCCCGGAGAAACCAGTCCGGCCCTGTCCGCCGGCGCCGACTGCGAATCGTCCGATCAGCGCGGCGAACCTCGTGGGACGGACACCTGCGACATCGGGGCCGTGGAACTGCCGTAACGTCGATGAGGAGCCAGTGGATCTGTAAAAATGATATCCGTTTGTCACCGGTAATCCGGTTTCGATAACACTAAAATGGATATCAGCAACACGCGCTGCAGAACAACGAACAAAAGGAGCAATCGATGGTCAGGTCAATTTGCACACGGTTGATATGGATAATGCCAGTTCTTCTATGGTCGTGCTCGAATTCGACGGGCACGGACAACAGCGGCGATGCCGACGCGGACTCTGATTCCGATGCCGACACCGATGCCGACACCGATTCCGATGCCGACACCGATTCCGATGCCGACACCGATTCCGATGCCGACACCGATTCCGATGCCGACACCGATTCCGACGCCGATTCCGACACCGATGCCGACACCGACACAGGAACGGACACGGATACCGGTTCCCAGGCAGTCGGCTCGCCGGGGTGTGGCATTGCTTCGCCCCTGCAGAGCGGCACATTCAACATCACTGTGGACGACAAGGAGCGCATGTACATCCTGGACGTTCCCACCAGCTACGACGGCAGCCACCCCTATCGACTGGTCTTCACCTGGCACTGGCTGACCGGACACGCAATCGACGTAGTGAACGGCGGCTACTATGGCCTGAAGGCCCAATCCGGCGGCACCGCCATCTTTGTTTCGCCGGAAGGACTGGACGGCGGCGGTGGCGGCGGCGTTAGCGGCACGGGCTGGTGGAATGCGGATGGTGAGGACATCCGGTTCCTCGAAGAGATGCTGGACCATTTCTTCAACAATCTCTGCATCGATGAAGAGCGCATCTTTTCAACCGGATTCAGCTTCGGCGGCATGATGTCCAACACCATCGGGTGTCAGAAATCCGATGTATTCCGGGCCATCGCCCCGATGTCGGGCAGCCTCATGGGGGGATGTTTCAACGCGGAGGCGGAACCCATTGCATTTTTCGGTGCCCATGGAGACACCGATGATTTTGTGACCACGCAGTCCGGCAGGGATGCCAGGGACGTGATTGTTGCAAGAAATCACTGTGAGAGTGGAACGCATCCCGCGGGCGCGCCCTACCCGGATTACTGCATTGAGTATGATGGATGCGATGACGGGTACCCCGTGTTCTGGTGTGAATTCCCCGGACAACACCAGATCTGGTCCGACGCCGGCGCACCTGTCTGGCACTTCTTCCAGACATTCTGATTCTGCCGCATTTTTCCGCCATCCTCTTTCCACCATCCGGGTTCCGCCATCCGGGACCCGGATCGTGCAGCGCGGAATCATTACGCTTTTTGAAAAAGCGCACGGGCGAAAATTTTTTTGGCACAATTTCACCCTCTGCGGCCGAAAGACAGGTGAA
>JAKQNG010000036.1 GCA_029565915.1 Deltaproteobacteria bacterium
CGCCGGTCCTGCCCTCGCCTCGGGTGGTTTGCGCAGCACGATGGGTCGGCGGCCGTCACGAGAGGAAACCCGATGACCGATCCTTCCGATCCCATGGGAACCGGGGACGCTCCGGGCGACCCGATCCCTCCGGAGGCCATCGCGGCCTTGCGATCCGTGGATCCGGGCCCCGGGTTCGGCACGTCCGTTATCCGTGACCTGCTGTGCTACGCCAGCATTCTGTCCAGCCGGGGATCCGAATATCGCCTCCTGTGGCGGATTCCCCTCGAAACCGCGGGCAACGCACTTTACGAACCATTGGAAGTGCCGGCAGAAGTGGAGCCCGTGTATGCGGATGGGGCCGATGAAAGAGACACCGGGGAGGACGACGAACCCGTTGTGATCAATGATTCATCCGCGATGGCGGATGAGGACGATATGGATGAAGGAGAAGACGAATGACCGCCGCTGCCGATAAAGAAAAAGATAAGGACAAAGACAAGGACAAGGACGCGAATCGTGCGAAGGACAAGGCGTTGGATCTGGCCATCAGCACCATCGAGAAGAACTATGGAAAAGGGGCCATCATGCGCCTCGAAGAAGGCCACACGCTGTTCGATGGCATTTCCATCATCCCCACGGGTTCCGTCAGTGTGGATCTGGCGCTGGGAACCGGGGGATATCCCCGCGGCCGCGTTGTGGAAATCTACGGACCGGAGTCCTCGGGAAAGACCACACTGACCCTCCATGCCGTCGCCCAGGCCCAGAAGGCGGGCGGTATCTGTGCCTTCATCGATGCGGAGCACGCGCTGGATGTGCAATACGCGCGCAAGCTGGGAATCAACACCTCCGAGCTGCTGGTGTCCCAGCCGGATTGCGGTGAGCAGGCGCTGGAAATCGCGGACATGCTCACCCGTTCGGGTGCCGTGGACCTCATCGTCGTCGACTCCGTTGCCGCCCTCACTCCCCGCGCGGAGCTGGAAGGGGAGATGGGAGATTCCCACGTGGGTCTGCAGGCGCGACTCATGAGTCAGGCCCTGCGCAAGCTCACGGGCACCCTTTCCAAATCGAACACGTGCATTATTTTCATCAACCAGATCCGCATGAAAATCGGCGTCATGTTCGGCAGCCCGGAAACCACCACCGGCGGCAATGCGCTGAAATTCTATGCATCCCAGCGGCTGGATATCCGCCGCGTGGGCGCCATCAAAAAAAATGATGACGTCATCGGAAACCGCACCCGTGTCAAGGTGGTGAAGAACAAGCTGGCGCCGCCGTTCAAGGAAGTGGAATTTGACATCCTGTACGGAGAAGGCATCAGCGCGGAAGGCTGTCTGGTCGACCTCGGCGCCGAAATGAACATCATCGAAAAAAGCGGTTCCTGGTATTCCTTCGAAGGGACACGCATCGGTCAGGGTCGGGAGAATGCGCGGGATTTCCTCAAGGAAAACCGGGAGGTGGCCGCGAAGATCGATCTGGCCGTCCGCACCGCCGGCGGCATTGCCGGCATGACGGCCCAGAAAAATGATGCGCACCGCCCGGTCGCAAAGCACAAATAGTCCGTGTTCTGGAAAATTGTCGAACTCGTTGTCCGGGTCATCTATTTCCGCCGCTTTGCGCAGGCAAAAAAAATCGGTGCAGTGGTCGCCCTGCTCGGAGAGGGAAGGGCGGAGGAGGCGCTGGCCCGCCTGGACCGGATCGGACAATCCGTCCATCAATCCATCCTGCCCCTGTTTGTCTTCACCAGGGGAAAAGTGCTGCTGGCACTTCGTCGCACAGAAGAGGCGGAGGCCGCGTTTCGAACAGGCGTACTCATTGATCCGCGGAATGCGCGATCCGATCTGGAACTGGCGGTGCTGGAGGGAAGTCGCTTCCGGTTCGATGAATGCCGCAAGTGGTTGATGCGGGCGAAGGACAAAGAAGATGTCGGCACCCGGCAGCGGGCGGAGGCGTTCATCGCAGTTCTGGATGCGGTGGAAAATGGCGAACGGGCCGCGGCGTTTTCGCGTCGTGCACGGGCGATGGCGTCGAAAAGTGTGCTGAACGGACAATCCTGCGGGCTGCCGGCGGATATGGACGTGCTGACGCAGTGGATTGCAGTGGAACCAGATGGAGCAAGGGAATTGTTTGATGAGATTGCCCTGCTCATCGGTCAGGGCGAGGTGGAAGGAGGCGGTGTCTGGAAGCCCGGTTTCGCCATTGAGGACAGCCGGGTGATTCGGAGGGACGGGACAGAAATCCGTCCTTTCGATACGGCTGCATCCCTGTTCAATGAGGTTGCCCGGCAGAATATCGCCGACTGATCTCTCTCCTTCGGCCGCTGCGGGTCGAATTGCGTAAAATAGTTCCGCCGGATAACTGTTTCAAAAGCGTCAGCGGGGGTGGCAGTCGGCGCACACGGTGGGCTTTTCCCACTTGCCCAGATGGACATGGAGCTGGTGTTCCCTGGTCCACACGATGTCTTTGCCGCATTTTTCGCAATGCAGGGTCTGCGTGGCGGCGTGGTCCACAAACGATTTGCAGGAATCGCACATCCGTTCGGGATAACGGGACAGGTCGAAGCCGCGCTTTACGGCGGAGAGCTGCATCTCGGGTGTCCAGGTCCACATGCTGGTGCAACCGTCGTGCTTGCACTTCACCTCCAGGGGCTCCAGTGCAGTCACGTCCTTTGCGCAGTCGGCGCAGAGGCGACGGGGCGGCTTCTTCTTTCCCCGGCGCAGGGCTTCCATCTGTGCCCAGCGGGTCCACACCCATGTACCGCGGCAGCCGGGCACCCGGCAGGGCTGCGCTTCATCGGTCAGCCGGCTGTACTGCGCGTGGCAGGTGTCGCACATCCGGTGGGGTTCTGCTTCCTTCTGCACAAGGGCTTCGAGCTGCGCAAAGGCCGTCCAGACAAAGGTGCCGTCACAGCCGGGCGATCGGCAGGGCATGGCCCTGTCCTGCAGCGTCGTCATCTGCGCGGCACATTCGTCGCACATCCGCGAGGGCACGCGGGTCCGGTTGTGCACCGCCGCTTCAAGCTGCATTCCTTTCGTCCACATCCACGTGCGGTCACAGCCCTTCACCCGGCAGGGTTGCACCTGGTCCTGCAGCTCGCGAAAGCGGGCAAAACAGGTTTCGCACATGCGGGGCGCCGGCGGCTTCCCGGCAGCGGCGACGATTTCCCGGCCGTGCCAGGTCCAGGTGCCCGTGCAGCCCCTGACCCGGCAGGGCATCTCCCGGCTGTCCGTTTCCCTTGCCCGGTCGCCGCATTCGCTGCACAGGTGGCCCCGGGGCGGATCGATCTGCCCCCGCTTTGCCGCGGCGAGCTGCGCACTCTTCGTCCACATCCACGTGCGGGTGCAGCCTTCTTTTGCACAGGGGACTTCCCGGTCCTCAAACTCGTTGAACGTCACCAGGCAGGACGGACAGAGGCGTCGCGGCTCTCCCTGCTTTCCCTCCCGCATCCAGCGCACCTGCTCCTCGCCGGTCCATACCCACGTATTGCGGCATTCCCTGATGCGGCAGGGAAGCTTCTTGTCCTTCATGCCGCTGAATAATGATGCTGTCAGAGTCACGGGTTGCACCTTTCGTTGACGATGTTGCACCGCCGGCCATGCCGCGATGCGGGCGTCCAGCCTATCACAGGTCGCGGGGGTCTGCCCACAGGAGGTCGTGCGCCCTTTCGTTGATCTTCAGGTGGCAGGGAACAAGGGCTCCCTGGGGCGCACCGTCCACGCGCACAGAAACAAATGTATCCGTCAATCCCCGGCCGTTTTCTTCCACCAGGACATCGCAGCATCGACCGATCTGGGTTGCTTGAAAATCGGCCGCCAGGGTGTCGCCGAGGGACCGCACCCGCTGCACCCGCCGTCGCGCGGAGGTCCGATCGCCGGCGCCGTACAATGCGGTCGCCCGGGTTCCCGGCCGTCTGGAATAGGAGAACCCGTGCACGTGGGAAAAGGCCGCCGCGCGCATCACCGCCAGCGTATTTTCGAACGCCTCTTCGCTCTCGGTGGGAAAACCGCACAGCACATCCGTCCCGATGGCGGCACCGGGAATCGCGGCGCGGATCAATGCCAGTTTTTCCAGATAGGCCGCCACCGTGTAGCCCCGTCCCATGTCCCGCAGCACGCCGTCGTCCCCGGATTGCAGGGGAATGTGAAAATGAGGGCACACGTTGGGGGTGTCGGCCACGGCGCGCACCAGCGGGTCGTCTACCGACCAGGGTTCCACGGAGCTGAGGCGGATGCGCCCGGGGGCAAACGCGGCCGCCGCTGTCCGCACCGCATCGCCCAGGGACGGTCTGCCGGGCAGGTCGATTCCCCAGGCGCCGAGCTGGATGCCCGTCAGCACCAGCTCCCGCACCCCCGCCTCCCGGAATGCGGACACGCGGCGCCGCAGAATGTCCTGCGGCATGGATTCTTCGGGACCCCGGGCCCTTGGCACGATGCAGTACGTACAGTGGTGACGACAGCCGTTCTGGATTTTCAGCATGGCCCGGGTCCGGCCCGGAAGCGTCTTCACCGGCGCATCGGGTCGATGGTCGAAGCAGGAACCGGCGGGGGAATGGACGGTTTCGCAAACCTGTCCCTTCGCAAAGTCGTTCAGCCAGTCGGCCACCACGGACGGGGACCGGTCTCCGCCGCCCACGGACACCACGCGGGAACCGAAGGCCCGGCCGAAACCCTCGATGGCGGACACCGCACAGCCGGTGAGCACCACGGTCACCCCGTCGTCCTCCAGGAATCGCCGCACCAGCCGCCGGCAGTCTCGCTCCGCGCCGCCGGTGACACAACAGGTGTTCACCACCACCACATCCGGCCGTTCGTCTCCGCCCACCACCACCCGGTCCGGATGCAGCAGGGACTCCAGCACCGCGCTGTCCGACTGATTGGCGCGACATCCCACCGTGTGAATCTGTACCCTGATCTGTTTCATGCCAGCGACTCCTGCGCCCGGTGGCATATCAGAAATCCGCCCTTCCACCAAGCCGGGTAAAGCCGGCGACATTGCCGTGACAGCGGTTACACCAGCAGGTCGAGCCAGCGATCGAAATCTTCAAGGGTGGGGATGTACTCGATGTTGGACATGGCCGGCAGGCGGTCGTTTCCGCCGAAGGCAAGGCGGATGCCCACGAGGCCCTGGCGCAGATCCGTGAGGAACGAAGCCGAACGGGCCGGATCGGACACGGCGGAAAGCCCGATGATCACCGCGTCCACCTTCTGGGCCGTGGCAGCGACGATGATATCCCGCAGGGGCGTATTGGGTCCGAGGAACACCGGCTCCACGCCGTGGAGGGTGGTCAGGATGGCCGCCATCTGCAGTCCCAGGCTGTGGAGTTCGCCCTCCTGGTTGGCCAGAACGATCCGCCGGTGACCGGCAACCGGCAGCAGGGGCCGCCACTGTTCTGCCAGGAACGTCTGCAGCACCTCGCTGGCAAAATGCTCATGGGCAACGGAAATGGCCCCCCGCTCCCAGAGGCAGCCCACGTCCCGCAGGTAGGGCAACGCATGCTCGAAGATGAAGCGCCGCGCCCCCACCGTGTTCCAGTCCCGGCTGAAGGCCCGGGCCAGCCCCGCACCGTCCATCTGCTCCACCAATGCCAGCCATCCGGATATCTGCGCCGTATCCGGCCCCGACCGTTCCGATGCCGCCTCTGAAGAGCACAGCAGCAGCCGGTCCATTTCCTCATCGCTGGCGGTGACCGCAAAAGACGGTTTGTAGCCCGCGTCCACCAGCATGCGGATTTTCCGCAACCGGGGAATCAGCTCGAGGGCATACCGCCGGTGGCCGGACTCCAGCCGCTCCGGCAACGGAAAGCCGTATCGGTTTTCCCAGTTGCGCAGGGTTTCCACCGGCACGCCGCAGGCCGCAGCCAGTCCGCCGATGCTGATGGGATTGCTCTGTTTCGATGTGATGGTCATGGTGTCCTCATTTTAAAAACTCATCAAATCCTTGTCAAACTTAACCATTGAATAGTTTTTAGTCAAAAAAACTTGACCAAAATCTGTTCAGTGATTAATCAATAGTTAGTCAGAAACCGGGAGCCCAGGCGACCCGCTACTAAAGAGGAGAATAAGACAATGAACGCGAACCACAGTGGACTGATTGACACCATGATGAGCCTGCCGATTTTTCAGGCGGAATGGGTGCTCTACCTGCTCATCGGCATTTCCCTGCTGTCCGTGGCCGTGATGATCGAACGCGGCGTGTTTCTGCGGCGGCACCGGGTGAATGTAGATGTAGTAAAGAACGATCTGATGCGCCACCTGAACCGGGGCGACTTCGAAGGGGCGGCGGCCATGCTTGAGCGCCACGACAGCATGGAGACGAACACGGTGCTGTACGGCCTGAAGAACCACGCCATGGGACCCGACTCCGTCGAGGACCTGCTGGCCGGCGCGGCCCGCAAGGAACAGGCCCGCTACGAGAGACGGCTGCCCCTGCTGGCCACGGTGGCGTCCAACGCGCCCTTCATCGGCCTGTTCGGCACGGTGCTGGGCATCATCCGGGCCTTCAAGGAGCTGTCGGGCAACATGTCCGAGGCCAGTTCCTCCGTTATGGCCGGCATCGCCGAAGCGTTGATCGCCACGGCAGTGGGACTGCTGGTGGCCATTCCGGCGGTCATCGCGTTCAACGCATTCAAGGGCGTGGTCAACCACCGGGTCGAGGACATGAACCTGCTGTCCTCCATATTGACGGCAAACCTGAAAGCGGCTCCCGGCAGTGAATCCGGCGAGAGCGGAAAGGCAGCGTGACGCCATGGCCGCAAAAATTGGAAAAAGCGACGATGTGATTTCAGAAATCAACATCATTCCGTTTGTCGACATCGTGCTCGTGCTGCTGATCATCTTCATGGTCACCTCCACGGCCATCGTCAAAGCGGCCATCAAGGTAGAGCTGCCGAAGGCGGCGGCCGCTGGGTCCGAGGTCAACGCCACGGTGAACCTGGTGTTCACAAAGGAGCGGGAGCTGTTCGTGGACGGGCAGAAGATGAGCACGGAAAATGCGGGTGCGGCGCTGGCCGCCCGGGTGAAGGATTCCCCGGACCTGCAGGCGGTCATCTCGGCGGATTCGTCCCTGCCCTACGGGGAAGTGGTGGAAGTCGTCGACATGGTTAAATTGTCCGGCGTCAACACGTTCGCGCTGAACATCGAGCGGCGGAGCGTCGCGTCGAAGTAGAGGTTGTGTCATGGAATCGAAGGCTGGAAATGCCCCATCGTTTGCCCGTCGAAAAAAAGAGCAGCGGGAGTCCCGTGCAGAACGCCTGCGGCAGCGGGTGTCCGCCCCGGTGAAGCCTCGTCCCGAGACCCGGACCTCCTCCGTCGGACCGGTCGGTCGCACGGCAAAGGGATTGTCCTTTGCCCTGGCAGCGGTGCTGGTGCACGGCGCGGTGGTGGGTGTCCTGGCCCTGACAGGAGGCCCTGCCGGGGTACCGGCGGAAAATCCGGTCGAACGGGTGCTGCTGCAGACAAAGGTTGTGCCCGCGCCCGTTGCCGCGGCGGTGGAGGAGGCGATGGCGGAGGCATCTCCGGCCCTGCCCGCGGAGCCGCAGGTGCAGGAGGCGAGGACCGTCAGGGAACCCTTGCCGACAAACAGGCCCGTGAAGCGGCCGGCGGCGCAGCCGGCGCCTCCGGCGGATCCGGTGGATGTGGCCCCGGCCGCGGAGCCCGCTCCCGAGCGGCGACGCATCGTGGGTATCAGCCTGTCTTCCACGGTGCAGGCGGGCGCCGGCCCGTCCTTTGCGGTGGGCAACACGCGGATGGGCGAGACCGGTGCCGTGGCGCAATCGCCGAAGGATGCGAAGGCCCTGACCGGCGTTGAAAGGGGAACACCGGGCGCGAGGAGCGGCGAGCAGCCGACGGCCAACCGGGTGGCGACCATCGTTCCCACGGCGGCGGCCACCTTTGTCAAGCCCAGGCGGATTTCCGAAGGCCCTCTGGACTATCCCGCGGATCTCAAGTCCCGGGGCATCGAGGGCAATGTGGTCGTGTTGATCGTGATTGACACGGAGGGTCGGGTGCAGAAGGTGCGCATCATCCAGAGCTCCGGATATCCGCAGTTCGATGAAGCCGCGCAGGAAGCCGCCCTGCGGGAAATGTATCAGCCCGCCCTGCGGGACGGGATGGCAGTGGAGTACAACTTGAAATATACCTACCGCTTCCGCATCAGGGGTGCCTGACCAGAGGAGATGGCAATGAAACAAACATGGATGACTGCGCTGTTGATGACGGCCCTTGGCCTGTCGGCCTGCGCGGAAGATTTTGAATCGTTCAACACGGTAAGCCGGCTGCGGGTGCTGGCCGTTCAACTGGACCCGCCGGACGTGGCCCCGGGAGAACAGGCAGTGGCGACGGCGCTGGTGGCGGGAGGAACAGGGGACGTGACGTATGAATGGTCGTGGTGTCCCCTCACTGCCGGGTCCGTCAACGGATACGAGTGCCTTGTCACGCAGGAAGAGTTTGCCACGGCCCTGGCGTTTGCGGGGACCGGTGCATCCCTGCCGGCTTTCGATCTGGGGACCGACCCGCAGGCCCTGTTCGACTATCAGATGGATGGCGCGGCCCTGCAGGCCCTGTGTGCCCTGGCCCTTCAACAGCAGGCGCCGGCCTTTGTGGCGCTGCCTTCCTGCGACGACCGGTTTGTGGCCACCCTGATGCTCACCGTGCGGGACGACGAAGACGAAGTCACTGCCGTGAAAGAGCTGCCCCTGCTGTTTTCGGCGGACACCGGCCGCAACGGGAATCCGTCCATCGGCGCGGTGACATTTTTTAATGAAGCGGGAATCGCACTGGAAGAAATCACGCGCAGTGAACGCGTCGATGTCTTTGCCGATGTTCCTCTGACCGCCTCGGAATCGTTCATTCCGGCAGCCACCAACGAAGTGCCCGACCCGGTGGAGACACGAGAAATTCTTTTCATGACCTGGTTTGTCACCGCCGGAGAGCTGGCGTTTACAAGGACCGGCTATATCGACGGCGAGACCGCGTTCGAGGACATCCAGGACAATTCGTGGAAGGTGGATGATGGGGACGAAGCGACCCTGTACCTGGTGCTGCAGGATGAGCGGGGTGGCGTGGTCTGGAAACAGATCGACGTGCAGGTGGAGGGACGGCCATGAGGCGGGTCACACTTGTCACCCTGGTTGCGCTGTCGTTGGCGGTGGCGTGGTCGGCAGCGGCGCAGAATGCGGCAACGGCAGAAAAGGACAGCGGAGAACCGTCCGCGGAACCCGTCATTGTCCCGCCGGTGCTCCAGCAGGCCACGGCGGCCGTGTATCCGGCCAGGGCGCAGGAAGAAGGCATTTCGGCCTCTGTCGTCCTGGAAATCGACATCGACGCGGAAGGCAACGTGGAAGGCGTCTCCGTGCTGACCCCCGCGACACCGCCCGGCTACGGTTTTGACGAGGCAGCGCAGGAAGCGGCCTTCTCCTTTGTGTTCTCACCGGCGACGGAAAACGGCGTGCCCATTCCCGTGCGGATCACCTACCGGTACGATTTCACCCTCTCCGCGCCCGAGGAAAAAAAGCCCGTCGCGGAGATATCGGCGGCGGACCGTTCCGGGCAGAAGAAGGTGGTCAACTTCGAGGGTGTGCTGAAGGAGCGGGGCACCCGCCTGCCTCTTGCCGGCGTGACGGTGACGATTTTTCGCGGAGAGGGCAGCGTCGCCGTGGGGTACGAGGCGCTTACCGACGCGGAGGGAAAGTTCTCGTTTTACAATCTGGAACCGGGGGACTGGATGGTGCTGGCCGAATCCGACGGCTACTACCCCCTGCGCACCAGCGACACGGTGGAGAAAGGCCGCAAAACCACCGTTGAGTATTTCATCGAGCGGGGCGAATACAACGCCTATGATGTGACCGTCGAAGGGGAGCAGCTCCGCAAGGAAGTATCAAAAACCACCCTTGATATCGAAGTGGTTGAAAAGGTGCCGGGCACCTTCGGCGACGTGCTGACCGTGGTGCAGAACCTGCCCGGCGTGGCGAGGACCGGCCCGGCGGCGGGCAACATCGTTGTGCGCGGGTCGTCCCCGGAAGACACGCTCATTTTCATCGAGGGCGTCAACGTGCCCATCATCTACCACTTCGGCGGCCTGCGCAGCGTGGTGCCCCTGGGCATGCTCGACAGCCTCGACTTCTATCCGGGCAACTTTTCTTCATCTTTCGGCCGGGCCACAGGCGGCATCGTGGACGTGCGCCTGAAGCGCCTCGCGCCCCTCAAAGTGGGCGGCTATCTGGACGTGAACCTGGCCGACTCGGGCGCCTATCTCGAAGTGCCCATCGGAAAGAAGGCCGCTGTGGCCGGTGCCTTCCGCCGCAGCTACATCGACGCCATTCTGAACGCCGCGGTGCCCGCGTCCGCCGGGGTGAACCTGATCACCGCGCCCCGTTACTACGACTATCAGCTGCTGGGCACGGTGCGCCCCAACGAGCACCACGAGCTGACGGCGTTCTTCTTCGGCTCCGACGACGAGCTGAAAATCCTGTTCGACAACCCGGCCAACCTGAGCCCCGATCTGACCACCGCCGAGGGCAGTACCTCCACGTCGTTCTACCGCACCCTGCTGCAATACCGCTTTGCCCCCTTCGACAATTTCAACAACACCCTGAAGGTGTCTGCCGGGCGCAATGAAATTTACGTGGGCGCCGGAGACCAGGTGTACCTCGACCTCGACACCTACGTGGCCCAGGTTTACGACCGCGCGGCCATCGGCCTCGGACGGAACGTCACCCTGGCGACGGGCATCGACTACCTGTTCACCAAAGCCGACGCGGCCATCAAGTTTCCCGCCCTCGCCAAGGAAGGGGAGCCCGGCGGCAAGCCCGATCTGGACACGGTCCAGTTCACCAGCGAAAAGGACAGCATCACCAACGCCCTGGGAACGTTTCTGGAGCTGGAGGCCCGGCTCTTCGACCGCTGGACCGTGGTGCCCGGCGTGCGGTTCGACTGGTTTTCAAGGGTGGGGCAGTCCACCCTGGCGCCCCGGTTCAACACGCGCGTCGACGTGACCGATCAGTGGACCGCCAAGGCCGGCGTGGGCGCCTATCACAAGGAACCGTCCTTCGACGAAACCGCGGAGGTGTTCGGTAACCCGGATCTCGGCCTCGAAAAGGCCATGCACTACAGCGCGGGCTTCGAATTCCGGCCCCTGCCTTTTCTCACGCTGGACGTGACGGGCTTCTTTAAAACCATGGACGACCTCGTGTCCCGCACGGACGCCACCACCGTCCGCGACGGACAGACGGTGCCCCTCAATTACGTGAACGGCGGCGAGGGCCGCGTGGTGGGCCTCGAGGTGCTGCTGCGCCACGATCTGGCCAACAATTTCACGGGGTGGCTCTCCTACACGTTTTCAAAGGCCCAGCGCCGGGACTACGGCAGCAGCGAATGGCGGAACTTCGATTACGACCAGCCCCACATCCTCACCCTGCTGGGCACGTACAACCTGCCGCGCAACTGGAGTATCGGTTTCCGGTTCCGCGTGGTGAGCGGCAGTCCCACCACACCCCGGGAAGGCAGCGTGTATTCCGTGGACGACGCCCAGTACGAACCCGTGTTCGGAAAGCCCAACTCCGTGCGGCTGCCCGTGTTCCACCAGCTCGACGTGCGCCTCGACAAGCGCTGGGTGTTCGAGAACTGGATGCTGACGGCCTACATGGACGTGCAGAACCTCTACAACAGTCCCAATGTCACCGGCTACGCGTACAACTATGATTCCTCACAGAAGCGGCCGAGACAGGGTCTTCCGCTGCTGCCCATCATCGGCATCAAAGGAGAATTCTGATGAACGGCACATTGAAACGAATCATCCGGTCGGCCCCGGTTGCGGCGCTGGGTTTCCTGTTGTCCCTCCCTGCTGCTGCAAAAACACTGGAGCGGCCGCAACGGCAGCAGGGCTACTACCTCTCTGCGGGCGCCACCTCCGGCATGGTGCTCCACGGCACCAGCGACGGGCGGCGCGGACCGTACGGCGGCCCCGGATTTTCGTTCCGGCTGGGCGAATCCCTCACCCGCCATTTCGATCTGGGGGTGGGAGGCGGCGTGTTCTGGATGTACGGACGAAATCAGCGTTCGTTGAACGGCAACTTTTCGCTGGAGTTCACGTTCCATCCGACAAAGGGTCTCTGGCTCATGGCCGGCGCGGGCCTCGGGTTCACGGATTTTACACGTCGGGTCAAGGGCATCGACGCCATTACCGGACGGTTCAGTGGCGAATACACCGTGGCCGCAGGCTGGGATCTCTTTTTCGGACAGCGCGATCCCTACCGCAGCGGCGGCGTGGCCTTAACCCCCATGGTCGGCGTGCGCCTCGGCCCCGCGTCCCCCACGTCGGCGTACATCTTTTTTGTCGGCGTCAACGTCACCTGGTGGACCGGCCTGCCGAAGAACAAACTGCTCCTCCCCGTGGACCGGGCGTTTCAGCCGCAGCGTTGATCAATCATCAGCGGTTGCGCAGCAGCAGTGATTTCCGCGTTCACGGGTGGGGTGCCCTTCCGGTTTCTGGGGGTGGCCCATTAAAAGCGTACGCTGAATCTCATCCCGGCTCCCCTTGGAGCCCCCGGCGATTGTGCCTGCTCACCGGCAGGCAGATTCGGACCCTCCACCACAAAGGGTTCGAGTCGCTTGACGACCGCATGCGCCCGTTTCAGGTTTCGCACAGCCGGAATGATCATCAGCGGACTGGCTGCAACCAGGATGGACATCGCCACAATGCACACGGCAGATATCAGCTGCCTCCAGCCGTAGCTGTAGCACTCCGGACATTCAGACACGCGATGGTAAATCACCGAGTAGTAAATCAGCCCCGCTCCGCCTCCTGCGGCCATCCCGATGCCAGCCGCCAACCAGGCGATACTCCAACCGCGTCTGAACCGATATCTCTCGTACTGGTACTCCGCAAAAGACATCGTCCACTGATAATGGGCAGCGTAGGCCTGTTCATGGAGGACCAGTGCGTCTTCGGACATGAATTCCAGGTAGAATTCGCGGGATGGGTTGTCCGCTGCGGGAGGTGTTTCCTGCGCGGACAGCGTGCACGAGCAGATCATCCCCATGAGCAGGGAAGTGATAAATATGGGAATTGTCCGTTTTCTGTATTGAATCATGATCAATGCAATAGCGTACCAGGGCGTCGTCCCGTCCGTTGTTGAAATTCAGTGGCGACTTCCATCAAGTTATCCCACCTGTTGAACGGCGTCAATCCGACCACCGCAGCCCAGTTTTCGT
>JAKQNG010000037.1 GCA_029565915.1 Deltaproteobacteria bacterium
TCCACCTCGGTCCTGTGGAGATCGCATTGTTGAACGACTCGCACAGAGAGATTGTCCCCTACCGGAGAATCCAATTGGCCACGAACAGAGTGTTACCAACGTCCCCGGTCTAAGTGTTACCAACGTCCCCGGTTGACACAGGTGAAAGAAGTGGGCGAACAGGCGCTGATTCTCGAAGCGCACCATACCACCCACATCGAAGGCACCCGGTTGACACTCGATCAGGCCGAGCGTCTCTGGAAAGGTGAAGCCGTATCGGACGCCGACCCGGATGACACGCAGGAGCTGCTTAATTATCGGACAGCCTTCGCATTTGTCTCTGAATGTCTGGACAGCGGCGATCCGATCACCGAGGGGATGATCCGGGAGATTCACCGCAAGCTGGTGGAGGGGGTGCGCGGCGGCAGCGCGGAATATCGACTTTTGAAGTGAACAGAAGACAAACTTGCGACAAACTCGCGACAGAACTTACGACAAACTTACGACAGAACTCGCGACACTGCAGCCATGAATGGCACGACTGATACTGACCCTTGACGTACGATTCGAACAATACCGTGGACGACGACTTCATCATTCGGCGGTGAGGACACGAACCTGTATGGGCGGCAGGATGGCCCTGGCACAACTCTACGGCAATCACTGACCCAACGGGATGAGCGCTGTCTTGATAATGTCCACTGTCCGGGATATGTACCTTCCACGCAGAATTGACGTACCCATCCAATTCAACAAGGATTGCCATGAACATCGAAACCTTTCATCGATATCTGCAGGGCGCCCTGCGCTCAAAGGCATCGGACATTCACTTCAAGCCGGGCATGCCCGCCGCCTTCCGCATCCAGAAACAGCTCCGTCCCACCTCCGGCGAGCCGCTGACCGGCGCGGACACAAAGGACATCGCCGGGTTCGTCATCCGCGAAAAGGACGTTCTGGACACCCTCGACACCCTGCAGGATTTTGACACCTCCTATATGGTGACCGGCATGGCGCGCTTCCGCGTGAACATCTTCCGACAGAAAGGCGAGCTCGCCCTCGTCCTGCGCACCATTCCCGACCAGGTACCCACCTTCGAAGACCTGCTGCTGCCTCCCCAGGTGGAGGATCTGGCCAACTACGAACACGGGCTGGTGCTGATCACGGGTGCCACGGGAACCGGCAAATCGTCCACGCTGGCATCCATCATCCGGCACATCAACGCCAACCGCTCCTGCCACATCATCACCATCGAGGATCCCGTCGAATTCGTGCATCAGAACAACCGTTCGAGCGTTTCCCAGCGGGAGGTGCGCACGGACACCTCGGATTTCAACCGGGCCCTCCGTGCGGCCCTGCGGCAGGATCCGGATGTCATTCTGGTGGGCGAAATGCGCGATCTGGAAACCATCGACATCGCACTCAAAGCTGCAGAGACAGGCCACATGGTCTACTCCACCGTTCACACGCCGGACGTCTCCAAAACCATCGGCCGGCTCATCGGCGTCTTTCCGCGCGAAGAGCAGAACATGGTGCGCATCCGGCTGGCCGAAAACCTGCGGGGCATCATGAGCCAGCGACTCGTGCCCCGGGCCGACGTGAGCGGGATGATTGTCGCCACCGAACTGATGAAGATGACCGGCACTGTCGAAGACGCCATCCGCAATCCGGAGCTGACGCCGAACATCAAGGACATCATGGAAAAAAGCCGGGAACAGTACGGCATGATGTCATTCGACCAGTCCCTTACCGACCTGTACCGGGGCGGTCTCATCACCCTGCAGACCGCCAAGCGCTTTGCCAGCAACGCCTCCGATTTCGAACGGGCTCTCCATTTCGAAGAATAGCGCCGCACACCCGGCGCCACCCGACGTTGAGACCCGGATATTGTCAGAACAGTTTCGTTGAATCGAGGAGGATGGTCACCGGCCCGTCATTGATCGACTCCACGTCCATCATGGCACCGAAGACCCCCGTTGCGCAGGAAATGCCCACTTCGATGACCCGGGCGACGAACCGGTGGTACATCTGCTCCGCCGCCACGGGTTCCATGGCATGGATGAATGACGGCCTGCGTCCCTTTCGCGCATCACCGTGCAGGGTGAACTGGGACACCGCCAGAATGCTTCCGCCAACCTCGACGACGCTGCGGTTCATCTGCCCCTTGTCATCGCGGAACACCCGCAGCCCGCAGATTTTTGTCACCATGTAGTCGAGATCCCCTTCGCCGTCTCCCTGTCCGACGCCCAGATAGACGAGCAGGCCGGTCCCGATGGCGCCGGTCACCACCCCATCCACGGAAACCTTCGCACGGGACACCCGCTGGACAACCGCCCTCATGGCCTCCGCACGTGCATCGATTTGAGCAGCGCATCGGCGATGCGGAAATAGTCGGAGCGGCTGTATTTTTCGTTGAGGATGTGAAAGTCCACCCGGGACAGGCCCACGCAGCCCAGACAGTAGTTGCACTCGGTCATGTCCCGGCAGAGCACCAGATAGGCCGAATTTGTACAATTGGATGAGTCCACGCTGTTGGCCAGGTTATGGCAGCTCACGCAGCCTGAACAGTGGGTGAGGTTGGTGGAGTTCTCGCATGCGGAACAGTAGGTGCAGCGATAGCAGCGATCGCAGTCCGTACAGAATACGCAGCCGGCGCATCGGGTGCAGTTCTGCAGATTGTGACTGCGGTTGTTCACGGGATCCGTGGCGAATTCGTGTTCGAGTTCCTTCAATCGGCGCTGAAAATCCTTCACATCCATGGGAGCTCACTTTCCGGTGTCCGCCATCGGACCTTGAATGGAGCCGGCGGGCAGCTTCGCGTCCGGCTCACGCAGGTAGACGGGTTCGAGAAGGGCCGCGTTGTCCGGGCCCCGTTCTGCAACGATTTGCGCGCCGGCAACGGCCATGGCGCAGACATCCGGCGCTGTGGCACAGGGCGATGGACCCTCGTCCGGCAGACCCAGCACATCCCCACAGGCGGTGACACCGTCACCAACGGGAAAGACGGGAAGCGCCACGCCCGCCGCGGCCAGTACCTCCGGCACGTCCGCCGGCCGGACCACCCGCTCGTCGCCAAGTGGTTCTGCCTGCCAGACCCCGTGAAACCGGCGCACCCGGAACAGTCCCATGTACAGTTCGCCCCGCCGGGCATCCATGAGCGAGAGTACCGTGCCGTCGAGGTGGGCGCTGCAGGCGATGGCTGACAGGCTCGACACTGCCACCAGTGGAATGCCGGAGGCGAGATGCAGCCCCTTGGCCGTGGCAAAACCGATGCGCAGCCCGGTGAAGGTTCCGGGCCCCCGGCCGAGCACCAGCAGGTCCACATCGGACAGGGTCACTCCGGTCGATTCCAGTACCAGCGTTACCCGCTCCAGCAGTTGTTCCGCATGGCCGGGGCGGGAGCGAAGAAAAACATGAGCATAATCAACAGGTTGAAAATACCCATGTCGATCTTCCAGACGAACCAGGGCCACGGTGGCGCAGGGGAGCGATGTGTCGATGACCAGGACGCGCATGGGGTTCAGTTATCACGCACGTCCCTCGCCGCAAACATGAAATGCGGGACGGCGGCGGAAAAACGCCGGTTTTTCTTGGCGGCAGCTTGAAACCCGGACCGAAATGCTCTATGTTCCCCGGGCATTTCTGCTCAGGAGGACAACATGGCCCGAGTTACCGTTGAAGATTGTCTGGAAAAAATTCCCAGCCGCTTTGCCCTCGTCAGCGCGGCGTCCAAACGTACCCGCCAGCTCATCAAGGGAGCGGACCGCACGGTGAAGAGCCGCAACCGGGAAGCGGTCACTTCGCTGCGGGAAATCGCGAAGGGAACCATCATCGTGGAACAGGACGTGAAGGAGATGGAAGAGCAAACGGTGGAATCCCCCGTGGGCGGCACTTTCAGCTACTGACCCTCCGACGCCAGCCGCTCCCCCGCCCGACGCAGATCGCCGATTGTCATTCCCTCAAGGCTCATACTGATGGCACCGGCCACATTACCGACCGCCATGTCCACCACCCAGCTGTACAGCCCGAACGCCGCGGCGACTTCCTTTTCCACCCCGATGGCCGAAAGAGCCACGGCCACGGCCATCTGATATACCCCGACATAGCCAGGGGCAGAGGGCAGCGCCACCGCAAACCCCAGGCAGGCAAACACGAGCAGAGAAGCGGGAACTGTGGCCGGCAGATCGAACGATGCCAGCCGGGCCACCATGGAGGCGACGCCGAACCCCCACAGCGCCAGACCCAGTGCCAGAAAAATCAGCACACCACGCAGGGATGACATGATCCGGAACCCCGATGAGAAGCGCACCCACAGATTCCAGAGCCACGCCCACAAACCGCCGGATGCCGCCTCCTCGTGTCGCAACCGCGCAAGTACCATCAACAGAAGGAATCCAACGCCGAGAACAATTGCCGCAATGATGGCGGTCGTCTGAATCCGATCGGGCACGGCGGGGACGGTCATGATGGCACCGAAGGCGATAAGGGCCGCCATGAAGAAATCCAGCATCCGCTCCAGGGCCATGCCGCCCAGCACGCGCGAAAAGGGCATCTGCCCGGCGCGGGCCACAGCCATTCCCCGGGTCACGTCACCGATCCGGAAAGGCAGCACATTGTTGGCCAGAAACCCGATGCAGATACAGCGATAGGCGCGCCGGAATGTCAGAGGACCGTCCCCGGCGGAGAGGATACTGCGGACCA
>JAKQNG010000039.1 GCA_029565915.1 Deltaproteobacteria bacterium
TTGTCATTGAAAACCCTTCCGTCGACAGCCGCTGCATTCATATTAGCAGCCTGTCCGATTTTCGGGGTCCACAATAAACTGTATTCCGTCGGGCAGACAGGGACTTCGATCATCTGCGACGTTATTACGAATGTGAGTCCAGTGGAAGTTTCGCTGCCTGGGTGCGCTATCCTTCAAAATGGGTTCACATCAATCCACCGTACTGGCAGTCGGATGCAAAGTACTGGTACGACTATTCAGATCAGGTCATGAGAGCAACGACTCTCACGCATGAATACATGCATCTGAACGGCACCCATACTGACCCGGAGGTCTACGGGCACAAGAACTGTCTTGATCTTGCGAAATCCAATCCGAAGAAGGCAGGCGAAAACGCGGAGAGCCACGCGTATTTCGCGGTGGAACAGAAATATTTCAAACCGACGGTCGATCGGCTGGCGGCGGAAAGCTATGTGAACCCGTCTGTGCCAGGCAGTGCGCAACATGATTTCGATACCGACCCAGCGCTCGGTGCGATCCAGTGAAAGGAACAATAGATGAAAGCATCAGTGAGAAGTGACAAAACGAATGAAGTTTTTGTGTCTGTGCTGATATCCGCGTTGCTGGGGTGTCTTCTCGGAGGGATTCTGCATTTCTCAATATCCGACGTGAACGCAACTTCCTGCTCCACCGATGAAGAACTTGTCATTCGACTGCGGGAGATTAGATCATCGCAGAATCCCGATGCAGAAAATCCATTGCCGTGGCCTGAATGTGCCCGTGTGGATGGTGTTCACCCGGACTGGGTCGACTACTATGTTGAAGGAAGCAGAATGCCATGGGGGGCGTTTCAGGGAAGCGGTGCAGAAGGAGCAGTCAACATCGGCTTTTTCACTGAGGAGGCCATGCGATGAGACCGCAGACCAATATTCGGCTTGTATTGCTGTTTGCAGCGGTTTCTTTGTTCATTATTCGCTGTGTCGACGAAACAACAGACTGTCCAGAGTTGAATCCCGTAATGCAGGGTGAATTCGAAATTCAGGATATTGGATATCGAACAACGGCTGGGGCGGCAGAATTGATTCCAGTGAACGCACAGGGTACCGTGGAAATTGACGATGACTACGTGACCATCCGATACGTGGATGAAGACAGCGTGGACTGGACCGTTGTCTACGACATCATCGGCGTGGGGATTTCCGGCCTCGGCGGCGACGATTATGTCGAATGGCGGGAGGGATATTCGAGTTGTGAGTAGACCGGCCTTCCAGTTCGACAGCCTGCACAACCCGTACACCTTTGTCGAAAACAACCCCGCCACCATGAACGACCCGATGGGTTGAGGAAGACCGTTTATCGCAGGGTGAAGTCGATGAGGGTGAGGTCGCCCGGTGCGGGGTTCACCGCCGAAATGGTGACATAGGTCCAGGTGGCCACGGCGCCGCCTTCCAGCGTGAGCAGCTGCGTGGGCACGGTGGTCGGATCGCAGCGCACGTTGGGACACGACACCGGCACCGTGACCTTGCGGATGATGATGTTGCTGAACCCGCCCAGCAGCGAAATGTCGATGGTGGAATCCGCCGGGGTGGATACCCAGAAGAACACGTCGTCTGTGCCGGCGCTGCAGTCCCCATCATAAATGCCCGTGAGGGTGTTCGTGTACTTGTCCCAGCTGAGCAGGTAATTGGTATTCAGGTTGGCCGTGCCGACGGTCCAGGAGGCACCGCAGCTGTTGGAGGCGGGCTCCGTGGGATAGGCCGACCGGTCCAGCAGGGTGAGGCGGCCGAAGGGCGTGGTGCTGGTGCGGTTGGTCGTGTCGCCGTTCCAGATGGTGGCCCCTTCCGCGGCGTTGCCGTCATCGTCGTCGTTGACGCGGATGTCAAAGCCGATGGTCATGCCGGAAGTGGGCACAACCCCGAGATCCAGCCAGGGAATGCTCATCTCCATGATGTAGTAGGTGCCCCAGTTGATAATCGCGTGCTGGATGGTGCCGCCGAGGCCGCTCTTCACCCACAGGGTGGTGGAGCCGTATTTGCGGATATAATAGTTGTCGTGGCTGTCGTAGGCACCGCCGCTGGCATCGCCGTCCACATAAATTTCCACGGAATCGTCGTCCCAGGGATTGGTGGAGTCGTTGTGCAGGTTGCTGTCGTAGACGCGGACCGCGACGTACAGGCGGTTGGCATCCCACAGGGCGTCCCAGGTGATGGTGTTGTTGAGGGCGCCATACAGCACTTCGGTGGCGGGCTCGGTGAGGTTCCAGAAGGTTTCGTCCAGGCGGCCGTCCACGGTGACCGTGCCGCCGGTGCGATCGGCGAAGAACTGGTCCGAAGGCAACGGATCGCAGGCCCCGTCCGTACAGGTGCCGGGGCAGGGGATTCCGTCGCTCCAGAAATAGTCCGGCTCGCAGGTGGCGAGGGTGGTGGCGTCCGCGCAGCCCGTGTCCCCGGGGGTGCACTCGCCGTCGCAGTCTTCGATGCCACCCGCGTCGCAGAAGTACGCGCAGGGAACCGGCAGGCCCCAGTGACTGTCCACGCAGAGCTGCATGCTGGTCGCATCGGCGCATCGGACAGTGGCGTCCACGCATTCGCCGGTGTCCGTATCGACGGTTTCGGTGTCGACGGTTTCGGTATCGACGGTTTCGGTGTCAACGGTCTCGGTGTCAACGGTCTCGGTGTCAACGGTCTCGGTGTCGACGGTTTCGGTGTCAACGGTCTCGGTGTCGACGGTTTCGGTGTCAACGGTTTCGGTGTCGACGGTTTCGGTGTCGACGGTTTCTGTGTCGACGGTTTCTGTGTCGACGGTTTCGGTGTCAACGGTTTCTGTGTCGACGGTTTCGGTGTCGACGGTTTCGGTGTCATTGCTGTCGCTATCGCTGTTACTGTCGCTGTCGCTTTCCGTGTCTGTTTCCGTGTCGCCCGTGTCGGAATCCGTTGTCATCACCAGGGTGATGGCGCCGGGGAGCAACGCCGTCGTGCCGTCCGGACCGATGACCTGCAGATCGTAGGTTCCTTCGGGCAGGGTGCCGGAGAGCGTCGAGGTGACCACTGCCGAGAGCCGTCCCGTGTCCACCCAGGTAACATTTTCGAGTTCGTACCACTCATCGTTGCCAGAGGCGGCAATCTGCGCTTCGTAGTCGTAGTCCACGGCAAACTCGCGCCCGCCGCAGCCCACGTTGCGGCTGATGGTCGGCTGGAAGGTGCCACCTTCGATGCCGATTTCCCGGCGCGTGCCGCGAGGAATGGTTCCATCGTCCACATGGTCCACAGAAAAGTCGCCGCCTGTCACAGTGCATGACAGGCACAGGGCGGACAGCAGAAACAGTGTGCGGGCATGGACGCGCATGGACCCGGTAATGATAGCATGATCGCGACGTATCCGTCAGAAAAAAGGAGGAGGGAAAAACGTGGAAAACCGGCGCGGGACAGCGCTAATAGGCAAACGGATCGATGACGAGATCGGCCAGATCGGCGTTGCGCAGGCAGGCATTGACGATTTCGAGGTCGTCCATGAACCCCGCTTCGGAATCGAAATCGCCCACCTCGTCGTCATCGGAGATGAAATAGCCCAGGGCCCCTTTCAGCCAGTACTGCCGGTCCGCGTCGATGTGGTTCCACTTTTCAACGACGGCCTTCAGGGCGGAGAAGATGGCACCGGCCATGCGGATGTTGACGGCTTCCCCGGCGGCCTGCGCCTGTTTCAGCTCCCTGTAGCGGCCGTGGACCTGCTCGAAGAGCATGAGGATGGGAATGGCTTCGTAGGTTTCACACAGGCGCTGGAGCATGGCGAGCTGCTCCCCGGTCAGGGCCTGCTGGATGATGTCCGGAATGGTGTTCGTCATGGGTGGGGATTCTAGCAGCAAAATGGGCGGAATGTAAGTGCAGTCCAACCGGGGTCGGGTGTATCTTCTGCGGGCACAAAAAACGCGGAGGAACACATGCAGCGAAATGAGATCATCGATTTTTTGAAGAACCGGGTGGAGCTGTTCCGGGGCTTTGACACGGCGCGGCTCGAACAACTGCTGGACGGCTCCCGCGCGACGACCTTTGAGCAGAGCGAAGCGGTCATCGAGTTCGGCAGCCGGGGTCATTTTCTGGGCGTGCTGCTGGACGGCGAGCTGTCCGTTTCCGTGGTGGACGACGAAGGAATCCGGCGGGAACTGGGGCGCATCGAAGCCGGCCGCATTTTCGGCGAGATGGCGCTGATGACCGGCGACCGGACCATGGCGGACGTGGTCTGCCTCGTCCGCTGCGAGGTGCTGCTCATTCCCGATGCGGTATTCATGGCCACGGTGATGACGACGCCGGACGCGGTGATGCAGCTCTCCCGCCTGCTGACCGATAGGGCGAAACAGGTGGCCTACGACCAGAACCGGCGGGGTCTGGCCGACCGGGCAGAGGTGCAGGACGCGGATCCCCACGGATTTGCCCTGCAGAGCCGCCGTCCCCACCTGCTGCTGGTGGTGAACTGCGGCTCGTCGTCGTTGAAGTACAGCCTGTTCGACACGGATCGCCCGGCGGATCGGGCAGAGGGCATCGTGGAGCGCATCGGCGATGACGCTCGCCATCGAACCGGCGGCGAAACCGTCAGCGTGTCCTGCGCCACCCACGAAGAGGCGTTCCACCTCATGGTGGCCGACCTGATTGCAAAGAAGCGGATCCGCTCCGCAGCGGATATCACGGCCGTGGGTCACCGGGTGGTCCACGGGGGCGAGCAGTTTTCCGCGGCGGCGGTCATCGACGACGCTGTGGCAGGGCAGATCGGCGAACTCACTGCCCTGGCGCCCCTGCACAATCCCGTGAACCTGAAGGGCATCGAGCTGGCCCGCGCGGCGTTTCCGGCGGCCGTCCACGTGGCGGTCTTTGACACCACGTTTCACCACACCCTGCCGCCCTACGCCTACCTGTACGGGCTGCCCTATCGCTATTATGAAAAACGGGGTGTGCGGCGCTATGGATTTCACGGCACCTCCCACGCGTATGTGTCCCTGCGGGCCGCGCAGTTTTTAAAGCGCCCCTACAACTCGCTGGAAATCGTCACCTGCCACCTGGGCAGCGGCGCCTCCGTGTGCGCCGTGGATCACGGCCGCTCCGTGGACACGAGCATGGGATTCACGCCCACCGCCGGCCTTCTCATGGGCACCCGCAGCGGCGACGTGGATCCGGGCGCGCTGGCGTTCATCGCGCAGCAGGACAACCTGGACGGGGCGGCCCTCGATTCGCTGGTGAACCGGCGCAGCGGCCTGCTGGGCATCTCGGGCATTTCCAACGACATGCGCGAACTGGAGGCGGCAGCAGCCAATGGCGAACACCGGGCCCTGCTGGCCATCAAGACTTTCTGCTACACCCTGCGCAAGTACATCGGCGCCTATGTGGCGGCCATGCAGGGAATCGACGCGGTGGTGTTTACGGGCGGCATCGGCGAGAACAGCGCCGGCGTGCGCTATCTGGCCTGTCAGGGGCTGGCCTGCATGGGCATTGCCATTGATGAGGCAAAGAACAAGGAGGCCTGTGGACGGGCGGAGCCGGTGGACATTTCGGCGGCGGATTCCCGGGTGAAGGTGCTGGTGGTGCCCACGGACGAATCGCTGATGATCGCCAGGGACACCCTGCAGGCGGTGGAGCGGGAAATGGCCCGGACCGACGGCATGGGGCAGGCAAAGATTCCCCTCGAAGTGTCGGCCCATCACGTGCACCTCAGCGCGGCCCACGTGGCCCTGCTCTTTGGCGAAGGGCACCGGTTGACTCCCGTGTCCGAGCTCTCCCAGCCGGGCCAGTTTGCCTGCGCCGAAAAGGTGGACCTCATCGGCCCGAAGGGCACCGTGAAGAACGTCCGCGTGCTGGGCCCGGATCGCGCCGAAACCCAGGTGGAGATTTCCATGACCGAGCAGTTCAAGCTGGGCATCCATCCGCCCATCCGGGAGTCCGGCGATCTGGCGGGCACCCCGGGACTGCGGCTGGCGGGACCGGCGGGCACGGTGGAACTGGACAAGGGCGTTATCTGCGCCATGCGGCACATCCACATGTCTCCCCATGACGCGCTGACGATGGGCCTGCGGGATCGCTATGTGGTGCGCGTGGTGGTGGAAGGCGATCGGGAACTCGTGTTCGGCGACGTGATGGTGCGGGTGAGCCCCGCTTACCGGCTGGCCATGCACATCGACACGGACGAGGCAAACGCCGCGGGCATCGGCGGCGACGCCGTGGGACACATCGAAAGCATCCAGTCAAGGGCGTGAAGCGGTCCATCGAAAGGGAATGGGAATGATGGGAAGAACGGGAAGAATGGGCATGATGCAATGACCGGAGACCAGGGCAGAGGGAAGCTGCTGAAACCGCGGGGCGATTATCAGACGTTGCTGTCGTATCAGAAGGCCGAAGTGATCTATGACATCACCTTCCGGTTCGCCCATCAGTTTCTGGAACGTGGGGATCGGACGATTGACCAGATGGTGCAATCGGCCCGTTCGGGGAAACAGAACATCCTGGAAGGCAGCAAGGCGGCGACGACTTCAAAGGAAACGGAGATCAAGCTGACCAACGTGGGACGCGCGAGTCTTGAGGAACTCCTCGCTGACTATCGCGACTATCTGCGCGTCCGCGACCACGCCGTGTGGGACAAGGATTCAAGGGAAGCACAGTTCGTGCGGACGCTGGGCCGAAAGACGCCGCAGACGTTTGAATTGTACCGGGAGTTCGTGGAGACACGACCGCCGCAGACCATCGCCAACATCGCGATATGCCTGATTCACCAGACCAACTATCTGATTGACCGGCAGCTTGAAAAGCTGGAAGCGGAGTTTCTGCGGGACGGGGGACTTCGCGAGCGGATGACCCGGGCGCGCATCGCAAGTCGGGGAAAATCATGATTCCCCTGATTCCCATGCTTCCCATGGAGGGACCAGGGGTGGCAAGAATGGGAATGATGGGATAAAAGGACACGCATCTGGTTTGAACAAAAAAAGGAGACACCATGAAACCAACCTGTTTTCTGCCGGCATGCCTGCTGGCGGCGGCCTTTGCCGGCTGCACGGACAATTCTGCCCACGACGGCGACGACACGGATTCGGACACAGATTCGGCCTCGGATTCGGACACGGAGGCACCCGGGACCGACTCGGACGATCCCCTTGATGTGGATTTGAGCGGTCCGGGACATGAATTCCTGGACGCCGCCACTTCCCATCCCCTCTCACTGGACGGGACAGAAATTCCCCTTTCGCAGGTGCCCATGTTCATCGTCCTCGGCATCGACGACAACGGCATCGCCGACACCACCAACCGGGGCGGCGCCACCTGGATCCGGGAATACCTGGAGCTCCTCACAAACCCGGACGGCTCACCGGCAAGGGCCAGCTTCTACATGACCGGCAAGTACGGCGCCGAGTGGGTCTACGAATCCGAAAGCGTTGTCCTTGCCGCGTGGCGGGCGCTCTATGAGGACGGCCACGAAATCGGCGTGCACAGCATGGAACACCTGATGTACTGGAACTCCGATGCGGACTGGGGCAACTACGACGGCAGGGCCTACACTCTGGAGGAGTGGGCCGAACTGGAGTTCAACCCGGTGATGGACGTCCTCACCGCGACTGCGCCCGATGGGGCCGGCATTCCCCGGGCGCACCTGCGGAGCTGGCGCACGCCCCGCCTCGAATGGAACAACGTCCTGTTCACCCTGCTGGACCAGGAAGGCATCGTCTACGACTGCAGCATCGAAAGCGACCCGGCGGCAGACCCTCAGAATGAGTACTGGCCCTTCACCCTCGACAATGGCTGCCCCTTCGATGAGACGGTGGAATCCCACCCGGGCCTGTGGGAGCTGCCCGCGTATGCGTTCCACATTCCGCCATCCCTGCAGGATGCGGCCGGCACCGCGGCGGTCACCGGACTCGACTACAACGTGCTGGTGCGCACGGACTGGGGCGGCCTGCAGCTGTCGGGACCCCAGTTCACCGAAATTCTGCAGTACAATCTGGACCAGCGGATGCTGGGCAACCGGTGTCCCCTGCTGGTGGGCCTGCACAGCGACATCTACACGGACCTCCACGAAAAGAACGATGAATACATCGGCACCGCCAATGCGCGGGAACGGCAGCTGGCCGTGGAGAACTTCATTGCATACGCCCTGGCCACCTATCCTGAAGTGCGCTTCGTGAGCGGCCTGCAGCTGGTCGCCTGGCTTCGCAACCCCTCTCCGGTGTCTGACTAAAACGCAGCAATTTGCGGAATAGTCTTGACCAGAACGCAAAGCTTTGAATAATGGTCGCATGGAGAGGTACCTTTCGAAACAGGTGAATTCGGATCTGGCGCGGAAGATGGTTTTCGTTACCGGGCCGAGGCAGGCAGGTAAAACATGGCTGGCCAGAGAAATCGCCCGGCAATACACGGATGCCGCCTACCTCAGTTTCGACGACGTGGAGGACGCAACCCTTATCCGGAAGCGGGAGTGGTCTCCTCGGGCGCCGCTCGTGATTTTCGATGAGATTCACAAGATGGCGGACTGGAAAACGTTCCTGAAGGGCACTTTCGATACCCGTCGCGATGCGCACCGTTTTCTGATCACCGGAAGCGCGCGCCTCGAAACGTTCCGTCAGGTCGGTGAGTCGTTGGCGGGCCGCTATTTCCATTATCGGATATATCCCCTGTCAGTGAGGGAAGCAGTCGATCAACTCCGCATGAAACCGTCGGAGGCACTGGATGCCCTCAACCGACTGGGTGGCTTTCCCGAACCGTTCCTCTCCGGTTCTGCCGCTGTCGCAGGCCGGTGGCGAAAGCAGTATCTGACGGATCTCGTGCGGGAAGATGTTCTGGAGTTCAGTCGTGTTCAGGAGATCCGGTCAATGAATACCCTGGTTTCGCTCCTGCGGCGGAGGGTGGGTTCACCGCTCTCTTTTGCCTCCCTCGGAGAAGACCTCCAGATTTCCCCCAACACGGTGAAACGATATGTCGAAATTCTGGAGAGCCTCTATATTGTATTTCTCGTCCGACCGTTTCACCGCAACATTGCCCGTTCACTCGTCAAGGAACCCAAACTCTATTTCTTTGATTCGGGCGCGGTGGATGGCGATGAAGGGGTACGCCTTGAAAATACCGTGGCGGTATGCCTTCGAAAACAGGCGCACTGGTTGCAGGATCTCGAAGGCAGGGATGTGGATTTGTATTATGGGCGGACCAAGGAAGGGCGGGAGATGGATTTCATCATCGCGGAAAACGGCGAGGTATCCGAATGCATCGAGGTGAAGCTCTCCGACGACCGGCTGTCCCCGTCGGTGCGGCATTTTCAGAAAATGCTGCCCGGTGCCAGGTTTGTGCAGATCGTTCATGAACTTCCCCGGGAACGCACACGGGATGGCGTGGAGATCCGTCGCGCCGCCAACTACCTCGCCGGGTGCGTGGTGTGATGTCCGTGCGACATGCTTCGACGCGGATCTGTCCGCATGGCTGGATTCAACCCCGTGCGTGAGGGGCCGCGATTATTCGCAGCAGGCCCACCAGTTCGTCCCTTGTGTGAACGATGTGGTCCGGCGCCGCAGCGGTCAGTTCCTCCATGGTGCCGTAGCCCCAGGTGACCGCGATGGCGATGCAGCCGCAGGCCCGGGCCGCCGCCACGTCGAAGGAACGGTCGCCCACCATGGCCGCGGGCCGGATATCCGTGGTGGAAAGCGCCGTATTGAGGGAGTCGATTTTGGAGCAGTCGTTCACCCGTCCGTACACGCCCCGCATCCATCGGTGCAGGTTGAACAGGTCGGCCACCTTCATGGCGCCGGATGAGGCCTTGGAAGTGACGATGGTCATGAAGTGGCCGTCGGCGGAAAGGTCGTCGAGGAGAGGTTCCGTCTCGTCGTACAGGCGGTTCCGGAAGAACCCTTCCCGGCGGTAGAATTCGCTGAAGATCTCCCTCGCCCGCGCGATGGAGGCGGGGTTGTCGGTTTCGAGCACCTCGGCAAAAATCTGTTCCGTGGGCGGGCCGATGAAGCGCAGCAGCGATGGCGTTGCCCGTTCGGGGAGGCCCAGCGCCCGAAGGGTATGGTTGATGCCGGCGGTGACGCCGTCTCCGGGGTCCGCCAGGGTGCCGTCCAGGTCGAAGGCGATGAACATGGAGCGGTCATACCGGGAAACCGGCCCCGGAAACAACCGCCGCTGTTGAATCAATCAATTCCAAATTTTCTATGATCGGTTTCTGCGCGGTGTTGTATACGACGGGTGTTTCCGGTTCGAAACCCGCCGGGGCCGCTGCGGGCAGGTCGTTGCGCAGCGATTGAACGCGACAGACGCGATTAGAGGACACGAGACATGCTGGTCATGAAATTCGGTGGAACGTCCGTGAAGAACGGTGAAGCGGTGGATAGAGTATCGGGAATCATTTCGGCCCGGGTGGACCGACAGCCCATCGTGGTGGTGTCGGCCACCGGCGACACGACGGACCGACTGATGGATATCCTCGACCGGATTGACGACAACCGGCCGGGCGCCATGGCCATTGCCGACGACATCGAGGCGAAGCACCACACGCTGATTCGCGAGGTGGTGACCGACAGCGCCCAGCAGGCCATTGCGTTTGACAAGGTGAACGCGGAAATCCGCCGCCTGAAGGACATGGTGGTGGCCATGGAGCAGCTCGGGGACGTGAGCCCTCGCAGCCGGGATGCGGTGGCGGCCCTCGGCGAACGGATGAGCGCGCCTATTCTGGCGGGCAGCCTGGCCTCCCGGGGCATCAACGCGGTCAGCGTGGACCCGGGCACTGTCATCCGCACGGACGCGAATTACGGCATGGCGCGACCCGACATCGACGTGACGAAGCAGCAATGCCTTGCGGTGCTGGTTCCCCTGTGCCGGTCGGGGCAGGTGCCCGTGGTGGGCGGCTACGTGGGCGCCACGGACAAAGGCATCATCACCACGCTGGGCCGCGGAGGCTCCGATCTCACCGCGTCGGTCATCGCCAAATGCGTGGAGGCCTCGGGCCTGATTTTCTGGAAGGACGTGGACGGCATTCTCACCGCCGATCCCCGGATTGTGAAGAACGCCCGTCCTTTGTCGCGCATCACCTTTGAAGAAGCGGCGGAGCTGACCTTCCTCGGGTCCGGCGTGCTCCATCCGGCGTCCATTCAGCCGGCGGTGGAGGCGGGCATTCCGGTCACGGTGCGCAACTCGTACAAGCCCGAAAGCGAAGGGACGGCCATCCTCCGCGGCAGCCGGCCCGAAACCGGTTCGCTGCCCCCCGAGCGGGCCGCCGCGTCCATCACCTACAAGAAGGGACAGGCCCTCGTTTCCATCTATTCCACGCGGATGCTGGGGGCCAGCGGCTTTCTGCGCCGCGTGTTCGAGGTGTTTGACCGATTGAAGATCTCGGTGGACCACATCGCCACCTCGGAAGTGAACATCACTGTGACCGTGAAGGACGGCGCTTCTGTCGACGTGCTGGCAAAGGAGCTGGAGGCGGTGGCCACCATCCACGTGACCCACGGCATGTCCATCGTCAGCGTGGTGGGCGAATCCCTGCGCACCACCGCCGGCGTGGCAGCCCGGATTTTTACGGCCCTGCGCGACATCAACGTGCGCTTCATCACCCACTCGGGGGCCACGACAAACCTCAGCCTGGTGGTGGAAGACGCCCGGGTGAACGACGCGATTGTCGCGCTGCATGCCCAGTTGTTTGAAAAGGAGAGGATGCCGTCATGAGCTGTTTTACGCGAAAGGATGGAACGCTGTACTGCGAGGATGTCTCCCTGGCCGACCTGGCACAGCAGTACGGCACACCGCTGTATGTTTACAGCGAAACGGCGTTTGTGGATGTGTACCGCGCCTATGACGACGCGCTGAAGGGCTTGCCGCACCACATCTGCTTTGCCATGAAATCCAACTCCTGCCACGCGGTGCTGAAGAGCCTTGCAGCCCTGGGCTGCGGCGCGGACATCGTCTCCGGCGGTGAGCTCTTCCGCGCGACAAAGGCCGGCATCCGGGCGGACCGCATCGTTTATTCGGGCGTGGGCAAAACCGAAAAGGAGATGGCAGAAGCTCTGCAGGCGGGCATCCTCATGTTCAATGTTGAGTCGTTTTCCGAGCTGGCCACGCTCAACGATGTGGCGAAACGGATGGGAACGAAAGCGAAAATTTCGTTTCGCATCAACCCCAATGTGGACCCGAAAACCCATCCGTACATCGCCACGGGCCTCAAGAATTCCAAGTTCGGCATTCCCTGGGACCATGTGATGGAGGGCTACCGGCGCGCCGCGACCATGGCCCACATCGAGGTGGTGGGCGTGGACTGCCACATCGGCTCGCAGTTGACCCAGCTGGCGCCGTTTGTAGAAGCGGCCGGCAAGTTGAAGGACCTGGTTGTTGCCCTGCGCGCGGACGGGTTCCAGATTCGCTACGTGGATGTGGGGGGCGGCCTCGGCATTACCTATTCGGTGGAAAAACCGCCGGCGGTGGCGGAGTATGGCACCGCCCTGTGCGACATTTTTTCCGGCATGGATGTGACCCTTATCGCCGAGCCCGGACGCAGCATGTCCGGCAGCGCGGGGGTGCTGCTGACGCAGGTGCTGTACACCAAAAAGACGGATGCAAAGCGGTTTGTCATCGTGGACGCCGCCATGAACGACCTGGCGCGGCCAAGCCTGTACGGGTCGTTCCACGGCATCGAGCTGGTTTCCGGCGAGCCCGGTGAGGATGAACTCATCGATGTGGTGGGGCCCATCTGCGAAAGCGGCGATTTCCTGGCGAAGGATCGGGTGTACCCGCGACTGCGCGCCGGGGACCTCATCGCGATGATGAGCGCCGGGGCTTACGGCAGCACCATGTCGTCCATGTACAACTCCCGTCCCCTTGTGGCCGAAGTGCTGGTGTCCGGCGATCGCGCGGCGCTCGTGCGGTCCCGGGGTACCTGCGACGATCTCATGCGGGGCGAATCCGCCGCTCCCTGGCAGTAGCTTTTCATGAAGAAACAGGAGAGGGCGGACCGCATCGGCACCATTCTGGACGAGCTGTTTCCAGCGCCGGAAGTTCCGCTGCGCCACGGAAACGTCTTCGAGCTGCTGGTGGCCACGGTGCTCTCCGCCCAGTGCACGGACGCGCGGGTGAATCAGGTGACGCCGCTGCTGTTCGACCGATATCCGGACGTGAAAGCCCTCGCCCGGGCGGAGGTCGCAGAGGTGCGGGACATCATCCGTCCCTGCGGTCTGTCCGGAGCCAAGTCCATGGCCCTCGTGGGGTTGTCGTCCCTGCTGGTGCGACACCACGGCGGTCGGGTTCCCGCCTCCTTTGAAGCGCTGGAAGCCCTGCCGGGGGTGGGCCACAAGACTGCGAGCGTGGTCATGGCCCAGGGCTTCGGCGTGCCCGCTTTTCCCGTGGACACGCACATCCACCGGCTGGCGCACCGCTGGAAGCTGTCCTCCGGGGCCGGTGTGATCGCCACCGAGCGGGATTTGAAAAAGCTCTTTGCAGAGGAAACCTGGAACCGCCGTCACCTGCAGTTCATCTATTTCGGCAGGACATACTGCCCGGCCCGGGGCCATGTGGTTGAAAACTGCCCCATCTGTTCGTGGGTGTGACCGCCGTTTGATTCTGGGAAAGCAGATGCGGGATTTCTCACCCGGGCCCTTCCGGGTGTCATACAATGCAGAAAACGGATCGGACCATCTGGAACAGGAGAATCGACATGCGCAATCCATTCAACTTTATGGCCCTGCAGATGCTGATGGCGGCCCTGCTGCTGTCGGGATGCGCCGATGCGGGAGACACCGCCGGCGATGCGGACACGGACAGCGACACGGACAGCGACGCGGACACGGACAGCGACGCGGACACGGACAGCGATGCCGACTCGGATACGGACGGAGACAGCGACACGGACACGGACAGCGACACGGACACGGACAGCGACACGGACACGGACAGCGACACGGACAGTGATCCCATCGGGCAGCCCACGCCGGACGGACGGGTGCTGATTGCCGATAACGGCGACGGCGAAGCCTGGATCACCATCGACTTCTTCAGCGCGCCGATGCGCATGGATGCGTTTGCGGCCTATGTGCCGGGCGTTCTGGACAGCGGCATGCGGGGCGGCGACTGCATCCTCTACCGGGCCGCCGGCGGTGCCTGCGACCCGCCCTGTGACTGGGATCAATACTGCGACGCGAACGACACCTGCGTGGACGCACCGGTGCGGGAATCCGCCGGTACGGTGACCATCGATGCGGACGACCCGGTCATCATTGCCGAACCCGGCACCGACGAATGGAGCCATGGCCAGTACTGGCCCGACAACCTGCCGGCGGGGCATACGGGGGCGGGAAGTGACATCACGGTTTCGGCGGCAGGGGACGAGTTTCCCGCATTTTCCGCAACGGTGGAGGGTCTCGACCCGGTGGCGTTTCTGCTGGACGACGAATGGGGCACCCTGACCCTGCTGGACGGACAGGACAACGAGGTGACCTGGGACACGGCCGGTGCGGAGGGACAGGTTCAGATGATCATCAACAGCGGATGGCACGGCGCGCCGCCGGTAGCAGTGTTGTACTGCGAGGCGCCGGCGACCGCCGGGCGCATTCTCATTCCGCAGGCCATTGTGGAGGCCCTGCCGATCATCGGCGGCATGGGGCTGTTCCAGCACGGTTCGCTCATCGCGGCAACCCGTTCGGTGAACCTCCTCGTGGACAACCGAATCGTCGAAGTCGCCATCAGCCGACGGGCGGCGCTGAATCCCCTGCACAATGTACCGGAGAAGTAAACCGGTTGAATTCCTCCTGCTGGCCCTGCTCGCGGGCTGCGGCAACGGCGACCCATCGACGGGCGCCTGCGGGTGGAACGGCGACGGGCGACCGGTGGTCCTGCATGCGCTGGAGTGCCCCGCGGATTTCGACGTCCTCGCCGGGGAAGCGCCATCGACGGCCCTGCCCGCAAGCCGGTCCGTCCTGTTTCTGGTGGACCGCCGCGACGACCATCGCGTCCACTTCTTTGATTCCGTGCAGTACCGCCACTTCACTTATGCCCGCGACGTGCTCGGCGGATTTCCCGACCTCACGGCCTTCAACGCGGAGATGTACTACCAGCCCGGGCGCCGGTTGCTGCTCGGTACCCTCACCCACCACCTGGGCCCGGACATCCTGGCTGTTTCCATGGCGCCGGTGGACCGGGCCTCTCCGGAGGTGATTGGCGAGCTGTTCGCCGCAGTGGCGGAGGCAGTTCATTTCGAAGCGGACCTGCGCTGGCATCCGTCGTCCAACGCACTGGAAATGCCCTCCCGCCTGCCACCGGGGGTGCCGGTGGTTACCACTGCCGAAATTTACGAAGGGGCCACCTACCAGGGAATGCATCCGGGCGAAACCGTCGGCCGCGTCCGGCGCATCCGCCTCGATGATCTGGACGGCACCTGGGTTTCGCAGATGGACATTGTCGTGGTTGACCGCGTGCCCAATGATATCCCGGCTGTGGCGGGTCTCGTCACCGGTGAGTTCCAGACGCCCCTTTCCCACGTGAATCTGCTGGCAGCGGCCCGGGGCACGCCGAACATGGCCCTGCTGGGTGCCTTTGACGCACCGGACTTTGTGGACCGCGACGGCCGCTGGGTGCGGCTGGTGGTGCGGGCGGACGGCTACACGCTGGTGGACGCAACAGCCGATGAGGCGGATGCTTTCTGGGCCGCGAGGCGCCCGTCTGAAACGCAGGTTCCCGCCCTGGACCTGTCCCTTTCCGAGTTCGTGAACCTCGACGACGTGGATGCGTCAATGACCGCGGCCGTGGGTGGCAAAGCGGCCAATGCCGGCGAGCTGCGCAACATTGTGCCGCCCCTTCCCGTGCCCGACGGCTTTGCGATTCCCTGTTCCTTTTATGTGGACTTCATGCAGGCCAACGGCTTTGACAGCGACATCGAAGAGCTGATCGCCCGACCCGCTTTTCTGGAGGACGGACAATACCGCATGGCCGCCCTGGCCAGCCTGCGGGAACGGATCCGGCAGGCGCCCGTTGATGCGGCCGTTGCGGCACAGGTGGCCGAACGGATTGCGCAGCAGATCGGCGACGGCGTGTCCGTCCGGTTCCGCTCCAGCGCCAATGCCGAAGACCTCGCGGCCTTCAACGGCGCCGGACTCTACGATTCCCACACATACCATCCCGACGAACCCGGCAGCGACTCCACCTTTGCGCTGCGCGCCGTCTGGGCCAGCCTGTGGAACGCCGCCGCCTTCGAAGAGCGGGAGTGGGCGAGGGTGGACCACCTGCACTGCGCCATGGGTGTGCTGGTGCACCGCTCATTTCCCGATGACATCGAGGCGGCCAACGGCGTGGCGATGACCGACAATCCATTCGATCCTCCGCCCGACGGGCAGGCGGCCTATTACGTCAACGTGCAGGCGGGCGCCGTCAGCGTCACCAATCCCGAACCGGGCGTCACCGCCGAGAGCTTCCTCTATTACAAGCCGCCGGCGGGGGGCGGTGAAATGACCGTGTTTTCCACGTCGAGCCTGACGGACGGCGAACCGGTGCTGTCGTTTGACGAAATCGGGACGCTGGTGGATGCCCTGCGAGCGATTCACGAACACTTTCAACCGCTGTATGGCGGTGAGTGGCCGTTTGCCATGGATGTGGAGTTCAAGTTCGAGCTGCCGGCGCGCACCCTCGTCATCAAGCAGGCACGGCCCTGGCGTTTCTGAAGACGGTTGGTTCAGTTGTCCTTGTCGTCCCGCCACATGTGCAGTTTCAGTTCGGCGGCGCGGATGCGGGCGTCCTTGTAAAACTGGCTGTCCGGATGACGGCGCATGAGGGTCTTGAGCACGGAGAGGGCTTCGTCCTTCTGGTAGGCGTCCTGGTGACTCATGGCGAGATACCACAGGGCGTCGTCTGCCATTTCGCGGCTGAGGTATTCCTCTGATACCTTCTGCAGGATGGCAATGGCCTCCCTCGGTTTTCCCTGCAGGCGCAGGGCCTCGGCCATGTAGATGCGCGCGGCCTTGGCGTGGCCCGCATTGTCCTTGAGTCGCAGCGATTCGTTGAAGGCTTCGATGGCCTCGGGAAATTTCCTGGCGGCGAGCAATTCCATCGCGCGGATATACTGGGACATGGACAGGTCGTCCCGGAACCGGTTGATGGTGTCGTCGAGCAGCTTTTTTTCGAGGTAGGAAAAACTGGCGGGATTGAGGGCTTCATACGCGGTGACGGCTTCCTGCCGACGGCCTTCGGTGATGAGCTGGTACAGCTCCACCAGATCTTTTTCTTCGACCCGGGCGCCGCCACCGGTTTCCTTGCGCAGTTCCTGCAGTTCCTTTTTTGCCTCGGCAGCCGCTTCCTCTGCCCGGTTCAAATCGTCCTGCAGCGATGCCTGTCGGGCATTGAACGCCACCTGGGCGCCGATGAACACCAGCACCGCAAACAGCAGGTAGGCGACAAAGGAATTCCAGAAGGCACCCCGCTCATAGTCCGCCTGGCGCCTGGCAACGGTCCGCACCTCGGCACTGAGGCTGTTGGCGAGGTTGTTCGATTTGATGATGAGCGCCCGCGCCTCGATGATTTCCTTCTCGATTTTTCGCAGTTCCGCAGGGCTGTCCATGGGCTGAACAGTTATCAGAAGCCGGTGGGGGATTCCATCTTAAAAGAATTGAAAGTTTTACCTGCGCGAAACATACTTGAAGCGGGAGAGCCGCCTGAACGCGGGTCCATCGCGAATGGCCAGAATCGAACACATCCTTGAGAGCTTCACGTTTCATCACCCGGACGGCGACCGGGATATGATCATCCGCGCCTATGAATATGCCCTCGCGCGTCACGAAGGACAGCAGCGGCAATCGGGTGAACCGTACATTTTTCATCCAATGTCTGTGGCCAAGATTGCAGCGGACATGGGGTTGTGCGAGCCGTCCATCTGCGCGGCCCTGCTCCACGACGTGGTGGAAGACACGGACACGAAGGTGGACGAAATCGGTGACCAGTTCGGCGACGACGTGGCGCTGCTGGTGGAAGGCCTGACCAAACTGGACAACGTGCAGTTCGTCCAGCGGGAGGAGCGGCAGGCGGAGAGTTTCCGCAAGATGCTCATTGCCACCGTTTCCGATATCCGCGTGCTGCTGATCAAACTGGCTGACCGCTTGCACAACATGTCCACACTGGACGCGCTGACGCCGGAAAAGCAGGAACGCATTGCCCAGGAGACACGGGATATCTACACACCCCTGGCGGGCCGACTCGGACTCGCCTGGTTGAAAGCGGATTTTGACGATCTGTGCTTCAAGTATCTGGAACCGGATGCCTACAAGGCCCTCGCGGAGGCGGTGAAGAGCACCCGCCGTCGACGCATGCTGTTCATCAACCGCATCAAGAAGGAACTTGAGGAAATGCTCCGCGAACGGGACATTCCCAATATTCAGGTCACGGGCCGACTGAAGAACCTCTACTCCATTTACATGAAGATGAGCCGCAAGGATCTGGACTACGAAAAGGTCCATGACGCCATCGCGTTCCGGGTGGTGTGCGAGACGCTCGAACAGTGCTACCTGATTTTCGGACTGGTGCATGCGAAGTGGGTGCCCGTGCCCGGCCTGGTAAAGGATTACATCGCCATGCCCAAGGCCAATCACTACCAGTCGTTGCATACGACCGTTGTGAGCGACACGGGCGAGCGGATGGAAATCCAGATCCGCACGCGGCAGATGCACGAAATCGCCGAGTACGGCATCGCCGCCCACTGGGCCTACAAGGAAGATCGACAGAACACCGAAAAAGATGTCTATCTCTGGCTGCGGGGCATTCTGGAGAACCAGAGCGAGCTGAACGACTCGCGGGAATTTTTCGATTCGGTGAAGGTGGATCTGCTTCACGAGGAGGTGTTTGTCTTCACCCCCGCCGGTGAAGTCATCAGCATGCGCAACGGGGCGACGCCGCTGGACTTTGCCTATGCCATCCATTCGGAGGTGGGTCATCACTGCAAGGGCGCGTGGGTCAACGGCGTCATGGTTCCGTTTGATACGGTGCTGAAAAACGGCGACAACGTGGAGATTATCACCGCGGCGGATCAGCGGCCCAACAAGAACTGGCTGCAGATTGCCAAGACCAGTCGGGCCCGCAACCGCATCAAGGCCTTTCTGCGGGTGGAGCAGCGGGAGCAGTCGCTGAAGGTGGGCAAAGGCCTGCTGGAGCGGGCGCTGCGCAAGAAAGGGATTTCCTTCAGCCGGGTAATGAAGTCCGGTGAACTGGACAAGCTGGCCTCCCGGTTCGGTTTTTCCAGCGGCAACGATGTGGTGGCGGCCATCGGCTATGGCCGTCTCGATGAGAGCGCCGTGGTGTTCGAACTGCTGCCCGAGGAATCAAAGCAGGAATCCCGTTCCACCATTCGCGAAAGCGCGTTCGAAAAGCTGCTGCGGACCGTTCGCTGGCAGGATGACGGCATCGTGATCGACGGCGTGGACAACGTGATGGTGAATTTCGCCAAGTGCTGCAATCCGTTGCCGGGCGAACCGGTGGTGGGCTTTGTCAGCCGGGGCCGGGGCATCATCGTCCATCATCAGCGGTGTCCCCAGAGTTCCCACCTGGAAGCGGACCGGCAGATCCGGGTGCACTGGGCGCAGAACGCGGTGTCCCGTCGACCGGTGAAAATCCGCGTTGTCTCCGGCGATCGACCGGGTATCCTCGCCAGTCTCAGCAACTCGTTCACCGAGCGCAATATCAACATCACGTCGGTCCACTGCGACACGGACGACGCCAAGGGCGCCGTGAGCACGTTCATCTTTGCGGTGGACAACGCCGCCCAGCTCAATGAGCTCATTCGTGGAATTAAACAAATCAAGGGCGTCTACGAAGTCAGCCGCGTTCAGCTCTGAGGGGATCAGCGCAGGAGCGCCCGGCAGTTCCGGACGAATTCTTCCGGTCCCTGTCCCTCGGCGCACCGGCGGTAGGCATCTCTCGCGACGTCTTCCGCATCCCGCTGCTGGTTGATCCAGCCGATGACCAGCCAGGCCCTGGCGTTGTCGGGGGCGAGTTTTACCGCGCGCTCTGCGAATTCCAGCGACTGGTCCTGGAATTTTTTGGCTTCCATGGTCATGAGGGCAAATTCCGTCAGCGCTTCGATGCCCCGGGGATGGATGTCGACGGCGTTCAGCAGGAGTTCCATTTTCTGCCGGCGGTTCGGTGTCTTCTGCGCATCGGCCAGCAGCTGGTCGTACTGGGCCTGCTGCTCCGCCGTCAGCGCGACCGGCGGGGGCTCGACCGGGGCGGAGGGCGTCTCCACGGGATCACCTGCCGCGACCGGCGGGAGCACCGGCGTCTCTACGGTGGGGGCCGGGTCCGTGGCCGGCGGGGCCGGTTCGAGGGTGTTGGCGGGTGTTGTCTCTGACGTGTTTTTGGACGGTTCCCTGCGGATGACCGGTGCCGTGTCGTAATCCTTGACACCATCCATGTCCCGCAGGAGGAAACCGGCGGCGCCGGCGCCAATGACCAGGATGGCCACGGCGGCGATCTGCCATCCACCGCGTCTCCGGGGCCGCACTATCGGTTCGTCCCATTCCCCGTCATCGGGGACGGGAAGTACCCGGGCTTCGTCCGGTTCGACGACAGGTGCCGCGGCATCGCCGGCAGGGGGCGGCGTCGGTGCGGGTTCCGGCGCTGCGGGTTCGGGCGCCGGGGTCTTTTCGGGCGGTGCGGGTTCCTTCGGTGGTGGAACTTCCTTTGACGGCGCAGGTTCCAGTTCCGGCACAGGCGCGGCGACAGGGACCGGCACAGGCGCAGAGACAGGGACCGGCACCACGGCCGGACCGTGGAGCATCGTTTTCGTTTCGCTCATGGAGAGGGGCCTGGGCAGGGCAGTTGCCGGCGCCGGTTTGACACCGGGAGGCGGATTGGTCGTCCGTCCCGCCGAAGTCAATTTCACCTGGCCGATCACCGCAGCCGCTGCGGCAGCGTCGCGTTTCACCGGCGAAAGGGTGTCCATCCGGTTGCCACCTTTCGCCGCAGCCGTATCTTCGCTCAGATTCCGGGCCGCCTCCTGGGGCACCGCATAGGAGCCGGTACTCGTCAGGGAATCATCGCCCGCGTCGTCGTTGTCCGGCGGCGGCGGTGCAACCGACGTGCGGGAGAGGGCCGACACAAAGCTGCTCTGCAGGGCGGGGCGGTGTTCGGCTTCCCGGGGCGGTGCGGACGGTTTCATCCGGATGGTTTCCATGATGGATGGCCCATCGGCGGTGCGGGACGGCGTGGCCGGTGGGGGAACGACAGACCGGGTGCCTTCCGTCGGATGGGTCGGTTGCCAGGAGTCGGGTTCTTCCGCGTGGGATTCCCCGTGGCCGTCCGTCGTCAGCATGTCCCCGTCCGGATGGCCGTCGAGCAGGTCATCTCCGGCTTCGTGGGAACCCACCACACCCATGTCGCAGATCAGGCCTTCGAAATAGAGTTTGGTGATGATGGTCAGCGCTTCGAGGTCGCCGAGGGGGCAGAGATCCACCACCTCCATCAGTGTCCGTTCGCCGTTGAAGTGTTTCAGCAGGGAGTTGATTTCGTCCGGAATCTCGCCGAGGCGTTCGGCCAGCAGTTCGTCGTCGATGTCGAAGATCGACGTCAGCGGCGGCAGCTGTTCCTGCAGGCGCCCCCATTCGTCGAGCCGGCGCATGCCTTCCATGAGGAGTCCCTGGGTCGACAGGGTGATGTGGTCTTCGCGGTTGACGGCCTTGAACTCAATGCGGAAGGTGCCTTCGGACCAGACGAGCATCCGGTAGACGGCCTCGTCGCCTCGCCGGCTGCGGGTTTCCGCGTCGATGACCTTGCCGTTCTTGAAAAAGATTTCGCCTCGCTCGGCGTCCCGTTCCACCGAAATGACACCGGATTTCTGGCTGATATCGATGGTCTGAATCAGGTCTACGATGCCCATGTCCTGAAGGTTGCCCGAAAACTCGGTTTTCGAACCGCGGGTTTCGAGGCGCTCCCGCTGGCGGCGCTGCATGACGAGTGACACGCGGGCGAGGATTTCCCGGATGAAGATGGGCTTGGTGAGATAGTCCTCGACCCCTTGCTCGAGGCCGCGGATTTTGTCTTCGATGGATTTGCGGGCAGTGAGGAACATGACCGGAATGTCCGCCCACTCGGGCTTTTCCTTCAGTCGCTCAATCAGCTCGAACCCGTCCATTTCCGGCATGAGGGTTTCGGTGATGATCATGTCCGGCGCGGATATCCGGATTTTTTCCAGGGCGTCCACACCGTTGGCCGCCCGGGTGATGCTGAACCCGGCCTTTTTCAGGCTCACTTCGAGCACCCGGAGGCTCTTCGGATCGGAATCAACTATGAGTAGATGCTGCTTTGCCACATCAATGCCTGTTGCACGCGGTGAAAATCTGACCTTTCCTTAATCGCTTTACAATGATCATGTCAACCCGGGCGAGCAGCGTCGGCGGCGGGAATTCTTCCACGCACGATTTCAACATTCTTGAAAACTCCTTGACGAAAACGCCCGGCCTCTTGTACCACAATTCAGTCACAGGTTGATATATTTATCGGAACAGGTCAGACGTTCATCAGAACCAAGGAGGATGAGCAGTGATTCGAAAAATCGCGACAGTTGGAATGGTGGTTCTCGCGGCGGCGCTGACGGGTTGTGAGAAGCCTCTCAGCATCACGGACGTGAACCCCAAGACCGGAAACATGGTCGGCGGCGAGCCGGTGGAGATCATCGGAACCGGATTCCACTCGAACATGGGTATTTCCGTGTATATCGGCAGCAACAAAGTGGATACGGTTTCCATTCAGGGTGAAAACAAGCTGACGGTGTCCACGCCGGTGGGCAACGAAGAAGGGCAGGTGGATATCCGCGTTGTCACCGATGACGGTCAGGAGTTTCTGCTGCCCCGCGTTTTCACTTACGTCAAGGGCTCTGCCAGCGGGATGGATATCCGGCAACTCGGCGAGCGCAAGAGCATGCGCGACAAGCCCGAATAGCCATCTCCCCTCGTTTTTTCTGACAATTCAGAAGTGTTCAGCTGCAGACCCGGTTGCGGCCTTCCCGTTTGGCCCGGTAGAGCTGTCGATCGGCCATCTGAATGAATGTGTCGGCACTGATATCTTCGCCCCGGATGGAGGCCACACCCATGCTGATGGTGATCCGGATCGGCATGGAGCCGAAGTCCACGCGGGAGTCTTCCACCATGCGGCGCAGCGTCTCGGCATATCCCACGGCGGCATCCAGGGGAGACTCGGGAAGAAGGATGGCGAATTCCTCACCGCCCCAGCGGGCGAAGACTTCGTCCTTCCTCGTCCGTTCGCGGATGATACGGGTGAGGTGCGCGAGAACGGTGTCGCCGGCGAGGTGTCCCCGGGTGTCGTTCACGGATTTGAAGTGGTCGATATCGAACATGATGAGGGACAGGTGTCGTTGATATCGAGCGGCGCGGGCGGTTTCCCGTGCCAGCTCATCGAGGAAATACCGCTTGTTGCAGATGCCCGTCAGTCCGTCGATGATGGTCATCCGGTAAATTTCTTCGTGATAGGCCGACTCCACGTCCGAACCCACCAGATACTTGAAAATCGCGTCGCCGATTTTGATCTGGTCACCCTGGGCGAGGGGATGGGAGATGATCTGCTGGTTGTTCACGAAGGTGCCGTTCGTGCTCTGGAGGTCTGACAGAAAGCGGCTGGCGCCGGTCACGCTGAGGCTGGCGTGGCGGCGGGACACGGCGGTGTTGTCCACCACGATGTCGCAGGCGGCGTCCCGGCCGATGAACATGGTGGTGTTTGTCAGTTCCCACTTTTTGCCCATGGTGGGCCCGGGTGGATAGATCTGTACGATGGCGTCCTGCCGATGGATGCCGGCGGGCGACGGATTGCTGATGTCGATCCGGGTCTTGTCCGAGTTGTCGTCATATACAGTCATGATCTGCTTCTGCCTTGTCCCGCGAGGGCCAGCGACGTTTTGATCAAAACAGCATTCGGCGCCGGGATGCAATGAATAACCTTCGGGGAGCAGAAAACGTTTTCCCGGGGCGAGGAACCGGATAAGGTTGCGCCATGAAAAAAAATGAATCTGCCGTCCCTGCCGGCCGAATCGGGATTGTGACCAGGGGAAATGTGTCCGGGATCGATCCGCGGACCGTGAAAGCGCGTGCGCAGAAAGTGATGGACGCGCTCAGGGTTGCGGACTGTGAACTCTCCCTCGTCCTGTGCGACGACGCCTTCATCCGCGCGTTGAACCGGGATTACCGGGGAACGGATCGGCCCACGGATGTGCTGTCCTTTCCCCTCGGGGATTCCCATGTGCCGGAATTGCCCGGAATGCTGGGTGATGTCATCGTTTCCACTGAAACCGCTGCCCGCCAGGCCGCTGCCCGTGGACACAGCCTGCGCCGGGAAGTCACCACCCTGCTCATCCACGGTATCCTGCACCTGCTCGGCCATACCCATGACACCGATGCGGATGAAGCAGAGATGGAACGGGCATCCCGGAAACTCCTGGCGCTGTTTCCCGACTGTGGATAACTCGTTCCTGCGGTACTTCTGCCACAGTGGGTCAGAAGGTCCATTCCGCGGAGGCATGCCCCTGGCAATACATCCTCACCGGACGTTGAAACTATCATGATTCCAGTGGGTTGCAGACTTTCTGCCGACCGGGTCAGAACTGCCTCATGTGGTCGCGGCCCAACTGATTCTGCCGGAAATCCCTGTGGACAGAATGGGGATAAAGCGGGGAAACCGACGGGTAACTGGCTGGATTCATTGATGTCGCGATCCCGGTGATTTCCCCCGGCCGGCGAACGAAGGGAACATTGCGGTTGTCGGTATTTTGGTGCTAGAGTGCGCAATCATATGAATAAAGCCAACCCAGATTTGTCCATCTCAGAGACGGCCGGGGAGCGTGCGGACGACGAGCGGGAAATCGATTTTGACCTCGTCCGGCGCTGTCAGAAAGGCGACGAGATGGCATTCAGTCAACTGGTGCAGCGCTATCAGAAAAAAGTGTACGTGGTGGCGCTCGGAATGCTGAAAAACCCGGACGACGCGATGGACGTGGCCCAGGAAGGGTTCGTAAAGGTGCACCGGTACATCGGGAATTTTCAGGGGACGAGCAGTTTCTACACCTGGCTGTATCGAATCGTCGTCAACCTGTGCATCGATCAGTTGCGCAGGAAGGGACGGTTTGCGGGGGATGAGTACGACGAGCGGGTCCACGGAGCGAAGACGGTGGGCGGAGGGCCCGGTGTGCTGTCTTCCGGGCTCGGCATGAATCCGTCGAAGAACCTGTCCCGCCGGGAGCTGGCGGACCAGATGCGACAGGCCATCGACGAGCTGCCGCCTTACCACCGGGCGGTCATCCTGATGCGCGAGGTGGAAGGCATGTCCTACGCGGACATGGCGAAGGCGCTGAACATATCCAAGGGTACGGTGATGTCCAGACTTCACCATGCCCGCCAGAAGCTGCAACGATCTCTCCAGCCCTATGTGGATGGGGAATTGACGGTGGATTGACATGGAACCATTGAGCGAAGACATCATCGGGCGGTACTACGACGGGGAGCTCAGTCCGGGACAGCGGGCCCACGTGGAAAAGGCGCTGATGGCATCGGCAGATGCCCGCAGGGAGCTTTCGGCCAATGCCCGGATGAGCGAGGCCTTCCGGATTCTGGGCGAGGACAGCCTGGACGGGGTTTCGTTTGACGGCTTTGACAAGCGGGTGATGAATCTCGTGCAAAGCCGGGTGGAAAGGCCCGGTGCCGTGGAGCGGCTGCGGGTGTACCTGAAGGAGTTCTTCGATTACCGCAAGGTGGTGTGGATTCCGGCCGTGTCCGTTGTCGGAGCGGCATCGGCGGCCCTGCTGGCAATTGGACTCGCCGGCCATCCGTCGGTACCGACCATGCCCGGTGCAAAGGCGCCGGAAACCTGGCAGGCCTCCGCCGGAGAGCTGATATCCGAGGCGCGCATCGCGAACAGCGATGAAGTGCGCGGAACGCAATACCGCATTCTGACCGACAACGGCCGGAGCATTGCAGTGGTGTGGATCGATGACTGACACAAACGGAAGAATCGGATCAGGGACCTGGCGGTGGCTGGCAGCGGCACTGGTGGCGGTTGCCTTCATGGCCGCGGGCAACGGTCGCGCGGAGGCGGCGGAGCGGGTGATCTGCCGGGTATTGACCGTGGAGGCGTCTCCGGCGGAAGGCGGCGTGGACAAGGCGCTGCTGCCCTACGCGGAGGTATTTGCGAAACCGCCCTTTGACGGGTTTCATTCCTTCCGGCTGGTGCACGAAAAAAAGTATGAACTCTCGCTCGGGACGGACGGCGAACTGGAACTCCCCGGCGAACTGAAGGGAACGCTGCAGTTCAACGGACGCGAAGGAAAGGCCCTGAAGCTGACCCTGAACCTCACCCGCCCGGATGGTCGCCAGGTGGTGGTCGAAGGGAAATCCTCATCGGGAACTCCGTTTATCGCGGCGGGCCTGCGGAGCGGGACGGGTCGATGGGTGATTGCGGTCGAGTGCCGCGATTGACGGGCGTGACGGGAGCCCCTCCTTGCCCGTGAACAGTGAAATTTCTTACAGAGTTGCTGTGGGCGCCGGCCTGCTGTGCAGCCTCCTCATTGCACGGTCGCTCTTCGCGGGCGAGCCTTCCGGGACCGACGACTTTTCATTCTATTCCCGTTTCGACACCGGTATCGGCGGAGTGGACGAGGACCTGTTTGTCCTTCTGCTTGCGGAGCAGGGGTTCCGTCTGCGCCATCTGACACTCTCATTGTCGGGACCGTTCCGGCTGCGCGTCCTGGACAACGCGCCGGATGACGCGCGGGTGCTGCGGGAGCAGGATTTCGACGAACCCTCCGACTGGGCGCGCATTCTGCGGGCCGTGGACTACCGCCGCGAATGGGAGGACGCTGTCGCGCTGATTCACCTGGGGGAGTTGAATGATGTGCAAATCGGGCACGGCACGGTGGTCAGTCATTACTTCAATTCAATGGACATGGACCACTATCAGGGCGGTGCGTTGCTGTCCGTGGACGTCCGCGGCAACGGCCTCGAGTTCTTCATGCAGGACGTGGTGGCGCCGGCCATCATCGGCGGAAGGGCGCACGTGGCGCCGTTCTCCTTCTTTTCGCAGTCCCCGTGGGGGCGTCGTTTTCAGGTGGCCCTTTCCCTGTTGACGGATACGGGGGTTCCTCACCGGACCATGGTGGACGGCCGGCGGTTCATCCTCATCGCGGGTGGTGATGCGGGACTGCTGCTGGTCGATCAACAGCGGTTTTCCCTGGAGGCCCGGGTGGATGTGCTGGGCTGCGACGGCAGCGCGGGAGTCCATGGAGGACTGGCCGCCGGCGCGACGTTGTCGCAGGAGCGGGAGCTGACCCTGCAGGTCAGTGGCGAGTACCGCTATGCGGGGGAAGATTACTATCCGGCCCTGATCAATCCCTTCTACGACCGCAACCGCCGTTCCTTCAGCCGGGATCCGGTGACCGGGCTGCGCAACACGTTTGCGGAACACCTGGCGAATACCGCTATCGAAGGGTCGGACAGCCACGGGTTCGCGGTGGATCTGTCCCTGCAGATGGCGGATCGGTTCCGTATCGGTGCGCGGTATGATTTTCAGAGTGACCACCGACCCCACTGGCTGCTGTTCAAGATGGAGCTGGCACCCGTGCAGCGCTTTTCCCTGCGGGCATTCTTTGCCGGTCAGGACATTGCCGGCGGGGCGGGCATCTTTTCGTCAGAATCCCTTGTCGGGTTGTCCCTCCACGTGGAACTGATCGGACCGCTTCGCGCGTTTACCGAAGTTGTGCGTCGACACCGTCGGGTGGGCGACGGGCCTGCGCGAACCGCCAACGAGATTTCGGGCGGCGTGGGGCTGGTTTTTTCCTACTAACGGCTAGGCGATTGCCCCGATTTCCATATAATCGCGCGTGAAATGACATCATGTCAGTGAACGAACGGGAGGACATCATGAGAAATGGTTGGATTACGCTGTCTGCTTCGCTGTTTGTCGCCATCCTGGGAGGGTGTGCAGGGGAAAAGCCGGCACCGGTGAAAGTGGACGTGTGCGGGCCCCTGGTGGAGAAGCTGGCCCAGGAAGACATGAAGGCCGTGGACGGCGTGATGGCGGAGCTGTTGCAGAAGAAAGGGGAATGCCTCGACGCGGTGAAGAAGGCAGTGGGGCACTCCAGCGTGCAGGTGCGGACCAGAGCCGCGGAGCTGCTGGGGCGCGTCGGCGATCCGGCGGGGCTGGATGCGCTGGCGACGGCCATGAAGGACGAGGATCCGAAAGTGCGCGCGGCGGCGGCGGATGCGATGAAGAAGTTCACGTTCGCGCAGGTTTCCGGGGTGGTGGAGCAGTTGCTGGGGGCAGAGGATTTCAAGGTCCGCGTCGTGACGGTGGGTGTACTGAAGGAGCTCAACGATCCGGCCAGCATTCCGCTGCTCATCAAGGCCCTGTCCGACAAACATGGCGGCGTGCGCAACGCCGTCTATGAAGTCATCGCCGGCATCGGTCCGGCAGGGGTGGCGGGGTTGCTCAAGGAATATGAGTCCACCACGTCCGAGGCGGACCGTCGCATGTTGATTGTGGCCCTGGGGCGTACGAAGGACACGGCAGTCGTGGACACCCTGGTGAAAGTGCTGCAGGGAGAGGAAATCCGCCTGCGCAATGCGGCCGCCTGTGCCATGTCCGACATCAAGGATCCGCGGACGGTGGAACCCCTGCTGGCGGCGGTGCAGGACGCCAACGCGCCGGTCCGGGCCTGCGCGGCCAAGGCCCTCGGCACCCAGGGCGATCCCCGGGCCGTGCCTCTGTTGATCAACCTGCTGCAGAAGGACACCTTCGACCACGTCAAGGCCATGGCTGCCTATGCCCTGGGCAAGCTGGCGGACGATCGGGCCATGGCAGTCCTGATCAAGGGACTGAAGGATGATGCCCGGTCCGTGCGATATCACTGCGTGGCGGCCCTGTCCAACTATGCAAAACCCAACGTGGTGGCGCCCCTGGCGGCCATGCTGGCGGATGAGGAAGTCCGGGCCCATGCGGTGGCATCCCTGGTGAAGCTGGGCCCTCTGTCCACTGCGGCGATGGTCAAGTCCCTCAAGAACCCGGACGCGGCCGTCGCGGCTGCATCGGCAACCGTTCTCGGTCGGATCGGGGACCGGACAGCGGTGAAATCCCTGGTGGGCGCCCTGTCGCGGACAGAGACGAATGTGCAGCAGCAGGTGTCCACCGCCCTGCGCATGCTGACGGGCCAGAATTTCGGCATGGACGCGGCTGCCTGGACCAACTGGCTCAAGGACAACGCCTGATTCCGGTTTCTGCCCCTTCCTTTTCATCCTGACGATTCGTTCTGGTTTTGTCGCATTTTTTCAGTTCTGCCGCATCTCGTGGTGTTTTTTGGCCTGCGGTGCGGGAAAACCCACCCTTTTGCTCCCGCGCGCGACACATATTTCCGGACAGACGTTTTCGACTGACAAAGGAGATTGACCAATGCGCATTACTTCTGTTGCCCTGCTGCTCCTCTTTGTTGCCCTGCTGCCTGCATGCCGCTCCAACGTCCCCGCCGCTTCGGACCGGGACGATGACGGGGACTCCTCCGGGGACAGCGACAGCGATTCCGACAGTGACAGCGATTCCGACAGCGACAGCGATGCCGACAGTGACAGCGATTCCGACAGTGACAGCGATTCCGACAGCGACAGCGATGCCGACAGCGACAGCGATGCCGACAGCGATTCCGATTCCGATTCCGATTCCGATTCCGATTCCGATGTGTCGCCATCGCCGGTCCGCATCCAGGTGGAGTGTTCCCACGGCACCACCCGGGGTAACTGCAACAGCACCTTCACCGGCGCCCAGACCGGAACGGAACTGGAAAACGGGGACACCACCATCGGGTACATCGAACACGGGGACACCATGTCGTTCCATTCGGTGGATTTTACCGGCCATGACACCCTGACCGTCCGCTATGCCAAGGAGCCTTCAGGGGGATCGCTGGAGGTGCGTCTCGACTCTGCGGGAGGCGCCCTCGCCGGAACCCTGACGCCATCTCCGTCGGGCGGCTGGAGTTCCTGGCAGGAAGTCGACATCGACATCAACGCCACCGGCGTGCACACGCTGGTGCTCGTTGCCAGCTTTTCGTCGAACACGACTCTGGGCATCCTGAACCTCGACTGGGTCGAGCTGTCGGACGGGGGAACGGTCTGTACGAACTGCGGCGAGGATACGGAAGAAGAGGACACGGAAGACGACCCGGTCATCCCGGATCTCGATCCCATTGTGGACGGTCCCATTGCCGCCACGACCCGCTACTGGGACTGCTGCAAGCCTCACTGCGGCTGGCACAGCAACATGAGGCAGTGCGACATCAACAACAATTTTCTGTCTTCGGGTCGCAATGATGCCAGCGGCTGCAACGGCGGGCCGGTGTACCAGTGCTGGGACTATTCGCCCATTGAGGTCAGCGACAACCTCTCCTACGGATGGGCCGCCTTCAATAACGCGGACGCCGCCTGCGGCGACTGCTACCAGCTCGATTTCAAGAGCGGGCCGGTTTCCGGCAAGCAGATGGTGGTGCAGGTCATCAACATCGGCGACGGTGGCACCAATGCCTTCGACCTGCTGATTCCCGGCGGCGGCGTCGGGCAGTTCAACGGCTGTTCCACCCAGTGGGGAAATCCGCCCCTCGGTGCGACCTACGGTGGATTCTACACCACGTGCAGCGGTGACCGGACATGCATCCACAACATGTGCCAGGCGGCCTTCGGCAGCAAGACCCTGCTCATGGAGGGATGTGACTGGTTCCTCGGCTGGTTTGAGAATTCCAACAACCCCAGTGTCATGTATAAAAAAATCTCCTGTCCGGCGGGGATCACGCAGGTATCCGGCATCTGATATGCTACAGTCGGGCAATGGACACCCGCAATCAGATGGCGGAGCGCTACAACCGGGCCCGGGAACTCGCGGAAAACAGAAAATTTGACGATGCGGCCGCGCTTCTTGAGGAGGTGCTCGCGGTGGATGCAGATTCCCTGCGGGCGCTGGACCTGCTGGGGTATGTGGAGTACTTCCGCGGTTTTCCCGACCGAGGGGAGAACTGCTGTCGCAGGGCCCTCGCCATTGACCCGGACCATGTCTATGCGCTGAAGGGCCTCGGCCTGTGCCTGGCCGCACAGGGTCAGGTGGACGAAGGGGTGCGCAGCCTGGAGCGGGCCATTGCCCTCAACCCCGCCTGGCCCGATGCCCGATGGGATCTGGCCGTGGTGCTCATCCGGGCCAATCGCCCCATGGCCGCCATCGAAGTGCTCCGGCGTGCCGCCATGGACATCCCCCACATGATGGAGCGCTTCACCCGGCTGATGCAGCAGGCGCAGGCGAAGTTGAAATCGTAAAAGTTGCTTGTTTTCGGCGGTTGGTTCTTCTTTAATTACAGCAGGTTGCCTGTCTTCTCAGGCAGGCGGGCAGGAGCGGTCGGACACAAGCGATGAATGTGGCAAAGGAAGAGCGCCGAGCAATGACACCGGAACAGGAAATGGCACTGCCCACCGTCATCATCGACATGCCGGAGTTCTACGCGGGGCAGCGGCGACGGAAACTGGTGCGCGTGGTCTGGGTGGTGTTTTCCAGTGTCATCTTCCTGCTTCTCCTCGTTCTTCTCGCTGCGCAATTCTTTTTTGGCGGCGCGCGGCACCTGATTGCGGAAGATGTCATCCTCACGGTCCGGATTGAACCGGCGGACACGAGGGCAGTGGTCACGGTGGACGGGGTCCGGCTGTCGGGAAATCCGCCCTACCTGATCCTCCCGCCGTCCGATGCGTATCACACGGTCACTGTCGAGGTGGCCGGCTTCGATCCGGTGACGCGTGACGTGGTGATCGATTCGTCCGAGCTGATGACTGTCGTTTTGAAGCCCGTGGCCAGCCCCGTTGCCCGGCGCGCTGAAGCAGTGCCTCCGCCGACGGATGCGGAGGTTTCTCCGGCCGCGACGCCCGTGGAAATCCTCCCGGCGCCGGTGGCCATTCCCCCGTCACCCGCTGCGACGAGGCCCATCATGCGGAAGTCCGCGATGCCCGCGCCCGTGGAACCGACTACGGATAATCCCTATTAATTGGCGGAATCGGGGCCTTCGTCAGACCAGCATGCTGGGATTGGGTTCGATGATCACGCTGTTGCGGTCCAGTTCTTCGAGTTCTTTGAACAGGTCTTCGCATTCGGGACGGCCCTTGAAGTGGCTCGCGAGGTAGTCCGCAGATTCTTCGAGCTTCATCGAGTAGGTTTCCCGCTCCTTGACCTTGGCGGCGAGGCGGCGCTGGCCCGCCACTAGATCATCGTCGGAGGTGGTGGTCTGGCGATCGAGCTGACGCCGGTATTCCTCCAGCTGGGTGTCGATCTGCCGGGCCTCTTCCTGCCACTTGGCAATCTTGGATTCCACCTTGGCCACCGCTTCGGAGCGGGACTGCCGACGGGCGGCCATGGCGCCGGCCTTTTCGTAGGCGTCCCGCAGGTGGGCGCTCATTTCGTCACGTCCCTTGTCGATGGAGGAGATGATGTCCCTCGCCTGCTTCAGCTCCCGGTCCGCATCTTCGTAATCTTTCTTCAACCGTTCCAGATCCACCCGGGCAGCGGCGATTTCCCGCTTCAGTTTCGACTTGGCCCTGGAGAGGTCTTCAATGCGTCGACCGAGCTGTGCAGAAAAGTCCTTGGTGCGCCCGCGCAGTTGCTCGTTGCGCCGCGCTTCCGCCTGCAGTTCGCCATCCAGTCGGGTGGAGGCGGCGGCGAGTCGCCAGATGCTTTCGATGGCCTTCATCACCTGGGACGGGCCCGCGCCCCCCGGATAGGCGGTGGCCACCATCCGTCCGAATACGGTGGCCTTCAGGGCCCAGGCGGCCACGTCGTTGAGCCCCGCGGGCGAGAATGTGCTGATGACACCCGAGTTGTCCCGACGCGGTTCGCTGTTGTTCGATGCCACCCATGTGGCCACGGTGGGCGGCGCGACCCGCCGCTGGAGGGATTTTATTTTTTCGAGGAAGTGATGGGCATCCCGGAACCGGTTGGCGGGATCCTTTTCGAGGAGCATGGCGATGGTTTCGGATACGGACGGATCCAGTGACGGGTTCACGTCCATGGCGATGAGGGGTTTCTGGTGCTTGTGCGCTTCGATGAAGCCGTCCCGATCCTTGGCGTTGTAGGGAAGTCGTCCCGTCAGCATCTCAAAGAGGATGACGCCCATGGAATACAGGTCGGACAGAGGTGTGGCATCTTCGCCTCTCGCCTGTTCGGGCGACATGTACTCGGGTGTGCCGAATATGGCGCCCTTGGCGGCAAGCCGTCCGTCCTGGGAGAGACGGGCCAGTCCGAAGTCGATGACTTTTACAAAATTCTTGCGTCCCGAACGGTTGATCAGGTGAATGTTGTCGGGCTTCAGGTCCCGGTGGACGACGCCCAGATCGTGGGCGCGGGCGAGGGCTGCGGCGATCTGCTCCATGATGTCGAGGGAGGTGTCCAGATCCATGGGGCCCCTTGCGATGAGGCTGGACAGGGCGTCTCCCACCAGGAGTTCCATCACCAGGTAGGCGAGCCCGTCTTCGGTTTCGCCGAAATCCGAGATGTCCACGATGTTGGCGTGGTTGATCCGGTTGGCGGCCCTGGCTTCCCGCAGGAACCAGGCCCGGAAGTGTTCTTCGCCCCGCTTTTCGGGCTGCAGGATCTTGATGGCCACCACACGGTCAATGAGCAGGTGTCTGGCCCGGTACACAGCGCCCATGCCGCCGACGCCCAGACGGGATTCCAGTCGATATCGATCGGCGACCACGCGACCCAGCAATCGGTCTTTCATTTTGTCCTCATGAGATTGGGCTGCACAGCACTCATTTGATTACAGGTTGTTCAGCAGGAAATTCGCCAGCAGTTCCTTGTCGTCCGAATCTGTTTCACCGGCGCGGGTCTTCACTGCTCCGGCGATGTTGTCGCCCTTGATGCCGGTTGCAGCGGCCTGCGCGGTCCGGTTGACGACCGGTACTCCCGTGAACCCCTGCACCACCTGGTAGGCAGAATCCTTGATGATGACCGAATCCATGTAGTGTTCGGCGCCGCCGGAGACAAGGGTTTCCACTTCTTTTACCCGACCGAGCAGGGAGTGGCTGTCCTGGCCGTCGCCCACATCCGTCACAAAGAGGACCGCCTGGCGGATGCGGTATTTTTTCTGTTCTTCGACAATGGTGAGGACATCTTCCTCAATGACGGCCTTTTCGTCGACCACCCATTCGTCCATCATCTCCTGCGGCCAGAACAGACGATTCTCTCCCATCTGAATTCTCCAATGATAACGGCCAATTTCGAACCCTGACGATACGGGAAGGCCCGATTCTTGTACAGAAATATAATGCAAATCCTGTGCGGTTCAAACCGGCGGAAGGTCATCTCTTTCGAGCAGGTGGCGGACCAGCGGCGGGACAAAGATATCCCCCAGGTCGAAGCGCCGGAGGTTGTCGGCGATGACCGCGCATTTCTGTCCCGCGTTGAGGGATGCGTCGACGATGAGGAGATTGCGGTCCTTCAGCCGGCACAGGCCTCCCGGCGAATGAGACTGATTTGTGGCTCCCAGGATGGGTTCGTAGCGGATGGTGATATCCAGGCGACCGGCAGTCTGTTCGAGGAGAGCAAGGAGGATGTCCGGATCGTTGGCCAGGTGCAGCATGCCCCCGGTCTCCCTCACTCCGCGGCGGGCGCGGCGGGATCCATGGCCGGCCGGCGGCCGAACAGGGCACAATAGCGCTCCACGTAGCTGTCCTTGCCGCAGAGGAGCAGGGTGGAGAGGGGCATGGCCCGCTGTGCCTGTTCGCGCATGACGGCAGCCAGCCGGCGGATATCCCACTGGGCGTGGGCGTCCTCCCGCAGGCGGCAGAAATGGTAGAGGTCCCGCAGGTTGGTCGTCACCACCACCCGGCGCCGGTGGGCGTTGGTCAGGGCATAGGGCGCTGCGTCGGGCTGCTGTGCCAGAATGTCTGCGAACAGGGCTGCGGCCACTTCCCCGTGGGCGCGGAAGGCATCGGCCAGGCCCGCCTCCTCCACCGCGGGGGGAACGGTGAGGCCCAGGGACGGCAGGTAGGACTGTGCGCTCTGGGACATCATCCGGTGGCGTTTCAGTTGTCCGTAGGCGGCTGCCGATATCTGCACCTCAAAGGTGAGCTGGATGTGTTCGAATTCGCGCGGCGGTGCGTCGTAGAATTCCATCCGGGCAAAGGCGGTCTCAAATACCTTGCGCAGGGCGGCGTCATCCATCGCGGTTACCGTTTGCAGGCACGTGGACATGGACAGACTGGAGGCGCAGTGGAGCAGGGCGGCGGCCACGCGTCGATCCGCATCCGGCGTGCAGTGGATGAGGGAAGCGTCAGAGGCGGTCGGTCCGTCTGTCTGCGCCGGCAGCGCGCAGCGGGCCAGGGAGGACAGGTCGCTGCGGGTTTCCACGTCGAAGGGAGATGGTTGCGTGAACAGCAGGATGGACGGCGCTACCGCAACGGCGGCGTCGTAGAACTGCTTTGCCAGATCGCGCACTTCCTCCAGGGGAGCGGCATTCAGTCGCTTGATGATCAGCTCCAGGTTGCGGGCGTTGGCGGTGAAACCGAGCTGGCCGCTGGTGCACAGGAGGGTGGCATAGCGGGCGTCTTCCTTGGCCCAGCCGTCTACCAGGACGCTTCCGGCGCGGGTGGCGACCAGATCTGCATGGCGCTGCTGCAGCCGGGCGAAGATGGTCCGGTGCAGTTGTTCGTAGATGCGGGCCTGATCCGCGATGAGGTTGCGCAGCCGGGGCTCGAAGGGCGTGCCCGCCAGTTCTCCGGGCATGACGAAATCGTTGTCGAGGGTGATGTAGCGCTGGCTTTTTTCGGTGAAGGAGCAGAGCCGGAAGTGTTCGAGATACTCGATGGCCAGCCGGGAAATGCCGAGGATATCAAAGTTGAACACCGCGTGTTCGGCAACCGAATGGTGTCCCATGCCGAAGATGATTTTCCGGTTGGACTGCCGCGCCTTCTCCACCTCGGTGAGGGCCTGGGCCCGCAGTTCGTTGACGGGGGCGGGATTGCGGCTGATGCGGGCGTAGGCAGCGGACAGGACCTCCGGCGTGAGTTTTTCGGCGGCGACGCCGGCAGCGCGGGCTTCGTCGATGACCGAGGCGTCCAGGTTGAAACCGGCCAGAATCACTTTCATGTGGAATAACCTCACTGATGTTCAGGCATTTTCGATGTTGAAGGAAACACCTTTGATGGGGAGTTTCAAGAAAAAAAGCCGGACCGTCAGGTGTCTTCGCCGTCGGTGTCGTCGGCCGGTGCCGCTGTGTCCCCTGCCCCGTAGCACAGGGAATCCGTGTCGCAGATCCAGCCGTCGGGACATTCGGAATCGCTGGTGCATGCCATCTGTCCCTCGGGTGGTTTCACCGAGCAGGCACTGAGGATCAGAATTGTCGCGGCCACAATGATGCGCATGATGCTTCCTGTCATGGTTTGGCCTGCGGGTACTGCAGCTTCAGGATGGCACATACCCGCTCCGGCAGTTCTTTCATGGGTTTGAAGGTCGTCCGTTCGATGGCCGCGTGAACGGTGGACGCCTCACAGCACAGGGTCTGATCGGCGCGCTTCCTGACGAGGTAGCGGACCGTGTAGCTCGACTGGCCGGCGACGGCGGTGGCCACGATGACTTCCACTTCGTCGCCGAACCGCAGGGGCGCACGGAAATCCGCTTCCGCGTGAACCAGTGGAAGGATGTAGGGGCCGGACGAAATGCCCGCCGCCAGATCGAGCCCTTCCTGCTCAAGGAATTCGAAATAGGCGTCGTGGCAGTATTCGAGGAATTTCGGGAAGAAGACGATGCCCGCCGCGTCCACGTCCTGCAGGCGGATTTTTCGGAATGTCCGGTAGAGTGCCATGGCCGCTTTATAGCACGGTCGTCACGTTTGTACATGTGACTGTTTTCCCTTTAAAATTCAACGTGAAGAAAATACACTCGCTCCATTCATGACAGAGGTGCCAACCAGAATCGGCGTCATTGTTTCGTCCCTCCACGAGCCCTGTCAGTCATTGCTGTGGAAGGGCGTCTACCGGGCGGCCCGGGCCCGGGGCGTGGAAGTGGTCACCTTCGTGGCAACGTCCCAGGATCGGGTGGACAGCCTCGACATGCACTTTCAGGTCGTCCGTGACTTTGCCCTCAACAGCCATCTGGACGGTTTGATTCTGTTTGCCGGCGCCATTGCGGAATTCGTCGAAGAAGACTTTTTGCAGAAACTCTGCGCCGAGTTGCTGGCGCTGCCCATGGTGAGCCTGTCCTACGAGGTGCCGGGCGCGGCCTGCATCCTGCCCGACAACGCCTCCGGCGTGGCGGAAATGGTCGACCATTTCATCAATCACCACGGCTATCGCAATATTGCGTTTGTCAAAGGGCCCCCGGGGCACGGGGAGGCGGAGGCCCGGTTTGACTCCTACCGGAAGGCCCTCGACAGTCACCACATCGAATACAATCCCGCCCTGGTGCTGGAGGGTAACTTCTCGGCCCGTTCGGGCGTCAACGCGGTGCGCTCGCTGTACTCTTCCCGCACGCCCTTCGATGCGGTGATGTGCGTGGACGACGAGACGGCCATCGGCGCCATTTCGGAGCTGAAGAAGCGCGGTGTGCACATTCCCACGGATGTGGCAGTGGCCGGCTTCGACGACATCGCGGATGCCTCCATCGTCCTGCCGTCGTTGTCCACCATCAAGCAGCCCCTGTTCCAGATGGGGGGCCTCGCGCTGGAGACCATCGTCCAGAAATTGCGCGGCGAAACCGTGCCCGCCGTTGAGGTCCTTCCAACGACCGCCGTGTACCGGCGTTCCTGCGGCTGTTTCCCGAGCACCATCCGGGAATCCACACCGCCGTCCGATCCGTTGTCGGCCTTCATGAATCGCGACGAGCTGCTGGTCCGCATCCGGCGGCGGGTGGGCAATGTGCTGGGCCTGAACCTGTTTTCGCCAACGGCGGATGAGCTGATCCTCCGCAGCCTGCGGGCCGTGGTGGAATCGTTCGAAAAGAACATCGAGCAGATGGACGCCCGCAATCCGTTTCTCAATGCTCTGGACATGTATCTGTTCCGTGTGGACGGGCTCGCCGGCGACATTGAGTCGATGCAGGCGCTGCTCATTGAACTGTCCATGTATGTGAACGCGCTGGATCTGGACCACCAGCACAGTGCCAACGGGAACAACCTGCTCCAGCAGGCGCAGGTGCTGCTGCGGGAACACAAGCTGCGCGCCACCCAGACAAGGAACATGGAAGAAGCCGCGTTCCAGCTGAAAATTCGCGAGACCTCCCAGAAGATTATCACCACGTTCGACCAGTCGCGGTTGCGTTACACCATTTCGGAAGAGTTTCCCCACATTCACATCAACCGGTTCGTCTTTGCCCTGTATGATCAGGCCTCGGTCATGACGACGGATCGCTGGCGCTTTCCTTCAAAATCCCGGGTGGTTGTGGGGTTTGACCATGCGCGGGGCATCGCGGTGCCCGAAGAACACAGCGAATTCGATTCGGCCGACCTCTTTCCCGCCATCATGCGCCCTGCGGACGGGACGCCCCTCTATCCCATCTTCATGCCCCTGTTCTTCAAGGATGAGCAGTTCGGTTACGTGTTGTTCGACTACACGGACGATCAGCCGTTTTTCATGTATGAGGAGCTGCGGCTGCACATCGGTTCGTCGCTGAAGAGTTCGCTGCTCATGCAGGAACTGAAAATCCAGTCCATGGTGGACGAGCTGACGGGGCTGTATAACCGGCGCGGGTTTGTGACCCTCAGCCAGAAGATGATTGAATCGGCCCAGCAGGCGGGCGGTCGCCTTCTGGTGTTTTATGCGGATCTGGACGGCCTGAAGCAGATTAACGACCATTTCGGTCACGACGAAGGAGACGCGGCCCTGACCGGCGCCGCGCAGGTGCTGACAGACACGTTCCGCCGCAAGGACGTCATCGCGCGGATGGGCGGCGACGAATTCACGGTCATCATTCACATCGGGGATAACGCCGAGCCCGAAAGCCGCATTCTGCTGCGCATGCGCGACAAGATTGACGATTTCAACCGGTACGGCGGACGTCCCTTCTCCTTGTCCATGTCCGTTGGTTCCAGCTACTTCGAGCCGGACAGCGGCAAGTCCCTCGACGACATCCTCAAGGAAGCGGACAACCGGATGATGGCCAAGAAGCGCAGGCACTATGAAGGGTGAAGTGAATGAAAGTTGTGTCGATTGCTAAGTTCCGTTCCAATCCCGACATCGTATTGCAGATTGTTGCCACACTGAAAGAGGGCGGCATCGCGTGCCTTCCCTCTCCGTCCGGATATCGGCTGATGGCGGACCTGCAGTCGGATCGCCCGGTGATGGCACTGCTGCAGGCGAAGCGCCGGGTGAAGAACGCACCGGCCCTGGTGCTGCTGCCCGACCCGGCGGGTGTGGACCAGGTGGCGAAGGAGGTGTCGGCGGACGCCCGACGGTTGATGGATCGGTTCTGGCCGGGTCCCCTGACCCTGCTGGTGGCGCCGGGGGACGCGCTGCATCCCGGGGTCCGTCGGGCCGTGGCCAGGGCGACCGGCTGGATGGGCGTGCGGCTGGCCGACGATCCGGATACGGCCGCGGTGGTGTCCGCGTTCGGCGCACCGGTGCTGGTCTCGTCGGCGAATCTGTCCAATCGCACCGGCGCGTCGTCGGTGGCGCAGGTAAAAAAGAATTTCGGCCGCGTGGTCGCCCTGCTGGTGGATGCGGGGGATGTGGCCGGCCGGGTGACGTCCACGCTGGTGGATGTGACTGGCGATGCGGTGAAGGTGGTCCGGGAAGGGGCAGTGGACGAGCGCGACATCATGGCGGCGCTGGTCGGTTGAACGATTCTTTTTTCAGATCTTTTCTTTCCGGCTTCCGTCCACACCCCCCATACGGGCACGGTACAGATGCCGGGCAAGGACGTCGCCAGCGGGCGAAGAAGAGGTGAAACATGAGACAATCCGGTTTGTTGACTATCATTGTGGCGCTGCTGGCCGCTGGTTGCGGGCCCGCCGTGGCGGTGAACGTGGTGGGTGCTTCCGATGCGGACGCGGACGGGGACGCGGACAGTGACCGGGAAGGTGGTGGCGGATCCGTCTACAACGCGCCGCCCCATCGGTTTACGCCGGCGCCCGTTGCGCGCAAGAATCGATCGGTTTCGCCGCCGAAGTTGAATTATCGAGACCTGCCGGCCCTGACCATGCGGATGGGCGAATGCTTCGGCCGGTATGAGGAGGACGCGAAGCTGGCCGGGATTTCCACCGGCGGTGGCGGTGGCGGCAGCGGCAGCGGTTACGGAGGCGGGATGGTGGCGGGCAGTACGGCACCGTCCGGTGCAAAGAGCAAACGGGCGAGCAGCGCGAAACCCTCCACACCGGCGCCACCGGCCCCGGCGATGCCGTCGTCAATGCCCACGCCGGTCCTGTCGGCGGACATGTCCGCGCCGTCCATGGAGATGGCACAGGAAGCCCCGGCTTCTTCGGGTGCGCCGGACCGGGAAGAGAAATCGGAAAGCAAGGAAGATGCGCAGATTGCCGCTGATGACGACCTGCCCGCGGACGAATACGAGGACTGGGGCGCCGCCATCTATCTGTCCAACGACGATTCCATGAGCCTGTCGTCGGCCCAGCGGGTGATGTTCGCCATCGACAGCTTCCTGCCCCTGCCCGTTGAACACATCCGTCCCCACGAGCTGCTCAATTATTTTTCGTTTGATACGGCGGAGGTGGAGGACGGTCACGATTTTTCAATTCTGCCCGCGGTGGAACGGGATCCCCGTCAGGAAGGCGTGTATTCCCTGGCCCTGTCCGTGTCCGGTCGGCCGGTGACGAAGCAGACCCGCCGCAACGCCGCCGTCACGTTCGTCATCGACCGCTCGGGTTCCATGAGCGACGAAGGGCGGATGGAATACCTGAAGCGGGGGCTGCGCAAGAGCGTGTCCGAGCTGAAGGACGGCGACATGGTGCATCTCGTGCTGTTCGACCACGAGGTGTGCACGCCGGTGGAGAACTTCGTGGTGGGCCGCGACGACATGGCGCAGCTGAAGCAGGCGATTGACGCCCTGGAGCCCATGGGCGCCACGGACGTGCATCTGGGCCTGTCCACGGGCTATGCCCTGGCGGACCGCTCCTACCAGGGACACCACTCCAACCGGGTGGTCCTCATCACGGATGCGCTGACCAACACGGGCGAGACGGACGAGGGCATGATTGCCATGATTTCCAGATATTATGACACGCGCCGCATCCGGCTTTCCGGCGTGGGCGTGGGAAGGGATTTCAACGATTCGCTGCTGGATTCCCTGACGGAAGCGGGAAAGGGCGCCTATGTGTTTCTCGGCTCAGAAGCCGAAGTGGATGCCGTGTTCGGCGGTCGGTTCATTTCGCTCATCGAGACCGTGGCCATGGACGTGCACTTCCGCCTTCATCTGCCCGCGTCCCTGCGGATGAACGTCTTTTACGGCGAGGAGAGTTCCGTCTACAAGGAAGACGTTCAGGCCATTCACTATTTTGCCAACACCAGCCAGCTCTTCCTGTCGGACCTGGTGGCCCGCGGCGGTGCCATTCGACCACAGGACGATATCATGGTGACCATCGAGTACGAGGATCCCGAGACCGCCGACGAGCTGGTGGAAGAATATGCGTTCCGCCTGGGCGAGGTGATGGAAATCGATCCGTACAACGTGCGCAAGGCCCGGCTGGTGATGACCTTCATCGATATGCTGGCGGTGATGGCCGCCCGGGACTACCCGCAGAGCTACGGGTACAGCGCCGGTTCCTGGGTGGATGAAGAGGCGTACTACCTCTGCGAGGAAGGGAAGGGCGAGCTGGCGAAACAGGCGGAGTCCACCGGAGACGATCCCGAGGTGCGCCGGGTGCTGCAGCTCTGGGAAAAATACTGCTCCCGCTACGAGCTCGTCCGCCGTCCGGTCAAACGCGACACCCTTCACAAGCGGACACCCGGATGGCCCGGTGCCACGCCGGAAACGGTCCGCTGACCCGCCTTGCGACCACTGTTTTTCACGTTGCTCATTGTCTGCCTGTCGGTTGCCTGTGCCGCGGAACATCCTTCCCCGTCGCCGGTGGTGCCCCTCGACCATCCGGCACGGAACAATGCCTCTGCCGTATCGTCCGCGCCACCTGCGCCAGCGCCACCAGCGCCACCGTCCGCTGACCCGCCATCACCGCCGGTATCCCCGCCTGCGGAGCGATTGGTCATCCAGTTGCTCGGGTCAGACCTGCCCGCGTCGCTGCTGTCGGACATGGATTTCGTCCGGCAGTCCATCGAGGCCTTTTACCGGTTCGAGGTCACGGTGCCGGCGCCTCTGCCCCTGCCACAGGAGGCGTACTACGCGCCGCGTCGCAGATACCGGGCCGAGCGGCTGCTCGATTTCCTGCAGGAAGTAAAGCACGAAGAAGGGGACCGCATCATGGGCATCACCGCCGTCGACATCTCCACGACCAAGGACGGTTATGAGGACTGGGGCATCCTGGGGCTGGCCACCCTGGATGGCACGGTGTGTGTCATTTCCACCTTCCGGACCGGGCCGCGGGATGCGGATGCGCCGTTGTGGAAAAAGGAGCGGGCGACCATCCGGCTGGGCAAGACGGTGGTCCACGAGCTGGGCCACAATCTGGGTCTTCCCCACTGCCCCCATCGGGGCTGCATCCTGGAAGATGCCATGGGCAGCGTGTCCACGACGGACCGGGAGTACACGTTCTGCGATGACTGTCTGCGCACGTTGATGGAAACGCATCCGGACATCGTTGTGCCGCACCCGGTGCCGCCATGGCCACAGACCACGCCCGTCGGCCCCTGAACCGCGCGCTGCAAGGTTGCCGCGAAATCGATTACCGCCAGGGCCAGACCCCGATGCGGCCCGACGCCATCCACGGAATGGTAGTTCGCCACCCGTTGCATCTGTGCATATATATGCACAACTCTATCGTCCTTAAAAACAACATGATGTGCGGAATGAAAAGACCATAGCGGATTCAACCGCGTGCGTCCACATATTGTGCAACCCCTGCCCACGCAGATCCTGCGCGGGACCGATTCCACCGCGCGAAAAACGAATGCTCGGAAATTCGATTCAGGAATGAAGCACAGAAAATTTACCGGGGCAAAAATGACCGAATTTGGAAAGAATCCCAGGACCACTACGGGGACATCCCACTACGTGGACACGCCCAGGACTCCGTTTACCAGTCAACAATCATTGGCATCTGCAGTGTCATGGAGTCCTGAAGTGCTTCCCTCAAAGTTGCCGCGGCGTTTGCAGCTGCGGGCATGAACGCCGCGGACGCCAGCTCTTTCAGGGCTTCCGGTGTCGATCCACAGGTTCGTTCAAGCGGTTCCATTATCGGGAAGGGCGAGGAGAAGGCGAAGGGCAGGAAGAGGCTTGAAGCACAGTGAGGCGCACCACCGATCTTTCCCAATGAAAGAATCCGGCGAAAGGTACTAGGTTTCGGTTGCCGGCACAGGGCAGTGTACGATTCAGGGTCCACGCGATGAAACCTCGGCTCGACTTCCGAGTGCTCGTCCCAAATGGACGTCGCATCTTTGATTGGAAGCGCACGCAAGTCCTCGAGAACCATTGCGACAAACTGGAGGCGATTCTGCCGTGCTAGCTCCCCGCCGTACGGCACATTCGGCGGGACCTCGCGTTTGCCATCAGGTCCAATCACGAAGTAGGGCGTTCCCTGCTCCCAACAGAAGCGCATTATCGGAGTCACAAAGTCGCCAGCGATGTAGCGACTGATTGGCATGATCATGAAGTCTATTGCCATGGGACCTGATTCGTTCGACGCAATTTCTGCCAAGGCGGCAATGTGTACCATTTGGTCTGTGGCGCTATCTTCCGGGTTCCTGGACTGCTTGTCAATTCCACCCGCAATTCTGTGTCAACCGGAGACGTTGGTAACACTCAGACCGGGGACGTTGGTAACACTTTATTCGTGGCCAATTCTGTGTCAACCGGGGACGTTGGTAACACTTAGACCGGGGACGTTGGTAACACTCTGTTCGTGGCCAATTGGATTCTCCGGTAGGGGACAATCTCTCTGTGCGAGTCGTTCAACAATGCGATCTCCACAGGACCGAGGTGGA
>JAKQNG010000083.1 GCA_029565915.1 Deltaproteobacteria bacterium
CCCACCGGCGCGCTGACCATCCGCAAGGACACGGATCCCGTCTGGCAGGCGTTGCACGATCCCGGGAAAAGGGTGGTGGCACAGATTGCGCCGGCCGTCCGGGTTGCGCTGGGAGAGGAATTCGGGTTTGCCGCGGGCGAACCGGTTTTTGGAAAGACGGTGGCCGCGTTGCGGAAACTGGGCTTCGATCAGGTGTTCGACACCGGTCTCGGCGCGGATTTGACGGTTCTCGAGGAGTCGGCGGAGCTGTTGCGGCATTTGGACAGCGGCACCGATTTGCCCCTGTTCACCTCCTGCTGTCCCGGCTGGTTCAATCATGTGGAGAAGCGTCATCCGGATCTGCTGGCGCATGTGTCGAGCTGCCGCTCGCCGATGATGATGTTCGGCGCGGTGCTCAAGGAGCAGAGCCGGGGACTGGACCGGCTGGACGGCCGGCAGACCGTGATGGTGGCCATCATGCCGTGCACCGCCAAAAAGGGGGAAGCGGCCCGGCCGGAATACGAACAGGATGGCGTGCGGGATACGGATATCGTCATCACCACGCAGGAGCTGGCACTGATGATCCAGGAGGCGGGCATCGCCTTTGCCGAACTGGAGGACGAGGCGGTGGACATGCCGCTGGGCCTGACCAGCGGGGCCGGTCAGCTGTTCGGTTCCACCGGCGGGGTGACCGAGGCGGTCCTGCGCCACCTGGACACCGACAAGTCGATGAAGGGGCTGCGGGCCATCCAGTTTTCCGGGGTGCGCGGACTCGAAGGGGTTCGGGAGGCCGAAGCCCGGGTGGGAGAGCGGCACGTCAAGGTGGCCATCGCGCATGGTCTGAAGCAGGCGGACAACCTGGTGCGCGCCATTCGCCGGGGTGATGTTCGGTATGATTTCGTGGAAGTCATGGCCTGCGCGGGCGGCTGCATCTGCGGGGCCGGACAGCCGCTGCCGGCAACGGCGGACGCGCGGGAGAAACGCCGTCACGGCATCCATCAGGTGGACGGCCGGGCCCAAATCAAGCGGTCCGAAGAGAATCCAGCCATTTTTGCCCTCTACAACGGACTGCTCCAGGGCAAGAAGCACCTGCTGCATCGGGAAGGAGCGCACGCGCATGATTGAGTTGACGGTTTGTGTGGGCAGCGCCTGCCACATTCGGGGTTCGTACAATGTCATCAACAGGTTCCAGCAACTCATCGCGCGTCATCGGGTGGCGGCGGAGGTGACCGTGAAGGCCGCGCTGTGTCTGGGAGCCTGTTCTGGCAAGGTGTCGGTGCGGGTGGGGGACGGCCCGGTGGTTGGCCTGATGGAACCGGAGACGGAGGCGTTCTTTCTCCGGGAAATCCTGCCGTGCTGTATACAAAATACTTGACAGACGGAGACCTCATACGCTATATTGGTATTGTTAATTTATTAACGAAAATGCGACAGCCGGTACACAAGCCATCCCGGGATGTGTTCCGGTGCGTGCCATGAGGGCAACGTCAATGGAGGAGCAGGCATGGACATTCAAATCTGCGTG
>JAKQNG010000090.1 GCA_029565915.1 Deltaproteobacteria bacterium
CCGACAGTGGAATTCCGTAATGAAACTGTTTCGTTCGTCGAACACGCTTCTTTCTCTCCATGGCATGGACAACACCTCCGGTCATCCATGTGTTACCCATGTCCCCGGTCTGAGTGTTACCTATGTATCCGGTCTGGACCCACCCAGTCGTCGGAGAGCTGCGCCGCTTCGAGAAATCCCCGCGCCCGCTCGATGCGGGTGATCGCGGCGGTCATCCGGTTGGTGATTGTGAATGTGGGACAAAAAGTCATGGGGAAACCTCCGGTTTCTGAATCAGTTTGTGTTGCAGAAAACGCGATTTTTGCAACACAACCGCGCCAGAGTGGATTCCATGAGCCATTTGTACAGCCCGGGTGATACGTGATTGAGGCTACAGATCTGTACTTGAGCGGGATACGAGATTCGAACTCGCGACTTTCAGCTTGGGAAGCTAACACTCTACCACTGAGTTAATCCCGCAAGTCAGCGCCGACTGTAACAGAGCCGCGGCAAACGTCAAGCCGGACTGCGCCGCCACAGGTGTCGCCGCACCCACAGGAAGGAGAGAACCACTGCCCCGGCCCCACCCGCGACAAATGAAATCCAGACGGCCGCGATGGGGGCATCCAGCAGGTAGACCGCGCCATAGGCCCCCGCCGCGCCGATGAACAGCACCCGGGCCGAGGTGATGACGAGACTGGGCATGCCGTGGCCGAGTCCCTGGAGGATGCGACCCGACGTCATGCCGAACGCCATCAGGGGATAGGCGAAGACCGCGTATCCCAGATACTGGCGACCGATGGCCCGGGCGCCTTCCTCCTGCACGAAGAATCCCACCACTGCGTCGGAAAACGCATACACGAGAACGCCCAGCCCCAGGGCAGACAGCACGGCCCAGCGCCAGGCATTCAAGGTGGTGGCGCGTACCAGATCCGGACGATTGGCGCCGCCGTACATTCCCACCAGCGTCATGGCGCCTGCGGCAATGCCCATGATCGGCAGGGACACGAACATGTCCACGCGGCTTCCCGCCACGTAGCCGGCCACTGCTTCCTGCCCGAAGAAGGCGATCACGCGGTTGGTGAGCACCATTCCCAGGGCCATCACCAGATGGCCGGCGGTGGTGGGAAGGCCCACCCCGACAATGGCGGACAGCAGCGGACGACGGAACCGCATCCTTGACCACCGGAATGATGATTCCATGCGCCGCCGCACAAACGCCACATACAGGAGGGCGCCGAGTGCCACGGCCTGGGCGACCAGTGTCGCGTGGGCCGCACCCGCAATTCCCTGTCCCATGGCAAACATGAACACGGGGTCGAGCACCAGGTTCACCACCGTGGAAATGAGCAGGATGATCATCGGTGTGCGGGAATCGCCTTCGCCGTTCAGGACCGAGCGGATCGCCGTTGTCGCAAAGAACAGCGGCATGCCCGCGAATAACGGCGCCATGTAGTCCCACGCGTAGCGGACACTCTCTCCTTCTGCCCCGAGGAGCGGAATGATCCGGGGCCCCGACCACAGGCACAGGGCGCCGAACAGGAACCCGATGCAGAGGCACAGGGAAAGTCCGTTGGAGGCAATATCGCTCTGCAACGACCGGTCCCGGGCGCCGCAGGCCCTGGCCACGGCAGCAGTGATTCCCGCGGACAGGCCGTTGGTCAGTGCGATGGACGTGAAAAACAGTCCGCCGATGTAGCCGGCCGCGGCCAGCGCATCCGCGCCGAGGCGCCCGATGTAGATGGTGTCCACGATGGCGTAGAGCGCGTGGACCGTGAAGCCCACCATCATGGGTGCTGACATGGTCCACAGTGCCCGGTGGGGATGCGCCAGAAACCGGTCCAGCCGGGTACCTTCGGTGCTGGACAACGGGTTACCGCCTCTTTTTCTTTTTCCGGCGCAGGGCGTCGTCCACGGAATCGTCGACAGGAAGGTGTTTCTGCAGATCCGGTGTTTCTCTGGCGATGTCTTCGATGCGTGCCCTGGCCAGTTGGGCGAACCAGCATTGCTGCGCACCACTTTCCTTTGCCGCCTTTGCGTAGGATTGCAGGGCGTCGTCCACATGTCCCCGGGATTCCCGCAGTCGTCCGCGTACGAAGTGAGTCCAGGACCGCAGCCAGGCCTGGGCGCTGTCCGCTCCGTCGGACACATCGGCGGGCCGGTGGCCGTAGGCGATGTCGTGTTCGATGCGTGTCAGTGTCCGCATCAGTTCCACATCTCCATTCACCGACATCCGGTCGGCCTCATCGAGCAGTTCAAAGGACAGCTGTCCCTTTTTCTTCTGACCGAGCCGCGCCCGCGCGATCATCACCAGCACTTCAGGCAGTCTGGGACCGCCGCCATCGAGCATACGCATGCCTTCCCGTTCGGCGCCGTCGGGATCGCCGATGACAAACAGGGCCCGGACGAGGGCCGACTGCAGGGTCGGCAGCTCCGCCGGTGGTGCAAAGGGGATCGCTGCCGCCAGGCTTTCCTTTGCCAGCGCATATTGACCGAGCTGCGTGTAGGCGAGGCCCAGCCGCGCATCGACGGGCGCGCTGGCGCCGAAGGTGGACAGCAGAAACTGCCGCCGCGCAAATCGGATGAGCTCGTCTGCCCGGCCTGAGGAAAGCAGTACCAGTGCCCGGTGTTGAAACTGCGCCTCGCGTTTCGCGACGATCATCGGCAATGCGAACAGCAGGAATCCGAGGACGATGAGGGCCGGGGCCACTGCCCACCGATATCCCATCTGCCAGAGGGCGAACAGGGCGATGACGGTGACGACCTGGAGGGTGATGCTGGCGGCCGGAATCCGCCGCCGGTAAGTGGGCGTCGACATGGGGCGCAGTATGTCAGGACTTGTGAGGGAGGTGAACAGAAAAAACCGGGTTCAGGAGCCGCACATCTCGGTCCACACGGGATTGACAAGGGCGGGCCACTGGGTGCCCACCGAACCGTTGCACAGGCCGCCATTGATATCCGTACAGGCATCCACGGATTCACAGTTTTCTTCGATGAGGCAGTCGAGAATATCCTTGCAGACCGCCTTGTCGTCCTGGGTCTGGGCAAGACAGGTAGCGCCGGCGGTGGAATCCCGCCAACCGTCCAGGCAGTGGCTGGAGCAGGTACCTCGGTGACAGCTCTCATCCGTGCCACAGGGGTTGCCGCATTCTCCGCAGTTGAGGTTGTCTGTCTGGGTGTTGACGCAGGCGTCGACGCAGAATTCCTCATCCGCCGTGGGACAGGGAGAACAGGCGCCGTCCACGCAGTACGGCGCAGCTCCTTCGCAGGGCGGCGTGCAGGCGGTTCCCGTGTCCGTGTCCACATCCGAATCGGTGTCGGTATCGGTATCGGTGTC
>JAKQNG010000116.1 GCA_029565915.1 Deltaproteobacteria bacterium
CGATGGCGCTGCCCGTGACGTTGTCGGTGTTGACATAGCCCGTTCCCAGGAAGCCGGCGTGATCCGCATCGATGGTGCCGTCCGCCGAACAGAAACCCGCGGCTTCTTCTTCTATCGTCAGAGTGACTGCCACATCTGAGTCGCTGTCGGCATCGCTGTCGCCGTCCGTGTCGCTGTCGGCATCGGTGTCGCTGTCACTGTCCGAATCGGCGTCGCTGTCCGTGTCGCTGTCGCTGTCACTGTCCGAATCGGCATCGCTGTCGGGTTCGGCGCCGGAATTCACTGTTCCGTTGTTACAGGCGGAGAGCAGGGCCCACAGCACCACCATTGAAATCAGACGGATATCAGTCATCACCGGTTACTCCTTCAAAAATGGCCGATGTCGGCGTTTCAACAGGTGAGTGCCCCATGAAGCCGGAACGGGTGGAAAGGAAGCATTTTCAAGGGGTGATCAGGTCGCTCACGGGAATCCGGGTGAATTCGACGTCTTCTTTGTTCGTGGCGTACGAGACATACAGGGATCCGTCCCAGAGAGTGGCCTTGGGGTAGTTGTAGCCCACGGTCTTGGCGGTGCCGTCGTACCGCCGCTGCTGCAGGTCGCTGCCCCTGCGCAGGACAAATGCCCGGTCGAAGTTCTTACCATCATCGCTGAGGGTGATCACCAGCGGCGTGCGGATGTTGGTATTGCGCGGATTTCCAACGAGATATGCCGTCCCGTCGGGCAGATTCCCGGCGCACTGTTTGGTCCGCGCGTCCGGCATGTCCGTCAGCACCGGCGTGGTCCACGAGAGACCGCGATCGGCGCTCAGGGATGCGAGTTTCGCGTAGCTGCCTTCCTGATCGCGGAACACCATCACCAGACCGCCGTCCCGCCGACGGAAGGAGGAGGGTTCGATTTCCCGGGACACGTCCCCCGCGTGGGACAGGTTGGCAAAGGATGCCCGGGTCCACCCGCTCTGCCCCGTCGGGTCGTCGGTCAAAATCGGCGACGCGATGAGGCCGGGCTGAAAATGCGCCGCGCCGATGATTCGCCCACCGGGCAGCAGGTGGGGGTCCTGTTCAAAAATGCCCTGCAGTCCGCCGCCTCCCGCCATGGGCAGGGACTGCAGCGGCGTCCAGGTCAGTCCATCCGCACTGGTGGTGAAACGGGTTTCGCCGCCCCGGGGCGACAGGTCCTGCGGCCAGTAATTGATGTATGCCATCAGCGTATCGCCGGCCACCCACCAGCCGCCGGAGGAACAGTACCCGCCCGAAGGACAGGTGCCGAGGCTCATGGGAGAAGACCAGTTCACGCCGTCATCGCTGCGGGAGTACACCACACGGGTATCCGCCGAATCCTCGTTGGTGTCGGAACTCTGCCACTGGCAGTACAGCCGGCCGTTGAACCCGACCATGACCACGCCGTTGCTGAAGTGGTTCGTATCGTCCGAAGGAGCGAAGACCGTGACCGTCTGTGCCCCGGGCACCACGGACAGGCCCAGATCGTCCGTGTCCCCCTGATCAAACAACCCGGCGCTGACAGTGACGGGCGGTCCATCCGTGTCCACGGGCCCTTCCGTATCCCATGAAAGGGCGGTGTCCGAAACCGGGTCACTCTGCGAATCCCTTTCCGTATCCGCGTCTCCGTCGGAAACGCTCCCCGTGTCTGCCGGATCGGTAAAAGGTCCGTCGCTGTCCCCATCGCTGCCGTCATCACCGTCGGCGTCACCATCCGTGTCGGTGTCGCTGTCGGTGTCGCTGTCCCCGGTCGAATGGCTGTCACTGTCTGCGGGATCGGCATTTTTGCCATCATCCCGGCCACAGGCGGCCGGGGCCGCGACCATGAGCGCGCCAAGGATCAGGTGTTTCCATTGCCACATTGTCTGCTCCCACCGATCAGTCAAAATCGCCCGCCAGTTCGTTGAGGTACATTTCGAGGTTGGTGTAGCCCACACTGGACAGGTCGGTGCCGTTGCGGTCTTCCGGATCGGACGGGTTCAGGCCGTGCAGGGTCTCCCACGCGTCGGGCATGCCGTCGTGGTCGCTGTCCCAGTTGTCGGGGCGGACCA
>JAKQNG010000121.1 GCA_029565915.1 Deltaproteobacteria bacterium
ATGAATCCGGCGCCGCCGGTTACAAGGATTCTTTCGGGCATGATGTTACGGTGCCTCCATGTGCGGGGATGGCATCCGCCTGCGACGGGCGGAAGGACGCTCGGTCCGCGATCAGCATGTTGACGAACCAGAGGATGGCCAGATCGAAGAATATATTCAACTTGGTGAACGTGTTGTCGTAGGGCATCAGGATAACGTGATAGCACATGTAGGAGAATAGCATGATGTTGAACACGGTGGGATAATGCCGGAAGCGGTAATACAGCAGGCGGATGAGGAAGGCGATGATGACAGTGAACACGAGAATGCCGGGGAGGCCGAAATCGGAATAGGGCGCGCCCATGTAGGTCGAGGTGAGGTTGCCGTAGAACGCGGTGTTCCAGATGCGGTTCTGGAGTTCACCGAGGGTTTCCTGCTTGCCGGGGAGCAGACCGTAGAAGGCGAAAAAGGTCTGGCGTCCATACTGATAAGGATAAAAGCGGGGGAAGGTTTCGGTAATCTGGCGGAAGATTTCAAAGTTGATGCCGATGGTGTTGTGGATCTGATCCAGGACGGGAAACCGCCCGCTGTAACCGATTTCATACAGGATTTCGTCATACTCAAGGTCGCGCTGCTCAAAGTAAGAAATCTTGCGGATATAACCTACCGCGCCGATGAAGAGCGCGCCGACAATTCCGAGCACGATGAGGTGCGTAATGCGCAGGCGACGATACAGGTAATGAAAGGCGACGACGCCCGCGGCCACGGGGATGAAGAGCGTATGGCGCGAACCCCACAGGACGGCGCAGCCAAGAGCCAGGATATTCATGAACCAGAAGGGCAGATTGGACATTGTGAACAGGCGGCGGCGGGAATACAGGTAAACCTGCAGCACGATGGACTGGAGCATGAAGGAATAGCCGAACAGGTGAATGAGACGGGATAAATACCCTTCGGGATTATACAGGCGGACCTGCTCCCAGCCCCGGTTCAATAGGGGTATGCCGCCGACCCAGTTCCGGAATTCATACACCATGCATGCAATGGCGACAACCTGCCAGACCAGCATGACAAGCAGGAGTTTACGCCCGTCCCAGTCGCCGAGCCTGACAACTGCCCGGCGGGAGTCCGGCGGAGAAAATCCCATGAGATACCAGTCGGCCATCAGCAGGCCGGCCATGTAAGCCGCAAGCGCCCCGATGCAGCAATACCAGACCATGCTGTTCCAGGGAACCTGCTCGATTGAGATGACGATGCTCCCGACCGCGACGCAGGCGGACCACAGGATCGGAAAGAGGATATAGGGTGAAAAGATATCCACACAGTTGAGCCGGACACCGAATATCCAGGACACAAAGCCGCACAGGGCAAGGGTGAGGACGGCAATCTGGGCCCAGAATGGCAGGAAGACCACCAGAACGCACAGCGGCAGAACGGCGATGAGAATCGCCGGGGAGAGTGTGCGCCGGGCGGGCGTCTTGTGTGTCGCGGTGTTCATGTATCCTCGCCGCTCGTTGGATTCCGGGATGCGCGCCCTGCTGTGGACGGGGGCGGAGGCGCTGACGCGGATTTTGAAGCGTGCTCGACGATTGTCCTGAACCATTCAAGACATGCGGGTACTCCGACATCGTTCCACTTGTCAAACGTTTTGCCCGCCATGGCCGCCCGGGCGCCGTGAAACGCGCCGAGCTGGCGGACGGCCTCGTAGAACGGCAGCTGCCAGACGCGGAGCAGAAGACCGTGCGAGACCAGAAAACGCAGATCCAGGAGCGTGAAGTGCAGGGTCTTCCAGACCAGATAGGCCCAGCTCCCGTCGCGGGTGAAAGGCAGGGCGGTTTTGGCGGCATAGCAACGCCAGAACCAGCGCAGGTAAATGGTTTCGAGACGGGGAGGATGACTGTGCCAGACAGCGCTGGCAGGTTGATAGATGATCCTCCATCCGGCTTTTAAAACTCGCGCGGCCCAATCGCCGTCTTCGCAGGAGAGAAGCGTCTCATCGAAAGCGATCTGTTCCCATACGGACCGGCGGATGGCGCAGCTGGCATTGGAAAAGGATTGCGATTCGACGGATTTCCCGACGCCCTTCGGAAACCACAGGTATTCCAGCTCGACGCCCTCAAAGGGGTCCAGAGCG
>JAKQNG010000126.1 GCA_029565915.1 Deltaproteobacteria bacterium
GGCGGCGCCGTCGCAGGTGCCGTTGGCCAGACACTCATCCGGACCGGAGCAGAGGTCCCCGTCATTGCAGGAATCGCCCACCGCCCCCGGATCCGGCCCCAGGGCCCATCCGGTGGCCGGATCGCAGGCCAGCATCTGGCACGGATCGGACTCCACGAAGGGCGGCGACAAATTGTAGTCGTCGCAGGTGGCCACACCGTCGCTGTCCGCGTCCAGGCATTCGGCAGCGATGCAGACATTGGTCGGATCGCTCGACGAACACGCCCCGGAGAACATGGTCACGTCCGCGCAGTTGTCCTTGCCGCTCCCTTCCAGACAGGCAAACGTATTGCAGTCATCGTCGAACACCGAGCAGTCCACCACCACGTGCTCGGGAATCACAGTGGTTCCTGAAGGTGAGCAGGTCCAGTAGTCGCAGTCGCCGCTGGAAGGCTTGGCCACCGTATCGGAAGGTACGGACAGAGGAGAATGGCAGACATCCGTTGTTTCGTTGCAGTCGAGGGTGCAGGTATTGGGCTCACTGACCATGCCGTTCATCCAGGTGTCCGCCGGACACCGGGGCGCCGAATACTGGCACACTGCGCTCGAATCGCATCTGTCGATGGTGCACCACTGGCCGTCCGCCTCGCACTCGGCCAGGGTGGTGATGGTATAGGAGCAGACCCGCGTGGTGCCCACCGCAATGCACTCATCCACCGTGCAGTCGTTGGCGTCGTCGCAGTCCGTGTTCACGTCGCACTGGGGAACCACCACCGTGCTGCCGGTGCCGCAGTCCGCGCTGCTCGAAAAGAACTTCATGGTGCCGCCGCCCGGATAGGTCCCTTCGCAGCAGGTGAGGCCGAGGATGGCCGCCTGATCCCGGGGGGTGATCGTCGCGCTGTCGGGGTTCCACCAGGCGCAGCCGCCCCAGCACGAACAGATGTAGTAGCCGTTGCACCAGGAGGGGCCGCACCGCTGGTCGCCGTTGGGATAGGTGTAGCACACACCGCCCTTGCCGGACGCATCCTGACAGTCATCGTTGTCGTCACAGGTGCACAGGCCGTCATAGCCCGTTCCGTGGTAGTTGAGGTCACAGGTGGACGGAGACTTGCAGTCCGCATTGACTGAACAGGAAACAAAGCCGCCCATCTCCCCGGCCGCGTCCGTGGCCCAGCATTCCTGGGCCTGACCGGGCTGCTGACAGCAGTCGTCCAAGGCGCCGATGGCCCGGTTCCAGTCCCCCATGGTGCGCAGTTCCTCTCCATCATCGACCGGCGCTGCCGCTGCCGGCGTCGCCGGGGCCGGAACTTCCGGTCCTGCCGGTTCCGGCGCACACCCCGCGGCCAGAGCACCGGCGACCAGAAACATCAGTGCCGACATGATTTTAAAACTGCACATGGCTGTCCTTTCACAAATCCGCAAAAACGGCGGACAAGTTTCTCTGCCTACTTAGTTTAAATATAAGTAATTATTTCCGGATTGGCGTGTTCTTTTCACAGCGATACCGGGATTTTGTACGGGTAATGTACAAATCTGGTCGATCACTGTTCGAATGTTCAGAATCTGTAAACGGGGGGAGGGAAGGAAAACCGGAAGAGGGCTATTTCGCCTTCTTTGCCACAGACTTGTAATAGTCCCACAGGCGGGGAAGTCCCCAGGCGTCGAGGCGGGCCTTCAGGCCTTCATCCTTGACGCGGCCCAGCTTTTCGAGCACGGCGGCAATGAGGGCCTCCCGGCTCTTGAACGCTTCCTTCACTTCCTGCGCCGTGTCATAGAGCTTCAGGAGTTTGGCGTTCGCCACACTGGCGAGCCCCTTGTCCGCATTCAGGCGCTCGATGAAGAGATCGCCCTTGTCGAACATGGCCCGCAGTTCCTTGACGAGGTTTTCCTTGGAGCCGAAGCGTTCCTTGATTTCTGAAAGCGGTGTCTTTTTCATGGTGTCAAATCCTTTGGTAACAGCCATTGCATGCGGCTATGTACGGGGCGCCTCAATTAGCACAGGGACATTGGAGGAGCAAGGGAAAACCGGGAATCAGCCCTGCACGAGCAGCTCGGCGATGCGGTTCATGTCGTCGAGGACGCCGGTGAGGGAATTGATGGTGCCCTGCACGTCGGCCTTTGCGGTGAGATCCTTCATGGCCGCCGCATCCATGAGTCCCGATCCCTGATAGGCGCGCAGCAGGCGGGTGGGCGCATTGACGGCCACTTCCGCGGCCCAGACCCTTGCCTGTGCCTTCTGCAGCTCGCTGCCGCTCTTTTTCGCCGCCCGGCACAGCTGGATGGCGGTTTCCACTTCGGCCATGCTGGTGGCCAGCTCGAACAGCAGGTGCTGTTCCCTGGACAGCTTGTTCTTGAAGGCCGCATAGGCCGCCGCGTCCATGAACGCCGCCGCTTTTGCCACCAGCGCACCGCTCACGTCCTTGTCGTTTTCGAGGCCCGCTGCCAGCGCGCCGTAGAAGTTCCCCTTGTTCTTCACCACCTGTCGCATGCGGAACACGCTGATGATGTTCTGCTGAATTTCGCTGGTTCCTTCGTAAATAATGAGGATGCGCACATCGCGCTTGATCTTTTCGACTTCGTATTCCTTGCAGTAGCCATATCCGCCGTGGGCCTGAATGGCGTCTTCGGCGGCCTTGTTGCCGGACTCGGTGGAGAAGAACTTGGCCACGGAGCCTTCGATCTGCCGGTCTTCCTCGCTGGAGTCGAGGAGCTCGGCCACGTATTCGATGTAGGCCTGCGCCGCGGCCAGCCGCACCGCGTTGGGCACGATCAGCTTGTGGGTGTATCCCTGCTTCTTGTACAGGTAGTCGCCGAACTGCTTGCGCTCCTTGGAATACGCGATGGCCCGCTCCAGGGCCGAAAGGCCGCCGCCCAGACCGAAGGCCGCCACCATCAGCCGCGTGAAACCGAACACCTCATTGGACTGCTTGATGCCCTCCCCTTCCTTGGTGCCGACGATGTTCTCGGCGGGGACGATGCAGTCCTCCAGAATGACCTGGGACGTGTTGGACAGGCGGATGCCGTGCTTTTCTTCCTGCTTGCCCGGGGAGATGCCCGGCGTGGTGCGCTCCACCACAAAGAACGTGGGGCCGTCCGGCGCCTTGGCGAGAATCGTGTACAGGTTGGCGATGCCGCCGTTGGAGATGAACTGCTTCACGCCGTTCAGCTTGTAGTGGGTCACCTTTCCGCTGGCGTCCGTGATGCGCTCCGCCTTTGTCTTCAGGCTCTCCACGTTGGAGCCCGCTTCCGGCTCGGTGACGCCGTAGGCCACGATGAGCCCCTCTTCGGCGATGCGGGTCATCCATTTCTGTTTCTGCTCGGGGGTGCAACCCACGCGGATGGGATCCGTGCCCAGGGCCACGGCCAGCATGGAGGTGGCCACGCCCACGTCCTTCTTGGCAAATTCGCACGACAGGCGGTACACGTCGTAGGCGCCGCCGCCGAGTCCGCCGTATTCCTCGGGGATGAACACCAGGTGCAGGCCCACTTCCGGCGAGAGCATGGTCTTCACCAGCGCTTCGGGACACACGTCTTCTTCGTCCCACTTCGAGCGCTTGTCGAAGGGCATTTCGCGCTCGGCGAAATCGTTCAGGGTTTCGAGAATGGTGTGAAGGGTGTCACTGTCGAGTCGTTTCAATTCCATGTTTCCTCTTTTTCGTTTAAAGGGTCGGCGTGCGCCCCCGCTGATCTGTGGGGACGAACCTTACGTCATGCCCGCGCGGGGAGTCAATCCTTCGGGTTCTTGAATTTATATCGGATCTGGTGCGTAAAAAACCCGCAGCTTGCGCCGGACAGAAGACGGATTACTATCCGGAACAGCCCGCCCTGCGCGAAGGGCGGTCCCGGTGGTTGTATCCCGGTTGGACGGGAACGACACATGTCGGGAGATTCGAGGAAGTCCCCATGCAGCGCACCATGTTCAAGTCAAAGATCCACCGGGCAAAGGTGACCCACGCGGATCTCGAATACGAAGGAAGCGTGACCATTGATGCCGACCTGCTCCACGCGGCGGATATCCTGCCCCACGAACTGGTTCACATCTGGAACGTGACCCGGGGCACCCGCATTGAAACCTACGCCCTCGAAGGACCCGCCGGTTCGGGCGTGGTCTGCATCAACGGCGCGGCGGCCCACCAGAACCAGCCCGGCGACAGGGTGATCATCGCCACCTTCGGCGCCTACGCCGAAAAGGAAATCTCCACCCATCGCCCGAAAGTGGTGCTGGTGGATGACGACAACCGCATCGTCAATCCCGTCTACGCGGAAACCCCCGGTCCCCTGCGGGTGGTCGGCTGAATCAGCGACGCCTCGACCCCTGCCTGATGGACGACCTGCGCCCACGCGGCCCGTTCACTGACCGGCACCGTTGAAGGAATCATGAACACGACCGCGGGAATGCCCCCGGGAGCAAAGACGGACAAATCGAAATTCCCCGCAGGGAAACGCCGCATCAGGCTGGAAAAATCCGCCCTGGACACGGTGCGGAGAACGCGGCGGACAGTGGCCGGCGAAACCCCTTCCCTGCCCCTGCGTTTCACCTTTCCCCTGTTCACGTTCAACCAGTCCCCATCCGGAAACCGGGCCGAAAACGCGGCAATCAGGGAATCCCCATCGCAGTACGCGGACGCGCAAGAAAAATGACTGCGCCAGACATCGCCCATGGCCGGGATGGCGGATGCCGCATCCACACCGGGGACGACGATATTCAGATGGGTCAGCACGCCACCCGACGCGGTGATCAGCTCCCGGGATGAAATGGACGCATCGCCAAAGAACAGCAGCCCGTTGCGATCGAGACGGGCGAGGCGCAATCCCGGAAACCGCTTTGCCAGAAAACCCATGACCCGCGCCACGGGCACCAGCCGCCGGTCGATCCGGAGGACGCCCGCCACAACCTGCCCCTCCACCGCCCGAAGCGCGGCAAACCACGCCGGAATGGACAGATGCTGCCGGACGATTTCGGGTTTCTGTGGTCCGGGTGCGGGAAAGGCGACGACCAGCAGCGCGATCACCACCGTGAGCAGCAGAAGCAGGGCGATCGGGTGCTCCACCAGCAGCACGCACGGACCGATGCACAGCAGCGAAGCGGCGGTCAGCCGCAACAGATAACCGTATCGTCCAAAGGAGAACGCCTGCATCTGGTGAAGTCCGAACAGGGACCGCACCAGGATGAAGGGCAGCAGCAGCACCGCGACCGTGACCATCTGCCGGTGAATACTGTTGCCCGGAGGAGCGGCCATGAAGAGCGGCAGCACCCATCCCGTCCACGCGATACCGAGCAGGGCCGTGACCGCGCCATACGCCAGTGCGGTCTTTTTCATGAATCGCAGAAAACGCTGCCGCAGAAAATCGCCGTACCGCTTTTTCAACAGGACAAAGTCGAAATAGAAAAGCCGCCCCCAGGAATAGCCCGCTGCCATGAAGGGACGCAGCAGGTACAGGGTCAGGGCCAGCACGAAGCCGTCCTCCCGCGAAGAGGACAGGGCCACCAGTGCCATGATGAGGAGGGTATCGATCTGGGAGGACAGGTTGGCGGCCGCATGAATGAAGAAGCGTCCCACGGAACGGGCGGGCAGGCGGACCAGCGCCGGCAGCATCCGGAAAAAGCGCATGGGGGGAATCGGCGATTCCGCATACGTCCGGCGCACAAAGAACACCAGCAGGGCGAAGCGCAGAATGCCCACAAACAGCAGCGAAACAGAAAAGCCCCAGACAAACAGGGTGGTCCACAGGGCAACGACGAGGGCCACGTCGAAGAAATCCGTCAGCAGCAGGCTCCACATGGGGCGGTAGATGCGGCGGATGGCAAAGGCGCCGCTGTGCCAGGTACGGGCGATGACATCGAGACCGAGGCGCAGGAAACAGGCAATGAGGTAGGCGTTGTAAACGCTGAGGCCGTACACTTCGTGCACATTCGCGAGGACAATCAACGTGCCCAGCACCGCCATGCCCGTGCCGGATAACAGTCCGAAGGACATCCACGCATCGATGACCCTTCGGACCGTTCCCCACTGCTTTTTTTCTGCCGCGCCGCGCACCTCTTCGCGCATTTCTTCAAGACCGCCCCACCAGAGGCTCACCACCAGGGCCATCAGGCTGCGCACGATGATCACCGGCGCCAGAAATCCCATGGAAAAGACACTGGAAAACAGGACGATTTCCGCCAGGTGGAGGGCGGCCCGCAGCAGCATGCGCACGGAGAGGAACTTCAGCCGGTAAACGGCATATCCGGCACCGCGATCGGTGATCAGCGCGTCGTCGAACCGGGGCCGCGCCGCATCCCGGGCCGCCACCTTCTTCAGCCAGGACTCGATGCGGGTCACGCTCGTTCTCCCCGGCCGATGCAGTTGCGGGCGTGCACCAGCGAATGCAGTCCATAGTGTCCTCGCAGTTCCCGATAGGGTACCTGTCGGAACGCCCGGACGCCCTTCACGCCGCTGGCGGCCCTGGCCACCTCCAGGGCGATCAGGTAGTCCAGGTGGCGGAGCTGGCGGCGGTCATTGATGATGAAGGCGAGCATGGCGGCATTGCGCTGACACAGGGGTGAGTGGGGATCGAGGGCGGCGTTCACCGCGTCGCAGGCAGCCTGCAGGCGGACCTCCCGGGGTTCGTCCCGCAGAAGTTTCAGGGTGGCGGACAACCGCGCGCGGATGTCCTGCTGGAGTCGGCGGGCCTTGTCCTTCTTGAGCCCCACGGAGCCACCGAAGGACAGTCGGTATCCAAGATATTCGATGACGGAAGAGGGAATCGCCTCGCGCCACTCCGATGACGGCCGTCCGGGGCCGGTGAAGTACTGGTTTTTCACCTTTGCGGGTTTCATGGAAAGTCGCAGGGTCGCCACCTGCTCGTCGATGAGGCCGGCGACCTGACGCGCCACCTCCCAATCGGGATGGACAAAGATGAAATCGTCTCCGTACCGCGCATAAAACCCTCCATCGATGCCCTCCAGGCGCCGATCCAGGTCGTTCAGGTAGAGATTGCAGGCCACGGTCTGAAGGGTCGTTCCCGAGGGCACGCCGATTTCCAGCAGTTTTTCCTCTCCATCCTCGTCCACGATGCGCGGTCGCATGATTGCCTGCAGCAGGGTCCAGAAGAAATGCTGCCTCGAAAAGGACTGATCCCTGCGGAAAACCTCTTCGAGGAGAGACCACAGGCGGGATGATGGATCGGTGGCAATGGATTCGGAATACAGGGAAATATCCCTTTTCAGCACATACAGACCCCTGGTTTGTCGATCCGGCCGGGCGGCGATGTGCGCGACTACAAATCGATGGAGCTGCGCGATGGCGCTGATGCCGGACATTCCCTTTCGATAGGAAAATACCCGGTCCGAAAGAAAAGAGGCCATGCGGTCGGTGACGATCCGGAACAGCACCCTGCTGACGATGATATCCAGCGGAGCCTGCCGGTAGAGTATTCGCACCTTGTCGTCCACGTTGATCCGATAGCGCACCATGGGCGACAGCCGGTATTCACCCTTTTTGACCAGGGCAGCCAACCGACGGGACAGACCTTTTCGATGCCTGAAGAGGTTGAAATCGTCCCCGTTCGCCCCCGGGATGATGGCGATGCCGTTCTGCCGGTGCCGACGTTGATGAAGAATCTCCTTTTCATAGTCGTCCCTGAAAAACCGCAAAGGCCCCGGGAAGATTGATATCTTTTCGTCGTGATTCGTGATCAAATCACCATGAAACCGCCGATCGGCCCGAAAAGCTGGTGATTTGATGCAGCCCAAAACCCAAGAGAAGACCCC
>JAKQNG010000133.1 GCA_029565915.1 Deltaproteobacteria bacterium
CCTGTCGACGCCCTGCCGGCGCAGCGATGCGCCCACATCGATGAGCAACGGCCCCATCCGTTGTACCTCCGACGGGCGGGAGCCGGGCAGCAGTGCGGCGACAGGGACATCCGCGGTGAGATGCAGCGCCCGGCGGGCCTCGGCCCCTTGCCCCGGTTCGTCCTCCACCAGTGGATGGCCGACAAACTGCACCGGCACTCCCGTCGGTAAAAAGATTTCTTCTTCAAACGGCAGCACCAGTGCCAGCGCGTCCATCCGGTCCGCCAGCGTCCGCAGCCGGGTTCTGCGCCAGGCCCAGACCTTGGGGGCCACATACTGCAGCACCGGGATGCCCTCCTGTCGAAAGGCCCGACCGAGCCGCAGGTTGACTTCCGGGCAGTCCACCAGCAGAGCGGCGCAGGGTGGTTCCCGGCGACAGGCCAGACGCAGGGATGCATAGGCATTCATCCAGGCGGGGAGGGATCGCAGACTGTCCCCGATGCCGAGGGCACAGAAGCTGCGCACGTGAGCGCAAAGGGTTACTCCGGCAGCTTCCATGGCGTCTCCGCCGATGCCGATGAACGATGCGGCGGGCAGCTCCGCAGCAATGGCCGCAACGGCCCGGGCGGCAATTCGATCGCCGGATGGTTCGCCAGCGACGACGACAATGCGGTGTTCCCTGTGCACGGCCGTATCATAGTCCGCGGACAAATCCATTGCCAGTGCCGGCGGCGCCCGGTAGAAGAAATCCCATGGTCGCCCACCGAACCAAGCGACGGGGAGGCACTGTCCCCGCATCTGCCGGCGCCACCGCCTGCCTGCGCGAACTGGCGGGCGAATGCCGCACTCTTCATCCCGAAATCTGGGCCAGGTGGCACGATATCGCCGGCGCGCACATGTATGCCCGGACCTTTCCGCGGCATTTCCGGGACGGCCTGCTGACCATCGGCGTCAGCAGCTCCGCGTGGATGCAGGAAATCTCGCTGTTGAAGGACCGTCTGCTGGAGCGCATCGCCGACGCCATCGGTCCGGACATCGTCAGGGATCTGCGTCTGGTCGTGGATACCACTGCCGGCAGTCCCCGGCATCCCGCGGCACAGTCGGTGGCGCCATCGCCGCCAAATCCGGACACGTCGCGTCTCGCCGCCGAACTGCGGGACGCCGCCAATCGGATTGACGACGAAGATCTGGCGGAAGCGGTGAAGCGGGCGGCAGTGCTGTTTCAGGAAAAGAAGCGCTGACTATTCTTCGACAAACTCGTCGTCGCCCATATCGATCTGTTCGAGGAGGCTGGCGGCCAGGGCAATGGCCTTCTGTGCCTTCTGCACGATTTCCCCGTTGGCGGCGATGACCTCGTTGGCGTTTTCCAGTTCGCCAGCCAGGCTCGCCACCCGCGCCGTCGCCTTTTCCGATTCCGCCGAAACCGCGGCCAGACTCGATGAAGCGGTCTCCAGCTCCGTGCGAGTGGTGGAGAGTTCCTCCTGCGTCCGGGCCAGTTCCTCCCGTGCGCTGTTCAGACTGGACTTCACGTCGTTCAGCTCGGACGCCATCTTCTCCCGGATTTCTTCGTTGTCGTAGAGCTTTGACTTGTATTCACTCAGTTCCCGGGCATGGGCGTCCGCCGCCCGGGACAGATTTTTCTCCCCTTCTTCCCGCAGCGCCTCGATGGCCCGGTCACGGGCATCCGACAGCTCGGTCCGCAGGGTTTCCAGTTCTTCCCCGTGCCGCATCCGCTGTTCCGTCAGCTCCAGCTCCAGCTTCTGCTTCGCCTCTTCCTGCAGTTCGGCGGTGCGGACGTCGAGGGCCGCACCGTGTTCGGTCTCCAGCTCGGACCGCAGGGCCGACAGGGCCTCCTGCTTTTCCACTTCCTTCCGGGCGCGCAGCTCGTCGCGGGACTCTTCCGCCGCGGCCTTTTCGTCCTCCACCGCCTTTTCCAGTTTCGCTACCTTGTCCTTCAGCGAATCGACACGGCCCTGCAGGTCTTCCGACTTCTTCGTCAGCACGCCGCGATCCGTTTCCAGGTTGGCGACGGTTTCCTGCAGGTCGGCGATCTGGCGCTCGAACTGGATGCTGCGGTTTTCCGCTTCAGCGCCGGAGCGCTCCAGGGCGGTGATCCGCTCTTTCTTTTCGAGCAGCAGCTTGTCCTTGCTGTTCACCGCGTCCTTGAGATCCAGCAGCTCCCGGTCCTTCCGGTTCAGCAGTTCCCGCAGCTCCAGTGTCTCGCGCGTGCCGCCGCCGTCCTTCTTTCCCGACGCCTTTGCCGTGGCCAGCTCGGTCTCCAGCAGTGTCAGCTTCTTTTCCAGTTCCTGCTTTGCACTGCGCAGGGACTGCAGTTCCGCGTCGTCCACTGCCGACGGCGCCGGTGCGGGAGCGGGCGCCGGTGCCGGTTTCTCTGCCGGTTCCGCCGGCGGAGCAATTTCCCGGGTGGGCCGTTCGTCCTCTTCTTCCTCGCCACCGATGACAAGATCATCACTGTCGTCGTCCGCCACCACAATCTCGTCCGTGTCCACATCCGCCGTTGCACCTGACGCCACGTCCAGACCATCGCTGTCTTCGCTGTCCTCAATGACGAGTTCGTCCACCTCGGACACTTCGTTATCAATGATGAGGTCATCGTCGTCGGCCACCGCGATGTCGTCGCCGTCATCGCTGCTGCTGATCAGCATGTCGTCCATATCGTCCAGATCGATTTCATCGGTGGAATCGTCGCTGCTGCCGATCAGTGCGTTGATTTCCGCAACGATCTTCGCGGCTTCGAAGGGCTTCAGCAGGTAGGTGTCCGCGCGATCCTTGAGTTTCTTGTGCTTTTCGAAGGTGTCCTCCGTCACTTCGCCGGACACCAGGATGAGGGGGATTTTTGCCGTGTCCCCGCCCTTTCGCAGCTTGCGGCAGACGGAAAAACCGCTGGTCTTGGGAAGCTCCACGCTCAGGTAGATCAGCGCCGGCGATGCATTGGCGGCGAGGTCGAGCCCTTCCGACGCATCCGACACAATCCGGACGTCGAAGCCCTTCGGGGCAAAGGCATTGACCAGCATTTTGGCATAGCTCTCATCCGGTTCAAAAACGAGCATCATCTTTCCAGCCATCGTGTTCTCCTTCGCATGACGCAATTTCCGCGATCCGGCGGCCCACGCGGCGCCGTTCGTGCGTGGCCATGTTACCCCATGCGGTTGGAAAAGTCACATCGCAAGCGCTGAAAATCATTCAATTTGGGGATTGCGGCCAACTAGAAATACACGCAGGCGAGGGCATCGAACCCCACCAGGAATCCCATCGCGCCTTCATAGGTTCCCGGGAAGGCAAACGCCCCCGCCCAGGTCAGCACGCCGAAGGACACCCACTTGACGGGCCGGATGGTCAGATCCAGTCCGAAATCCACCGTCACCGCGTCGTGCTGCTCGACAGCGCGGCCCACCACCAGCGGCGTATCCCCGGCCACCATGGCGCCGATTCGGGTCTGCAGGTGCAGCAGTAGCCGGCGGATGGGAATGCCGTACTTGACGCTGGCGAGGATGCGGAACAGGGGAATGCGGGATGCGTCGTAGAAAGTCCGGCCCCCGGCCCGCAGGAGCTCGGGCATGTAGCGATATCGTTTGGAGTAGCCGCTGAAGGCGGCGTTGATCCACGAAAAACCGATGCCCAGCCGCAACCCGGAGATCTTGATGCCCGACGTGATGGCCATTTCCATGCCGCGGCCCTGATAGGAAATCATCCGGCCGACGGGGGCCACCACCCCGGAAGGGTCCACGTTCTCCCAGTCGTCCGCCACCTCTCCGCCGGCCAGCGCCGTCACAAAACTGCCCTCGATTTCCACCGCCCGCAGGTACACCATCGCCATGCCCATGGAGGGCTCGATGAAGAATGCGGCCGTCCGGTCGGGACGGGCCTTTGCCCGGGCGTCCGATCCCGCGGCAAACAGGGCCATCGCCACCAGGATGGACGGCAGGGCTGTGCACAATGGCGGGATGCGATGGTTCATTTTTCTCCGGACGCGGACGCATTCACCGCAATGGCCAGCCGGCCGAACCCCAGCCGCTTGGCGAGATCCATGACTTCGACCACCTTGCCGTGCCGGGCGCCCTTGTCGGCCTTGACCACCACCACGGTTTCTGCGCCGCCTTTCTTGAACCGCTCTGTCAGAATGGATTCGAGCTGCGCCATGGTGACCTCACGGGTGTCGTGCTTGATGGTGCCGTCCTTCCGGATGGCGATGACCACGTCCTTTTCCTTGGGAAAGATTTCCTGGGAGGAGGCCTTCGGAAGATCGATGTCGATGTTGGGATTCTTCACGTACGTGGCCGTGAGCAGAAAAAACAGCAGCAGGAGAAACACCACGTCAATGAGGGGGGTGATTTCCAGCACCGCAATGGCCCGGCTCTTCCGGTTGGTCGTGAACTTCATTCCGTCTTCTCTGCGCAGGACTTCGGCACGAGGGCCGACAACAGAAACAGCGAACCCTCTTCGAGTTCGTTGGCCCGGTCGTCGCTGCGGCCCTGCAGGTAGCGATAGCCGAGGAACGCGGGAATCGCCACGCTCAAGCCGGCGGCGGTGGTGATCAGCGCCTGCCAGATGCCGCTCGCGAGCTGGGCCGGATCCACGGCGCCCGACGATGACGTGGTTACCACCTGCTGAAACACGGTGATCATTCCGGTGACGGTGCCGAGGAGGCCCAGCAGAGGTTCGATGCTCGCCGTCGTCCCCAGCGCTTCGATGAACCGGTTCATGCGGGCCACTTCCTGGCGCCCGGTTTCTTCGAAATGTTCCTTGATTTCTCCCCGGGCGCAATGCCGTGCGTCGATGCCGGAGAGAAGAACGCGCCCCATGGGGCTGTTGCTGGCGAGGCACAGATCCCGCGCCTTCGAGAATTCCTTTTTCTCCACCACCTCCAGCACTTTTTTCACCAGCCCCGGCGGGACGACTTTTGTCCGTTGCAGGGCCCATATCCGCTCGATGAAGATGGCCAGGGCCGCCACCGAACCGATGGCGATGGGAATCATGAGAGGTCCGCCGATTTTCAGAAATTCAAATGCTTCTTTCATCTCCACTCCGGGTTCCGCTACACTGCGTCGGATTCACGCGGATCGTCGCACGGAAAAGGGCAACGGCAAAGGGGGAATCCGCGTTTTCATCCGGGTGTTCAGTGCGCAGGGCAATATGCTTCGAACAGTGAAAAATGCCATCATCTACGGGTCCGTCCGGCTGGCGCTGCCCCTCCTCGGCGCGGTGCCGTTGGTCGCCCTTCGACGCATCGCGCGGCTGCTGGGTGCGTTCATCTACCTCGTGGCCCGCCGGGAGCGCCGCTGCGCCGCACGCCAACTGCGGGAATGCTTTGTCCGCATCACCCCGAACCGCGTCGACGCCATCTGCCGCGGCCTGTGCAACCACCTGGCCATGAACGCCATCGAGCTGTGCCGCATCCTGCGCAGTGCGAACAGCGGAACCCCGGTCCATATTCCCGAAGCCTCCCGCCGTGCCCTCGAAACGGCTCGGTCGTGCGGCCGCGGCGTTCTCTTCATCACGGGACACATCGGCAGCTGGGAGCGGATGGCCATCGCCCTCGCCGGGACATATCCGGTCTTCACCGTGGCAAAGGAAAGCTACGATCCGCGGTTCACGTCGCTCATCGACAGGCACCGGCGTCGCCTTCGCGTCAACGCCATCTTCCGGGGCCGGCCCGGCGCAACGGCAGCCATGGTGAGAGCGCTCAGGAACAACGGGATTCTGGGCTTTCTCATCGACCAGGATACGGATGTACCGGGCGTCTTCTCGCCGTTCTTCAGCCGTCCGGCGTTCACCCCGTCGGGACCGGCCGCCTTTGCTGTCCGCACGGGGATTCCCGCGGTGGTGGGAACCCTGCGCCGCACTCCCGCGGGCCATCACGTCCTGGAGATGGAAATCGTCGACCCGGCGCCGGACGTTCAGACCCTGACAGATCGTTTCAACCGGATTCTCGAACAGCGCATCCGCGTTGCACCCTCCCAGTGGGTGTGGTTTCACCGGCGCTGGAAGACCCGATCGGATCGCGCTACGACTGGCGGGCGAACATCTCACAGATAACGAGGAGGCGCGCGAGCTGCTGGATGTTGTCCACATCCAGTTTGCGGTAGATACGCGAGAACGTCTTGCGCAGCTGCACGGTGGAGCGGTCGAATCGCTCCGCCAGGGTGTCCATGCAGGGAAAATCCACGGCGAATTCTTCGATGGATGCGATTTCGGTGGCGGTGAGGCCGAAGCTGCGCAGATATCCGAGGTCCGAGATCGGACGCTTCAGTGTTTCGACACCCCGGGCGCCTCTGTCCCCTTTCAGGAGGCGCAGCAGTTCGATGCCGAATTCGACCCGTGCATCCTTGATCAGGAAATCGTTCGCCCCCGCCTTGGCCGCCCGGAAGAGTTGCTCTGTCGAGCCGTCCGAGGAAATGACCACCGCCAGTCCCGCAAATCCGTTTTTGCGCGCTTCCCGCAGAAACACGAGTCCGTCGCGGTTGCTCGTTTCGAGGCGGATGTCCACCAGCAGCACGTGGGGTTTCCAGGAAGAGAGGGACTTCGCCGCCGCATCCGCCGTGTCGATCTGCGTGAGGTGCCTGAATCCGGCCTTCTTCAGGCGGTTGGAGAGGGCCTCCATGAATCGGATGTTGTCGTCGAGAATGAGAATGCGTTCATTGCGGTTGCCCATGAAATCTGCCTCGCGCGCTGGTCTTCGATGTTCGAAAAAATTCTTCCCGGTTCTGTTTACGGCGTCAAGCGTTTCAATTTCATGCACTGTTGCAATCCGCTGATACTGTACGGAATTGTCACTATTGTTCCCCTAGTCAGGACGCGGGTTTCCGCCGATAATCGATCCATTGAACAGCGCTTCAAACAGGAGCGCAGAACAGAAAGGATCAGCGATGACGCAGGCAGCCCAGAAACAGGTTCAGGACATCATTCAGACCAGAGATGTGCCCATGACCGTACACACGGTCGACTGGCTCGACGCGCTCTATGAAGCGGGTGCCACCCGGGTGGATCCGGACGGCACGGTCCGGCTCGATCCGAAGGTGCGCGACGTGGTCCGTGCCATGCACGCCGTGCTCGCCGGTGCGAAGGTGGATATCCGCATCTGCGCGGAGGGCGGCCCGGTGTTTGAAAAGCTGGAGGACACCTTTACGGCTGCCCTGGAAGAATCACTGACCGCGGTCACGGCCCGGCGGGATGTTCCCGGCCGCACGGCGCCCTACGTTCCCTGACATGCTCACGGCCCGCAACAACCCCGCCGTCTCCCTGTCCACCAGGCGATGGGCCGTCGGGCTGGCCAGAGAAGGTCTTCTCCTCGACGAATCCTCGTGGCGCGTCATCGAACGCATCCTGCTGAAAACGGCAGCCGTCCATCCCGGCGGTCTGGTGCACGCGGCGGCCCGGATGCACGGCGCCCCGGAGGAGCACGCCCTTATCGCGGCCAGCGCCTGCGAGATGTTCTACGGGGGCTGCTCGGCGGGGGACGACCTGCAGGACGGCGACACGGACGCCTATCTGGACGGAGTGCCCTTTTCCCTGCGGTTGAACGCCCAGGTGCACCTGCTGTCCCTGGTGGAGGCCCGCCTGCAGGACCTGCCGTGCGGCTCGGAGATGGACCGGCCGCGTCCCTTCTCCACCCTGGCCGCCATGCTGACGGGCCAGCGGATGGAAATTCTCCGCAATCCCTGGAACATCGATGTGTACGAGCGGGTGGCGCGCCTGAGCGCCGGCGAGCAGTTTTCGTTCTATCTGCACACGGCGGCCTGTGCGGCCGGTTGCTCGATCAATGCGCTGCGGGGCTTCGGCTATGCCCTCGGCACCCTGTTGCAGGTGATTGCGGACCTGGAATCGGGAGATGAGAGATTCATTGCATTCCCCCAGGCCCGGAGGGATAACCTGTTGCACAGGCTGATCGAGGAAGTGCAGTGGGCCGTGCGTCCACTGGGCGGTCTCCTCGACGAACAGGTGAAGGAGTTATTGTTGCGATGTCCACCCTCCGCCGTTTCTGGGATTCATGGAAGCAGTCCTTCGATGTCCGGGCCGCCATCGAAGAAAGTTCACCATTCACCACAATTGTGATCGTCGGCACCGCGATCACCGCGTCGCTGGTGTGTCACTACGTGCCTTCCGTTTATCGGGCTACGGGATTGTCGAATCCGTGGCTGCCGGTTCTGTTTGCTCTTGCCGGAGGAACGATGTCCATCATGACTCGGATAACTCCTCCCTCCCATACTAACCGCTTCGCGATACTCCAGCTGTTCGACATTTCCTTTTATGGCGCTGCAATTGCTTCAATGTCGGCATTGAGCCTGCCACCAGCCAGATTTGGATTCATCGGTTTCTATGGTGTGATGTGTCTGCGCTGGGCCATGTTCTATCAAACTTCGCTTCTGGGCATCATTGCAGTGGGATTGATGCCCGGTGTCGTTCTGTTCATCCTGGGCATTGATGGCGTCAGCTGGATTATTTTCGCGTTTGCTGTTGCGCTGTTTGCCGCCGTATCGAATGCCACCAGGGATCGACGGGCCCGCTCGGCCCGGCAGTTGCGCCGGTTCGAACTGGTAAGGGATCTGGATGCCCTTCTGCAGCAGCCCCATGGCGGCGATGCCGCCGATTCCGATATGGCGGCCACGTTCATCCACCGTATCAAGAACGAACTGGTGCCCACCAGCATGGTACTCTCGGACCTGCGGGGCGAAGTGACGCTGACGGCCCGGCAGGATATCCAGCTGCAGGAAGCCATTGTATCGATCAATTCATCTGTGACGGAGATTGAGCAGTTCCTGCGCCAGCTCCGCAGTCGCAGCAGTGTCGCCGAAACCGTCAGCCTGCTGGAGCTGAAGGAGCACCTGGAATCCCGCTTCGATCCCCGGCGGGTCAACGTGGGGGAATTTGCCGCCGACTTCATCGACGGTTCACTGGATCGCCTGTTCCCGGCCTTTGAAAACCTGGTGCGCAACGCCCTTGAAGCGGGCGCATCGCGGGTGAACATCAGTCAGTGCCAGTCCACCACCGGTGACGTGGAAATCCACGTGGAAGACAACGGTCCGGGCATGCCCCGGAAGGTCATCGATCAGTTGTTCATGCCGTTCAACACCAGCGGGAAAAAGAGCGGCGTGGGACTCGGCATCCTGCTGGCAGCGCGATGTGTCCAGTCCTGCAATGGATATCTGCGGCTCGAATGGACCGGAAGCGATGGAACCGTTTTCTGCTTTTCGTTTCATCGCTCCCGTTTGTCAAACGCGCTGGACCTTTCGCCACCTGCCTGATCGCCGCTTCGACCTCCACAGAAAAATCCATCTGTCGCTCATGCGTTTGTCACTATTGTACGGCTTGTGCGGCGTGCTTTTTTTCTTCTACCATTGGAGGTGTGGCATTGGTGCCGCAGTCGATTGCCGAGGAGGCCTCTTATGACCCAGGTGGAGACGCAGAAAAAGAAATCGCCCCGGCGCAACAGCCGTGGTCCGGCCCCCGGGAATGTAGTCCGGGATGGCGCGCCGACGGTCCATGTTCCCGATCTGATTGAACTGGCAATGGAGATCGATCAGGCGCAGGAACGCATCGACGAAGCCCTGGCGGCCTGTCGCCGGGTGGCGATGCGCCACCACTCCCCCGGCCGGGGTTGACGAACCGGTTTGTTTGCGAAGCTTGACGCGGCGGACAGGAGAAGATGATGCAGAACTATTACGTGAACAGACATGCGCAATCCAATGGCGACCACGAAGTGCACAAGGAAGAATGCGAATTCTGCCCGACGCCGCTGAAACGGGAATACCTGGGCAGCTTTGCCAACTGGTCCCACGCGGTAAAAGAGGCCCGTCGCCGCTACGGCGGTGCCTATGGATGCTTCAACTGCTGCGTGGAAGTGAACACCAGCCTGCAGAAGGATGCGGAGCGGATGCAGCTGGTGGACGGACAACAGGAGGACGGATTCTTCATGCCCGATCAGGTGCGCAACCATATCGCGCAGACCCGCCGGGAACCCGCCGCGGAGGCGCCGCCGCAGCCGTGTCCTTCGCCCCGCAGCACGCCCCATCCCGGCCAGGCCATCTGGCGCGCCAGACAGCAGGTGAAGTAGATCCGCTTCCGGGCAGACGCAGGCTTTCCTTCATAAAATGGCCATCCGGTATTGCGGTCGGACAATCCTGCGCTAGGTTTCATGTACATCACTTTGCCGCGAAGGAGGATTTTCATGACGGATCGACAGACAGGGGACGGCGGGTATCCCGCTGTCAACGAGCACACGCTCCGGCAGATGGACGCATGGTGGAGGGCCTGCAACTATCTGGCTGCGGGCATGATCTATCTGCGGGATAATCCGCTGCTGCGGGAACCTCTGCAGGAAGCGCATATCAAGGAGAGGCTGTTGGGACACTGGGGGTCCAGCCCCGGTCTTTCGTTTATCTACGTGCACCTCAACCGCCTCATCGTGGAACAGAACCAGTCGACCATTTTTCTGGCGGGCCCGGGACACGGCGCGCCCGGGGTGCTGGCACCCGTGTATCTGGAAGGCACCTACTCGGAAATCTATCCCAACTGCAGTGAAGACGCGCAGGGCATGCGGGCGTTCTTCAAACAGTTTTCCCATCCCGGTGGCATCGGGTCCCACTGCACGCCGGAAACCCCGGGTTCCATCCACGAAGGTGGTGAGCTGGGTTACTCCATCTCCCACGGATTCGGTGCGGCGTTCGACAATCCGGATCTCCTGGTGGCCGTGGCCGTGGGGGATGGCGAAGCGGAAACCGGTCCTCTGGCCACCTCGTGGCATTCGGCAAAATTCCTCAATCCCATCCGGGACGGCGCCGTGCTGCCCATCCTTCATCTGAACGGTTACAAGATCAACAATCCGACCTTACTGTCGCGTATTCCCGACAGCGAACTGGAGAGCCTGTTTTCGGGCTATGGATGGACGCCCCATTTCGTCAGCGGCAGTGAGCCGATGGAGGTGCACCGCCGGATGGCGGACACGTTGAATGCCTGTCACGAAGCCATTCGACGGTTTCAGCAGGAGGCGAGAACCAGCGGGGTTGCCGAACGCTGTCACTGGCCGATGATCATTCTGCGAACGCCCAAGGGATGGACCGGCCCCGCCCGGGTGGACGGCCGTCGGGTGGAAGGTTTCTGGCGCTCCCATCAGGTTCCCCTGTCATCGGTGCACGGGAATCCGGACCACCTGCGCCAGCTCGAGGAGTGGCTGCGGAGTTACCGTCCCCATGAGCTTTTTGACGAAGCCGGCCGTCTGATGCCGGAGCTGAAGGCCCTCGCGCCCCGCGGGGCCCTGCGGATGAGCGCGAATCCCCACGCCAATGGAGGACTTCTGCGGCGCTCCCTGCGCATGCCCGATTTTCGAAGTTATGCCCATCCGGTGCCGGCACCGGGCACGACCCGGGCATACAACACCCGGCCCGTGGGAAAGCTGCTCCGGGACATCATGCAGTTGAACGACGACAATTTCCGGTTGTTCGGCCCCGACGAGACCTCCTCCAATCGGCTGGACGCGGTGTATGAGGTTTCAAAAAAGACCTGGCTGTGCGAGCGGCGGCCCGAGGACGAGGACGGCGGCGAGCTGTCGCCGGATGGACGGGTGATGGAGATGCTCTCCGAGCACACGCTCGAAGGATGGTACGAGGGCTATGTGCTGACTGGTCGGCATGGATTCTTCGCCACCTACGAAGCCTTCGTCCACGTCATCGACAGTATGTACAACCAGCATGCCAAGTGGCTGGCCATCTGCGAGGACATTCCCTGGCGGGCGCGGATATCGTCGCTGAACCTGCTGATTACCTCCACCGTGTGGCGACAGGATCACAACGGTTTTACCCATCAGGATCCGGGCTTTCTTGACGTGGTGGTGAACAAGAATCCCGAAGTGACCCGCATCTACCTGCCGCCGGATGTCAACACCCTGTTGTCCACCGTGGACCACTGCCTGCAGAGCCGGGACGACATCAATGTCATCGTCGCGGACAAACAGAACCATCTGCAGTACCTGGACATGGACGCGGCCATCCGGCACTGCACCAAGGGCATTGGCATCTGGGAGTGGGCGAGCAACGATCAAGGAGAGATTCCCGACGTGGTCATCGCCGGTTGCGGGGACATTCCCACCAAGGAAGCGCTGGCGGCCACGGCGCTGCTCCGAACGCATTTTTGCGATATCCGCATCCGCTTCATCAATGTGGTCGATCTGTTCCGCATGCAGTCCGCCGGCGAACATCCCCACGGCCTGTCCGACGCAGATTTTGACAGTCTGTTTACAAAGGACCGACCGGTCATCTTCAACTTCCACGGCTATCCATGGCTCATTCACCGGATGGCTTACCGGCGGACCAATCACGCAAACCTCCACGTGCGCGGTTACAAGGAGAAGGGAAACATCAACACCCCGCTGGAGCTGGCCATCCGCAACGAAATTGATCGGTTCACCCTGGCCATCGACGTGATCAACCGGGTGCCACGGTTGCAGGTCACCGGTGCCCACGTGAAGGAAAAGCTGCGAGACATGCAGATCGACTGTCGCAACTATGCCCACGAACACGGCGTGGACAAGCCCGACGTGGACAACTGGGTCTGGCCGTTTTGAACCGACCGCCGCCGGTGTCCTTGCCATAAGTTTTCGTGGGAATGGGAAGGGTTCATCACCCTCAGGGGTTGCACACGGGGCCGATATACGCGCGAGCGACAACGACGTTGTCAAACCATTTCCAGGTTTCGCTTCGCGTGTTGGAACCGATATGCAGCGACAGGCTCACTCGATTGATTTTCAGGGTGTCCACATCCCGCAGCCGCAGGTTCCCGAAATCCGCCACCAGCTCCCCGTCCACCCACATGGAGATCCGGCCGTCCCGCTCTCCCGGGGTGTTGGCTTTCACCATCAGTTCGTGGCAGTACCAGCGGTCCACATCGGGCACCTGATTCTCCCGCGCGATGAAATCCGGTCCGAAATCCCCGGGCAGGTAGGTCCACGGCAGCACGGTTCCGTCCGGGAAGAAGTGATCCCCGTATTCGATGCGCTGTTCCGGATGGTACACGTACACGTTCAGACTTCCTGGCGAAGGTTCCTCCTCTGTTCCCCTCCACCACTCCATGCTGGCCAGGAATTTATTCGTACCATCCGCTGGAACCCCCGGCGTGGCCTGTCCGTTGACATAGTAGTGGGCCGACATGCCACCTCCATTGTGGCTCGATCCCACTACATCGAACGACGCGTCGAACCGTGAGTAGAACCGCAGGTACACCATGTCCTCTTCTTCGGGCAGAAGGGCTGCCACAGTATTGGACAGCTCCGCATCCTGTTGCGGGACATGGAAACGCAGGGCCTTTTCACCGGCAAACACGGGTGACGGCGCACTCACAATTTCCACGTTGTGGTACACACCGTCGTTCCAGAGGGTGGAAAGTGCCGACGCGTCCCCATATCCTTCAAAATCATCCGCGAAAATGACGTCCGTATCCGCTTCGATTCCGATATCCTGCGGATACCTCGCCGCAATGCCATCTCCGCAGGCGTCTCCCGTCTCAGATGCCGAGTCGTCCGGGTCCGTGTCGCTGTCCGCGTCCGTCGAGTTCGATTCGCTGCCTGTTGCCGTGGACGTGTCCGCATCGGAATCACTTTCCGTCTCCGTGTCCACTCTGTCCCTTGTTCCACTGCCGTCACTGCAGGCCGACGCACACAGGAACAAGGGCAGAATCAACCAATGGGATGATGTCAGTTCATGCATGCGATCATTGTATCGGGGATCATTCCACCGGTAAATCGTTTCATCCTGACGTCCCGGGCAGCATTGAATTGTCACCCGGCTTCCGCTGTTGCATTCAGCGCGGATTTATTTGTCCGTCCTTGAACTATTCCAGATCGTATTCGCGCAGTTTGTTGTACAGGGTGCGCAGGCCGATGCCGAGCTGTTCCGCGGCTCGTTTGCGGTGTCCGTCATTCCGGGCAAGGGCAGCGATGATGGCCTGCTTTTCCAGCTCCCGCAGGGTTCCCGCTCCCGCCGCAGGAGCGGATGACCCTTCCGAAAACCGAAGGTCCGCCGCGGTAATGCGGGGAGGGGTGCACAGAATGGCGGCCCGCTCCAGGGCATTGGCCAGCTCCCGCACGTTTCCCGGCCACGGATGCTGCCGCAGCCGGACTTTCGCTTCTTCGTCCAGCTGCAGGGCGGTTCCGGTCCTGGCGCCGATGTTCCCCAGAAAGAATTCCGCGAGGGGAAGGATGTCGTCGGGCCGCTGCGCAAGGGGCGGCAGATGAATGGGAAATACGGCCAGTCGGTGAAAGAGGTCTTCGCGGAAGCGACCGGCGGCCATTTCGCCGGGCAGTTCCCGGTTGGTGGCGGCGATGATGCGAACCGTCACCCGGATGGGCGCCGTTCCTCCCACCCGCTCGAAGGTGCGTTCCTGCAGCACCCGCAGCAGCTTTGGCTGCAGAGACAGGGGCAGCTCGGCCACCTCGTCGAGAAACAGGGTGCCGCCGTCCGCGATTTCAAAACGGCCCCGTCGCTGCTCCACCGCATCCGTAAAGGAACCCTTTTCGTGGCCGAACAGCTCGCTCTCCATGAGTGTGGGCGCAATCGCCGCGCAGTTCACCGCCACAAAAGGACGATCCCGCAACAGGCTGCGCCGGTGAATTTCCCTGGCCACCACTTCCTTTCCGGTGCCGCTCTTTCCTTCGATGAGCACCGTGGCGTCCGTGGGGGCGACCTTGTTGATCAGCGAGACGACAGCCTTCATGGCACTGGAATGGGCGACCATGCCGTCCCCGTTCTCCGCTGCCACGGCCGATGGTTGTCGCAGGGCCAGCGCGCGACGGACCGTATCCCGCAGCTGGTCAGGGGAATCGAGGGGTTTGGTCAGGTAGTCGAAGGCGCCGAGTTTCATGGCCTCGACGGCTGAGTCGATGGAACCGAAGGCGGTGAGCACGATGACCGGAAGTGCGGGAAATTCACCGCGGACGGCCCGCAGCAGGTCCATGCCATCCATCTTCGGCATTTTCAGGTCGGTGATCAGCAGGTCGAAAGGCTTCTTTTTCAACTGCTGAAGGGCCTCGTCGCCGTCCCGGGCGGTTTCCACCTCGTGGCCGCTGGCGCTGAGCGCCGCTGCGACGAAGAGCCGGATACCTTCTCGATCATCGACCGCGAGGATTCGCGTGCTCATGGTGTTTCGCTCCGGTCGCAGGGAATTTCGATGACGAAAGAGGCGCCTTCCCCCGGACGGTTGTCGAGGCGGATGGTGCCGCCGTGGGCCTCCACGGACCGGCGGGCGATGAACAGGCCGAGTCCGGTGCCCCGGGCCCGGGTGGTGAAGAAGGGTTCGAATACCCGCCTGGCAACATCCTCGGGGATACCGCCGTTTTGATCGACCACCTCCACCGTCAGCCGGTGGCGTTCACTGTGCATCCGCAGTTGAATGGGCGAGTCAGCGCCCGCCTGCCGGGCATTGCGCAGGAGATTGATGAGCCCCTGCTGCATCCGCCGGCGATCGAGCATGACGAACGGCGGCTCGCCCTGCACAATGACCTCCACGGGATCGCAGCCGGCCAGAGCCACGGCACCTTCGGCCAGATCGTCGAGGTAAACGCGTTCGAGGCGGAGGCTGCCCGCCTTTGCGGCGTCGAGGATCTGCTCGCTCAGGCCCTGCAGGTAGTCGATGTCCGAAAGGATGGCCCGGGGGCCCGTCGTGTCCTTTCCGGCATCGTCCCGTTCGGCAAGCAGCTGGGCGTGTCCCTTGAGGGAGGCAATCGTGTTGCGGATTTCGTGGCCGAGCACCGCCGACATCTCGCCCAAGGTGCGCAACTCCCGGTCCCGGTTCAACTGCTCACGCAGCTGTTCCTGTTTCTGCGCCATGTGGCGGAACAGGACCGCGGCGGCCCCGAACAGCAGCGCGGCAAACAGGTTGACAAGCATCATCGACAGAGCGCGACCGCGCAGCTCAATGGCCTCGTGAGGAACCAGCTCCATCCGGATGAGGCGCCCGGGCAGTGCTATCGGTGACACTCCTGCGCGTCCCGGGGAACGGTCCCGCCGCCCCATCCGGGGAGGCGGCGGCATCTCGACGGTCACATGGGCGAGGCGGCCGCCATCAAGGAACGCAATGTCCATCCGTGGTGCCGGCGATGGTCCGTCCGGCGGGGACATGGAGAGGTCGAAGGGACGATTGGCGCTCCCGTAGGAGTGCAGCAGGTGGTTTCCGGGGCCGTACACGGCGATCCGGTGCAGTCCCTGCTCGCTGTAGATATCAAAGAGCTCTGCCGCCAGATCCTCCGGGGTGCGCCCCCGTCCCCGCATGTGTTTCTGAAAACCGGCGACCATGGTGAGCACCCGTGCTCGGGTCATCCGCTCGCCGTCCACGGCCGCCTTGCGCCACCCGGCGATGCCGCTCACCGCCAGGGACGCTCCGGTCAGCAGGGCGGTGAAAAAGAGCGCCGTCTTCCAGAGGTGCAGGCGGGCGGGCGTGTTGATGGATGATGTCATGGGGTGTTTGTGCTCACGTGACGATTACTATACGGCGCCCGGGGAGCGATTCAACGGGAATCACCAGCGGGGACCTCGACCGCCGCCGTTGCCGTCACAACGACCGGCTCCGTCGCCGCGTCCGGGTCCGTTGCCGCCCATGCCCTTTTTCCCCTTCGGACCGTTTTCGTGACGGGTGCGGATCAGCTGGGATGCCTTTTTCTTCTGGTCCGGCGTCAGCTGGTCGTAGATGGAGAGGCGCTGTTCGAGGCGCGCGGTGGCCATCTCGGTCTGTTTTTTCTGAATTTTGCTGTGAAGGGCCATCACGTCCTTGCGATTCACCGCGTCCTTTTCCCAGAGGGCGCGCATCTGATCGTGAAGGGCGCGCAGCTCGTCGTGTGCTTTTTTCATGTCTGCGCGGGCCTTGTCTTCGATATCGTCGATGGCATCGAGCTGGGCGTCGGTCAGATCGAGTTCGTCGATGAACACGTCCATTCCGGGACCGCCGGGACCGCCGGGACCGTGCCCGCGACCCTTCGCCTGGGCGACCGAGACAAATGCGGTGGAGAGCAGGGCGATGGTGACGATGAGAGCGATTCTGTTGCGTTTCATTTTCTTTCTCCTTGTCTGCCGAGTCTGTGACTCAGTTGGTTGACGCATCTGCGAGAAAGCTGTTCCAAGAACCGTGCCGGAATCGCGACCTGCCGGAATGATTGGATTTTCAGGAAATGGACAGGGACCGGGGTGCAGATTCTGCACTTCCTTGATGAAAAGGTTGCCGGTGGGGTGAAGGCGCCTCAGAAGCGGGTGCCGAGGGTGAACAGTGCCGTCTGTCGGTCTGCGGCGATTCCCGGCCGCCAGCGGGCGGTCCGGTGGCGTTCATCCCATCTGTCCGCCTTTTTTTTAACAGCCAGGTACCAGCCCAGACCGATGGCAGCGACGCAGAGACCGGCCACCTGCACGCTTCCCATGAGGGCAGACACGACCCGTCCGGCGCCTTCATCCGCGTGGGGCAGCGCAATGAACGGACCCACCAGGGGAATGAACATGGGAGCCCCCGCAGACTGGCAGTTGACGCATGTCTCTCCTTCGTCGACCATCACCTCGGAAACCAGCATGAGACCGACAAGGACCGAAAAGACATAGGCACCACCCAGAATTTCCAGGCCAACGAACAGGAGGGTCCGGTTCGGTTCGGGTCGCGGCTCGGTCGGCGTCGGGGCGGGCGTTTCCTTTGCAACAGCGGACTCCCCGCCGGCGGGAACGGATGAGGGTGGTGACGACGCCTCCTGCGCGCAGACGCGGATGGATATGCCCATCAGCAGGAACGTGAACAGCAGTGCGGTGCGAAGCATTTCTGTGGCAGTCATCGGCGCAATACCTCCTTGAACGGTGGATGTCATGGGTTGAGCGGCAGGACGCGGTGGAGTACGCCGTCGACAATCGCTTCCCGGGAATACTGGCGGGCGCGGTCGATGGCGGCGCGCCCCATGGCGGAACGGAGGTTGTCGTCGGACAGGATCCGGACCACTGCCGGTGCGAATTCCGGTGCTTCCCTGACCGTGAAGCCGCTGATGCCGTCCTCGATGATATCCGCGGGGCCTTTGGTCCGGTAGGCGACCACGGGAAGGCCGCAGGCGAGGGCTTCGAGCACGACGCATCCGAAGGTGTCAAACCGCGACGGCAGCACCAGCACATCCGCACTGGCGTACACGTCCGCCAACCGTTCCGCATCCACCCACGACAGGAGAATCCCATCGGGGACGGCGAGGCGGAGCCGCTCCTCCGCGGGACCGGTGCCCGCCACGACGAGCCTTGCCTTCGGAACGGTTTCCTGAATGGACTTCATCATGGCAGGCAGTTCCATCACACCTTTTTCATTGCTGACCCGCCCGGCGAACAGGACCACCCGCTCACCTTTTCGCAGCCCGGGAAACAGCTCCTGCCGCCGGTCGACGCCCGGTCGGAAGCAGGCGTCGGGCCAGTGGGCGGTCCGGGTGAGCCTGTCCGGATTGATCCCCATGGCATCGGATTGCAGCCAGGCCATCTGTTCCGAATTGAGGACAAACAACCCGTCAAACATGCGGTAGAACGCCCGCAGCAGTCGCCGCACCCGGTCGACGTTGTGCACGTCGAGCCGCAGCGTGCGGTGGGAAAAATCCACCCAGTCCGTGTGGACGTAAAAATGCGCGGGAACGGAGAAGGCGCTTTTCAGGTACAGGGCGGCGGCGCCCATCAGGCCCTCGGTGGAGCAGATGATCCGATCATATGCCCCTTCCATGAACAGCTGCTGCAGGGCCATGATATCGAAGGCCCGGACGGGCTGCTGGCGGTACCAGGGAATGGCGGTTTCGAGGACCGGTTCGAGGATGTGCAGGTGGGGAGCCGAAGGCTCTGTTCCGTGGCAGACGGCGAAATCCATGGGGAGGTTGCGCCGCACGGCCTCCTGGTGCATCAGCCGCAGGGTGCTTGCCACGCCGTTGCGATCAAAGAAGGTGTCCGTCAGCCACAGGATGCGCTGCGGGTGCTGGTGGCAACCGATGGTGGCCGAAAAGTCATTGAGCATGTCCCGGTTGGCAAAGAGGACGCGGGCGCTGGCATAGGAGCTGCCGGCGATGACCGAAGCGGCCAGCGCGGGAAACGGCAGTCCTTCCACGATATCGGACAGGGATGCGCCGCCGGTGTTCGACGGATGATCGGATTTGCCGCTGAGCAGGGTGCGGATGTCCGCCGGCAGTTCCAGGTTTTCGATGAATGTCTGGGGACCGGGCAACGGGCGGGATGCGTTCTCTTCTTCGAATTTTGCAATCTTTGCTGCGATCCGGCTGCCGAGAATCCGGATGAGACCATTGAAGATCAGCGGGATGGAGGTTTTCAACTGGTCGTTCAGGTGGTGAGGGTCCGTGCGCTGGACGGTGGCAATGCGATCGAGCTCTTTTGCCAGGGGACGGTATTCCTTTGAAAATGCGTATTTCTGCATGAAGCCCAGGTGTTGGCCGTGAAGGGCTTCATGGGCCGCCTCGATGAACCGGGACGTGTAGCGGTGGCGGCGGAGTTCCGCCATGGCGTTGGCGATGAGCAGAGCCTGGAATTTCTGTCCCGCGGAACCCTGATGCAACAGCAGGCGGACGAGGCCCGGATCGCCGGCATGGCGCACGATCTGGCAGAAGTAGTCAAGAAACGATGCGGCCAGCCGATCCTCGCCGGCATAGGTGCCGAAGGGAGCGACCCGTTTGTCGCGCAGGGCCTCCAGCACCAGGGCGGAGAGCGGCCGGGTCTGCCGTTGTTCGCGCAGGTCCGGCACGTGGGCCAGGGTGCCCGTCAGTCCGACGAACATGGCCATGTGGTCATCCGATCCGCCGGTCATGGCCTTCTGCGGGCAGGTCCGGCGCAGTTCGGGAGGAATGCCGACCCGGTTGGCGATGTCTTCGAGGCGCTGGGCGTCCAGCTGCTTCAGCCATTCGATGACCAGCAGGTTCTGCCAGGTGTCCCGCTGGCCGTTGAGCCCTTCGAAGTGATCGAAGAGCACCGTCAGGTATTCGATGAGGGCCGTCGTCGGCACCTGATTCGTGCTGTAGAAATAGAGCGGGTGGGCCAGTACTGTCACGAGGCGGCGTTCGGCGGCAAAGGTGAGAAAATCCAGCAGATTGTGGCGCAGGGCGTTCAGGCGGGTTTCTTCTGCGGGAGACAGGCCGTAGGTCAGCACGTGGATGTGAACGTCAAACGCCTGAACCACGCAGGTGAACTCCGCCGCGGGCAGCACATCGACGCCGCGGTTCTGCAGGTCCCAGCATGATCGGGCATTATTGTGGTTGGTGATGGTGAGGGCCTCGATGCCGACACGGCGGAGTGCGTTGTGGACGTCGTCGGTGGATACCCAGGTCTCGGGCCAGTGAAGGATGCGACCGAGCAGCTCATCGGGCACGTCGCTGTTCAGATCGTGGCAGTGGAGGTCGATGGCCACGGTTTCGTTCGCGGGGAATCGCGCGTTTTCCTTCGCGACAAAATCGAGGAGGCGCGAACGCAGTGCGGTGCGGAATGGTGTGTTGTCAGTCATTGGCCGTATCCTTGTGACGTCTTCATTGATACCAGAATACTCCACAGGCCGGCCGCCCACAGCATGGAATCCTCGGCGCGGATCAGCGGGCCCGTGTGCAGGTTGGCGGTGCGACTGTGGATCACTTCGGGAAAGCAGGCCAGCCGCTCAACCATAACGCGATACGCCTCCACCTCTTTGTAAAAGCGCGGATGCGAAAAGTCCCGCAGGACTTCGATCAGGTGCAATCCGAGGCAGGTCCATACGGTGTCCCGCTGCCACGGGTTGAACACGTGCAGCGGGTGCATGGGTCGCCTGTCTGATGTCCGCACACCGTAGCGGGAGGGGAATGGAGAGTTGAGCCCCCGGTCATCCATCCAGCGCAGCACCAGCTCCAGGCGGTTCCGCCCGGCCGGATCCGGCCGCACGACGCCGGTCCAGAACGGCATCAACTGGGCATCGCCGGAGGGATGGTCGGGCATGGCGAGGTCGTCCGCGTAGTGATCGCCCCGCCAGAAATGCCGTTCGATCAGCCCGGCACGATCTGCATCCGCCAGCGGATTGCGCAGCCCGAGGGACGCCAGTGAACGCTGCAGCAGCGCACACATGGAATTGGAATAGCAGGAGCTGTCCCGCAACGCATAGTCCTGGGCCTCGGAGTAATGGAGTTTCCGTCGGACCAGCCCGGTGTGGGGATCGATGACCAGCGATGCAAATCGATCGATTTCCGCCTCCAGAAAAGCCCGGTGCCGGTGCACCAGCGTGCGATCGGACAGGGAGGCCAGACCCATCATGAACAGCGCGAATCCGTCCGGTGCATAGGCAGGAAAGTCGAACAGCCGACCGTCGGGCAGAATGACCAGCGCAAACCGTCCTGCGGCTTCGTAGTGCCGCAACGCGTATTCGAATGTCCGGGTCACCTCTTTTTCAAAGCCGAGGGACAGCAGGGCCGGCACGCAGCGGCCGAAATCCCGGGCCCAGAATTCGGGATAACTCGCGGGGCTGGTCATGAAGAAACCCTGTTCGCTGCAATAGCACTTTCGAACGATTTGCTCGCAGATCTCTTCGGCGGTGCCCTCATACCGTGACGGGCCGGTGAATCGTCGCCGCAGACCCGTTCGCAGCAGCCGCCATCCTTCTGTCACAACGGCGGAGGCCCGCACCTGGCTGGTCAATTGTCGGGCAATGTGGCGGTCGGCGGGTGTCACGGGGTGTCGAGTAGCACGGGCCCGGCGGTGTTGCAAATATCCATTCGGTGACACTGAGGTGAAGCCCGTCAGTGAATCATCCGGGTCGTCACCGGTTCATCCGGACTTGCCAGTGCTGCACGGCACGGGTTAGCATCTGCGCAATTTCGACGGATTGAACCGGAGCATCCATGCCGCTGTTGACGAACTGGCCGCCGTATCTTGTCGGTATTGTACTGATCGCCGTGTTTGCCCTGCTGGTGCGAGGACGCTGGCCCGTGGAGCTGATTGCCCTCGGCGGCGCCGCTGCGCTGCTGCTGACCGGAGTCCTTTCCACTCCGGACCTGCTGGCCTGTTTCAGCAACCCGGCACCCGTGGCCATCGGTGCCCTGTTCATCCTGAGCGCTGCCCTCGACCGCACCGGCGTGATTATGAAGCTCGGCCTGTGGTTCAACCGCATGGCTGCCGGCAGTGAACGTCGGGCTCTGGCCATCATGCTGATTGTCGTGCCGCTGGTGTCCGCATTCGTCAACAACACACCCCTCGTGGTCATTCTGCTGCCCGTCATCCTGGCGTTCTGCAAGGAGAGCGGCGCCAAGCCTTCCCGTCTGCTCATACCCCTCTCCTATGGTGCCATCCTCGGCGGCACCATTACCATGGCCGGAACCTCCACGAACCTGCTGGTGGACGGCATGGCGAACCGACTTGGCCTGCCGTCGTTCCACCTGTTTTCCATCGCCCCCCTGGGGCTGGTGTTTGTTGCAGTGGGAGGACTCTACGTGTGGATTGTCGGCATCCGCCTGCTGCCCGTCCGGGACACCCTGTCAACCCTGCTCGACGCCTCCACCGGACGGGAGTTCCTGCTGCAGGCCGTCATTCCGCCGCGCTCCCGGCTCATTGGACGGACTGCGGTAACCGCCGTGGAAGGCCGTTCGAAGAGCTTTCAGATTCTCGAAGTGAAACGCAGGGGACAGATTCTGGACACGCCCCTGAACCAGCTCATCCTGCAGGAAGGGGACCGCCTGCTGGTGCGCACGGGACGTTCGGGTGTAACAGCACTGCGGGAAACCGCGGAATTTCACATGGGCCTCGACTCGGCCGATGCCGCGGATTTGTCGCCGATGGAACAGCGGGAAGCCGTGCTTATGGAAGGAATGGTGGGCCCCAACTCCCGCTATGTGGGAAGGACCTTCGCCGAAATTTCGTTTCGCCGGAAATATGGTGTCATCGTGCTCGCCGTGCACCGGGAGGGCTACAACATCACCAGTGAGTTCGATCGATTACGGCTGGACTTCGGCGATACCCTGCTGCTGGAAGGGGCGCGGGATGCCATTGATCGATTGAAGGCCGAACGGGATTTCATTCCCCTGTCGGAGCCGGCCCGCAAGGAATACCGCACCGACAAGGCAGGATTTGCCATCGGCGGCGTTGCCCTGTTCATCCTGTTGTCCGTGGTTGACTTCGGGTGGTTCGGTCTGCCGATCGGGCGCCTGCAGATGTTCAGCGCTGCGTTTCTGGCCGCACTCTTTGTGGTCGGCGCAGGATGCCTGACGCCGCGGGCAGCCTACGAGGCCATCGAATGGCGCATTCTGATGCTGATTGTCGGCATGCTCGGCATCGGATCGGCGCTTGAAAGCACCGGCGCTGCCTCCTCATTGGCGCGGATGGTGTCGACATGGTTTCTCGACTACGGACCGTTGGTCATGCTGTCCGCCGTCTACCTGATGACCAGCCTGCTGACGGAGCTGGTGTCCAACAACGCCGTCGCCGTGGTGATGACGCCGATTGCCATCCGCATTGCGGAAGCGGCGGATGCGTCGCCGATGCCGTTTGTCGTGGCGGTGATGTTCGGCGCCTCGGCTTCTTTTTCGACGCCCATCGGTTATCAGACCAACACGTACGTGTTCGGCGCGGGAGGATATTACTTTCGCGATTTTCTGAAGGTCGGGCTTCCTCTCAACCTGCTGCTCTGGGCAGTGGCCACCCTGCTCATTCCCGTTTTCTGGCCCTTCTGACCGGGCTGCACCCGACAAGGACTGTGCCTGCCGATTGACATCCGGCGCCGGGAAGCCGACAATCAGACACATCACACATGAACGTGTTTCACCGGGGAGTATGCCATGAAAAACATCATTGAACTGATTTGCGTCTTTCTGCTCTGCGGGTTGCCCGCCTGTACGGATTCGGATGGAAGCACCACAGATGCCGACGCGGACACTGACGGCGACACCGATGCCGACACGGACAGTGATGCCGACAGCGATGCTGACAGCGACAGCGATGTCGACAGTGATACTGACAGCGACAGCGATGCCGACAGTGACAGCGACACGGACAGTGATGTCGATTCCGACACGGATGCGGATGGTGACGCGGGTACCATCGCCGATCACACCGTGTCCCGGGAAGCCATCCTGCGGGCCATACCGGCCGACGCTGTTGCAGCGGCCCGCAGTGATCTGCACATCGCCTACTTTCACACGTCCCACGGCAGCCGGGTCATCGATGGCATGGCCGGGCTGATGGATTTCCGCAATGACGCCCCTTTCGCTGACGCGACCAACTTTGCCTTCACAACGGACGGCAATCCCGTACCCGGCGCTCTCGATATTCACGATCATTACGACGGCTGGGATCTCTCGGTCAGCGAGACGATAGAGGCCAACGACCACACCGCCTGGTTCAACCGCACCACCGCATTCCTTCTTGATTCGGCAAATGCGGACGTCAACGTGATCATGTGGTCCTGGTGCGATCCGGCGGGACATGATCACCAGAAATATCTCGACGACATGGAAGCATTGATTGGCATGTATGGCGAGGGCGGATCGCGAATCGGCAGCGGCGAGGAGCAGCGGGAAACGCCGGTCACATTCGTGTTCATGACCGGCCATCCCAACGGGGATGGCGAATCGGAGGAAGACCACAGCGCATGGCAGGCCCATCGGCTGATCCGGCAACACTGTGAGGAGAACAACCGCTTTCTGATTGACTACTGGGACATCGAAACCCACGGCATGGACGACACCTATTATCCCGGTGCCAACGACAACGGCGTCGAAGGGGAGACGTCGTTTTATCTGGACTGGCAGGCCGCCCATCCGGGTGACTACTTTGAAAACGGCTGTGCCCATGCGGATGAAGGCCAGGAACTCACCTGCAATCGAATTGCCTATGCGGCATGGTGGATCTGGGCCCGACTGGCCGGCTGGGACGGCGATCTGCTGTAGCTTCTTCCAACAAAACTGATTGACCGGAACGGCGAATCCACAGTAGTTCTGCCGCACGGGGAACCCCGTTCAACGAAGGATAGAATCAATGACTGCAAATCGAGAAGGCTTCAAAGTGGCGGATATTTCTATGGCGGATTTCGGCCGCCGGGAAATCGACATCGCGCAGAAGGAAATGCCGGGTCTCATGGCCGTCCGTGAAAAATACGGAAAAGATAAGCCCCTCGCCGGTCAGCGGATCACGGGCTCCCTGCATATGACCGTGCAGACCGCCGTGCTGATTGAAACCCTGGCGGAACTGGGGGCACAGGTCCGCTGGGCGAGCTGCAACATCTTTTCCACGCAGGACCATGCGGCTGCCGCCATTGCAGCGGCGGGCATCCCCGTGTTCGCCTGGAAAGGGGAGTCACTGGAAGAATACTGGTGGTGTACCAACGAGGCGCTGACTTTTCCCGGAGGAAAGGGTCCCACCCTTATTGTGGACGACGGCGGAGACGCCACCCTGCTCATTCACAAAGGATATGAGCTGGAAGAATTGTTTGAACGGACAAAGTCGCTTCCGGCCATCACGACAAAGGTGGAAGAAGAAATCATCATTGAAAAGCTGCTGCAGAAACTCGTGCAGGAAACCCCGACGAGGTGGCGCGACATGGCGAAAGACATCATCGGCGTTTCAGAGGAAACCACCACGGGGGTTCATCGGCTGTACACGATGCTCGAGCAGAACAAGCTTCTCTTTGCCGCCTACAACGTAAACGATTCGGTGACCAAGTCCAAGTTTGACAATCTGTACGGTTGCCGGGAATCCCTGGCAGACGGCATCAAGCGCGCCACCGACGTGATGATTGCCGGTAAGACGGTATGCGTTTGCGGATACGGCGACGTGGGCAAGGGCTGTGCCCAGTCCATGCGGGGATTCGGCGCGCGGGTGCTCGTGACCGAAATTGATCCCATCTGTGCGCTGCAGGCGGCCATGGAAGGGTTTGAAGTGGTGACCGTGGAGGACGCGCTCGCCGAGGCGAACATTTTTGTCACCGCCACGGGCAACCGGGATGTCATCACCGCCGAACACATGGCCCGGATGAAGGATCAGGCCATTGTCTGCAACATCGGGCATTTCGATAACGAAATTCAGATGTCCAGGCTGGTGGCATGGCCCGGCGTGAAAAAGCTGGAAATCAAACCCCAGGTGGACAAGTGGATTTATCCGGACGGCCACGAGATCTTCATTCTCGCCGAGGGACGGCTTGTCAACCTGGGTTGTGCGACCGGGCATCCCAGTTTTGTCATGTCCAATTCGTTTACGAACCAGACCCTGGCACAGATGGCGCTGGCCAAGGACCGGCCGGCGGTGGGCGTGTACATGCTGCCCAAGCACCTCGACGAGGAAGTCGCACGACTCCACCTCTCCAAACTCGGTGTCAAACTGACATCCCTTTCGAAGGCCCAGGCCGACTACATCGGCGTCCGGGTCGAAGGCCCTTACAAACCGGATCACTACCGCTACTGAGATTGCGCTGTCGACGCGACAGCCGGACTACTTCACTGTCAGTTCGCCCCGATCGAGCGAAATTTCAAAATAGCCGTGATCGTTCCAGGCAATCCGATCGGTGCCCTGATAGACGTCTCCGCCGGTCACGGTGACCCGCAGGCACTTGCCCTCCGGGAAATTCGCGGGAAGGCTCCAGGTGACGCTGTTGCCGCTTCCCGCCTGGGATACGGTGCGCTGTCCCAGCCAGTAGGCGCCCACGTTCATCGCGCTGTCGATCCACACATCGCCGAAGGATTTCACGTGGCTGACCGTTGAACTGAAAGCCGAAAATGGAAATGAATTGTACCCGCTGCCGTCGAATCCGTGGATGCAGTAGACCATCCATCCGCCCTGCGTGCGTGCGGCGTCGGCCGCTTCATTCAGCCGATCTGCATTCTGCAGCCCCGCTTCCGGGAGATAGCTGGGAAGGTTGAACGGATTGGAACTGTCGTTGGGTTTGATGACGGTATAGCTGCCTACAGAGGCACCGCGATCCAGAAAGTGATGTTGCCGCGCGCCGGCGTCACATCCTGCCGTATCCACATTGGGCGCGGCCATCGTGTAGATTTTTCCATACAACCCTTCAAGGATGGTATTGCCGTCGGCCAGCGTACTGCAGTCGTGGGTCTGGGTGTGATTGCCGATTTCGTGGCCCAGATTCTGTCCCGCCTTCCATTCCGGGCTGTTGTAGTCGCCCCATGTGCCGCCTCCCATCAGGTAGAAAGTAAAATTCACGTCCATGGCCATGAGTTCAGTCCAGTGATTCAACTGGGAGGCGTCCCCGTCATCGAAGGTATAGGTCACTGCGGCCTTGTACCCGGCCCAGTCCAGAATGTCCAATCCGCCAACGCTCCCGGAGGGCTTTGTTTTACCTCCTGTCCCCACTGCCGGAAGGCCGCACGCATAGACCAGGCCATCGTCAGTGTGTCCCGTATCCGTGTCTGAATCTGTATCCGTGTCTGAATCTGCATCCGTGTCTGAATCTGTATCCGTGTCGCTGTCCGCGTCACTTCCGGCTTCGAAGAATTCAATCCAGTCCACGTCGCCGTTGTAGGTGCCGTTGTTGGCGCTGACCAGATAGATGCTATGAACGCCGCTCGTGGCAGTGATGGTCGTCTCGGTCCGCTCGAAAGTCTCCCAGCCGCCTGTATTGGGAACGGTCAGGGTGGCGAGGAGGGTGCCGTCCGCGGCGTCCAGCCGGATTTCCACAGAACCGCCGGCCTGGGCGCTGGCGACATAGGCCGCCACGTGGGTGTAGCCGGAGAGGTCGACGCCGGGAAACGCGAGCCACGAACCCGCGTAAAAGAAACCGACCACCTGCTCGCCTTCCTTCAGTAGAGGGATGCTGTCCGCGCCGTCCTGACCGGGCAGGTTTGCGTTTGTGCCATCAAAGGCGCCGTTGCAGTCGCCCATCTGGGCACCGAAGGCGCACTCCGCCTCGATGCGCAGCGGCGGCAGGTCGGCATCGCTGTCGCTGTCGGAATCACTGTCAGCGTCCGAATCGGAGTCGCTGTCCGAATCGGAGTCGCTGTCCGAATCGGAGTCGCTGTCCGAATCGGAGTCGCTGTCCGAATCGGAGTCGCTGTCCGAATCGTTGTCGCTGTCCGAATCGCTGTCGCTGTCCGCGTCGGAGTCTCCGTCCGGACCGATTTCCGCGTCCTGGACGCAGCCAATTGGCAGCAGTGCGGCAAATGTTATGAGTACAGTCAGGTATCTGTTGCGTTTTGTCATGTTGACCATCCTTTGCTCGTTCTGCGCCAATGGTGGTCCTGACCATCCCGGACAGGTGGAAAACAGATCCGGTCAGCCTCGAACGGGGTGTACGGCGGGGCAAAAGCACGACGGGAAGGGGCGCAGGGGCCGTCGACAGGGTCTACGAGGGCCGGGAGTCAGAACGTCGCCCGGGGCAGGTCCTTTTCACGCCCGTTGGCCTGCTGGGTCCACATGTGGCAGGAACCATGGGCGATGCGGAAAATCCGGACAACCGTTTCGGGTGGCATGATTGCCTTGTTTGCGAGAATCCAGTTCATGGCGCAATCCTCCTGCTAAGGGACCTTTTTTTTCAAGGGCAACATTTTTTTGGCACAATTTCACCTCAAACGGCCGAAAGAGGGGTGTCCGCAAATCATTCCCGGACAGAAAGGGACATCCCGATGAAACGAACAGCCATTTTCTGTGCCCTGTTGCTGATCGCCTGCAGCGAGGACGACGGGTCACCCGCCGACGACGCTGACGACGGACTCGACGGTGACACATCGAGCGACACGGCTCCGTCTTCCGTTGTCGCCATCGGTGAACTGCTCGAATTTACGCCGTCCAACATTGACCCGCTCCTGGAATTCTCCGCCGCTCTCCCCACCGTCAGATTTGAGGGCAGTGAATGTGCCCTGGCGGCCTCCATCAACACCGACGACTGCTCAGCCCGGTGTGTGACCCTGCCGGATGCCACCTGCCGCATCGTTCCTTTGACAGACGGCAGCGACGCCGCTGTTCTGGTGACCGGTTCCGTCTTCATCGCGTCGGATGTACAGGTGGACATTGTGGGCGAGCGGCCGCTGATTCTGGTCGCCGCGGAAGAAATTCGCATAGACGGCCGGCTGCGCGGACTCGACGTCATTTCCAACGATATCGGGGTTGCCGGTGGATACAGCGCCCGGGCCGGTACGGGCGCGGGAGATGGACGTGGTCCGGGGGGAGGAGAAGGCAGTCCGGGAGAGAGCGGCAGCGGCGGTGGTGCCCATTGCGGCCGGGGCGGCGACGGCGGTCGGAAAGCGGACGACACATGGGGCAACGGGCCGGGTGGCGAACCCTATGGCTCGGCAGAACTTGTGCCGCTCACCACCGGCAGCGCCGGCGGCAGCAACGGACCGTCCTCCGGTGGAGCGGGAGGCGGGGCGGTTCAGTTGATTGCGGGCGTGCGCATTGTCGTCGGTGGTCAGGGCGTCATTTCCATGCCCGGAAACGGGGGGAATGCCAACCGCGCCAATGGCGGCGGGGCCGGCGGGGCCGTTCTGCTCGAAGCGCCGTATGTTGTCATCTCCGGCGCCATCATCGCAAACGGTGGAGGCGGCGGGGCTGGTGATCTGCACGGAGACGGCCTGCCCGGGCAGGACGGAACCGGGAATGACAATGGTGGTCGCGCGGACAACGGGGACTATGCCGCAAACGGTGGAAACGGAGGCACCGCAGAACTCCCGGACGGTCGTCCCGGGGCGGACCTGAATGCGGAAGCAGGCGGCAGTGCCGGAGGAGGCGGTGGCGGTGCCGGATGGATTCGCATCAACACACTCGCGGACGGTAATCTTATCGACGGCATGGTTTCTCCCGGATTTTCAAGCGGATGCGCATCGACGGGTGTCCTGCAGTTTCCACCCGTTTCCGATTGACGCAGCAGACAGCGGGTGGTACATGCGCTCCCGGAAAACCGGTGCGAACCGAAGGCCTTCGACAGCGAAGGAAGGCGGGCCCGGAAATGGACGCCGCCTGTTTCTGTTCAATCCGACATTCTTTGGGACGTAGGCCAATGGTAGGCCCCAGGTTTTTGGTTCCTGTCATTGCAGGTTCGAGTCCTGCCGTCCCAGCAACAAAAAAGCGGACCATCCGCTGTATTGTGCACATCCGGGAGGATGAACCATGGATCGAACAAAAGCGTGCATTATTTCCGGCAGCGCGAATCAGGCGTTGGCGGCCAGGGTGAGTGAAGCGTCCGGTATTCCACTGTGGTCCGCTACCATCCGGCGGTTTGCGGACGGAGAAGTGTTCGTGCAGGTGGACCAGAGTGTGCGCAACGTTCATGTATTTGTCGTTCAACCAACCTGTCCGCCGGTAAACGACAATCTGATGGAGTTGCTGGTCCTCATCGACGCCCTGCGACGCGCATCCGCCGCATCGGTGACCGCTGTCACACCCTACTATGGCTATTCCAGACAGGATCGAAAAGTATCACCCCGCACGCCCATCAGCGCAAAGCTGGTGGCCAAGATGCTTACCGCCGCTGGTGTGAACCGGGTGGTTTCCCTCGATCTGCACGCGGATCAGATTCAGGGCTTCTTCGACATTCCCTTTGATAATCTCTACGGGCTCGAAGTCCTGTGTGACCACATCCGGCAGCAGGTCACGGAGAATGTGGTCATCGTTTCACCGGATGCGGGCGGTGTTCCCCGGGCCAGGAGTTTTGCCCAGAAACTGCACGCCAGTCTCGCGATTATCGACAAACGCCGTCCGAAGGCGAATGTCTCGGCGGTGATGAACATCATCGGCGATGTAAAGGGCTGCAACTGCATCATCGTAGACGATATGGTGGATACCGCCGGCACCCTGTGCAACGGTGCCACGGCCATCAAGGCTGCCGGCGCAAACCGGGTCATGGCCGCCATCACCCACGGTGTCCTGTCCGGTCCGGCCATCGAAAGACTGGAAAAATCCCAGCTCGACAAGCTCTTTATCACCGACACCATTCCCCTTGCACCGGAGCGGCAGGCCCGGGGCCGGGTGGAAGTTGTTTCCTGCGGCGCACTGATCGGTGAGGCTCTGCGGCGGATCCATTTTGGTGAATCGGTCAGCAGCCTGTTCCAGAGGGACCCCAACGCGGATGATTGAACGAACCACACAACGTCAGAAAGTGTAGAAAGATACAGGTGGAAAAATGCAATTTGTCAAACTGAACGCCACAACACGTAAAGCAACCGGAAAAGGTGCCTCCAGACGGCTCCGTGCGACGGGCCGGACACCGGGCATCGTCTATGGCAAGGATACGCCGGTGACGAATATCAGCCTCATTCCGGAGGAACTGCAGAAAGCACTCTCGGGGCCGTTGCATATCAACACGCCTCTCGACGTGACTATCGGGAATGCTGAAACGGGGAAAACCGAGGACATCCTGGTCATCGTCAAGGATCACCAGTACGACCCGGTCACCCGCCGGCTTGTCCATGTGGACTTCCTGCGCATCACGGATGACCAGCAGGTGTCCGTGGACATCCCGGTCGAGCGCCATGGTCGCGCCGCCGGCGAAGTGCAGGGCGGCGTCGTCCGTCTCATTCACCGCGTTCTGCCCATTCTCTGCAAGGCGAAGGACATTCCGGAGGCCATTCATGTGGATGTTACTGCTCTGGAAAACGGCATGTCGCTGCACGTGTCCGAATTGACATTGCCGGAAGGAATCGTGGTCGATCTGCCTGCCAACGAGGTGGTCGTTACGGTGTCCCTTGTGGCGGAAGAAGAAAAGGCGGCGACGCCTGAAGCGACGGCGACCGCTGCGGCGGCTGCGCCGGCGGCAGGCGCCACACCGGCACCGGCAGCGGGTGCACCGGCGAAAGCGGCACCGGCGAAGCCGGCACCGGCGAAGAAATAGCCATCCTTTTTCCCGTGGACCGCACATTCCTCATTGTCGGCCTTGGCAATCCGGGGTCCACCTATCAGGGCAACCGGCACAACATCGGTTTCATGGTGCTCGACCGCCTTCTGTCCTCCCATGGAGACAACCGCTGGCAGGAACGATTCAAAGGTCAACACGCCCGCCTGCGCATGGGCGACGCGGAGTTGTTGCTGCTGAAACCCCAGACTTTCATGAATCTCAGTGGACAGAGCGTCAGCGCCGCACGCGCCTTTTACAAATGCGAGGTGCCCCGGATTCTGGTGGTCCACGACGATATTGATCTGGCATTCGGCGTCCTGCGATTGAAGACCGGTGGCGGTACCGGCGGGCACAAGGGGATCGACTCCATGAAAAAAGAACTGGGCGATGCGGGTTTTCACCGGATCCGGATCGGCGTCGGCCGCCCGGTTCACGGCGATGTGTCGGACTTCGTGCTGAAGGATTTTTCTTCAGACGAACGGGCCGAACTGCAGAACGTGGTGGGCGAGGCCTGTGAGGCAATAGAAGAAGTGGTTCTCTCCGGAATGACCGCAGCCATGAACCGGTTCAACCGGCGTCAAGAGAAGCCGGACGCGAACTGAGTCAGCGATTTCTGCGGTTCTTCTTCATCCAGGTGCGGACGTCCCCGGGGATGCTCAGTAATGCCATGATGGCATCCTGGGCGAGCTGCTCACCGGCAATGGTGACAATTCCCATGGGAGCTTGAACGGACACGACATAGGCCGCCAGCGTCCGGTTCCCCGACTGGGGAAACAGGCGCCAGTATCCGTGGATGGAATCGATGTCGTGGGGATATTTGCTGACCAGATCGAATTCCAGCGACTTCTTTTCGTGATCGGCGACGGTTTCTACATGAAAATGAACGCTGACCACCGGATGGCCGATCTTCATCTTGATCAGAGTCCGATCATCCTTGCGGGACAAGGGCTCGCAGTAATCCGTGTGGGGAAACATCTTCGGGTAGTCTTCCCATTTGAGAATCGTTTTCCACACTTCGTCGATGGGCGCATCGATCAGCGCATACCCCGACCCGCCATAAAAGCCCTTCTTTCCCGAAGAGGGCAGCAGCTGAATGACCGTCTTCCCGGCCTTGAGCTGGGCCTTTTCGGACTTCGAAAAATCCACCGCCCGGGCGGTGGGGGACCAGAGGCAGGCGACGAGCGCCAGTGCGCCGGCAACCAGAAACAACTGTCGAATTTTGTGTATGCGGTCTGTCATCGCTTCCCTTGGACTGAACATGAAACCGGTCTATTCTAGAATCGTTTGGCGATTTTTCATCCTTTGCACGCGGCCGTCAGACGCCGCCGGGCTGATCGCGCATGGCCCTTCAGACCTTCCAGCTCCGCCAGCCTGGCCGCATCCCGCACCAGCACTTCTGCCCCCGCCGGATCGGATATGCGGATCCAGGTGCGCACCCGGAGGAAATGAAGCACGCTCAGGCCTCCCGTGTAGCGGGCGGTGCCACCGGTCGGCAGCGTGTGATTGGGACCGGCGCCATAGTCGCCCAGCACCTCCGCGGTGCCGCCGCCGATGAACAGTCCGCCGTAGTGCCGGCATCGAGCTGCCACCTCATCCGCCGCAGCGGTCATGATTTCGAGGTGCTCCGGCGCAAGCTGATCGCAGATTCGGACGCCTTCTTCCACATCCCTTACGAGGACGGCAAATCCTTTCTGCAACGAGAGGGTTGCCGTGGCGCGGGTGTCGAGCACCTGCAGCTGCCGCTCGATTTCGCGGTTCACCCGGTCAATCAGTGAGCGACTGTCGGACACGAGGACCGGAACCGCCACGACGTCGTGTTCTGCCTGGGCCAGCAGGTCCGCTGCGACCGTTTCCGGATCGGCGGTATCATCTGCCAGAACCGTCAGTTCGGATGGACCGGCCAGCATGTCGATGGCCACATGGCCGGACACCAGCTTTTTCGCAGCGGTCACGTAGCGGTTGCCCGGTCCCACGATGACATCGCAGGCGGGTACGTCCCCGGCGCCGAACGCGAATGCCGCAACTGCCTGGGCGCCACCGGCAGCCACGAAGCCATCTGCCCCTGCGATGTACGCCGCCGCCAGCGTGACGGGCACCGGCCTGGGGGAGGTGACCCACACGGACGGGACACCAGCGGCCCTGGCGGTCACCGCGGTCATCAGAACCGAAGAAGGAAGCGGAAACCGTCCTCCCGGCGCGTAGCAGCAGGCCCGCTCCACAGGAGAAATGTCATGTCCGGCCGTTCCACCGGGGATGGGTACAGAAACGGCGTGCAGGGCATTCTTCTGGGCCTGCGCAAAAAGTCGGATCCGTTCCGCGGTGCGCTCCAGCAGGGCCCGATCCGCCGAAGGGATGGATTGGGCTGCTTTTTTCAGTTCGTCCGGATCAATCATCAGCGGGCAGTCTTTTTCAATATCGCCGAACTTGACGCAGTATTCGTAAAGCGCGGCCTGCCCCCGGCGACGGATATCGGCAATGATCCCGCGGACGATTTCTTCTGCTTCGCCGTCCACAGGAGAGGGAATGCGCCGTTCGATTTCTGATTTGTCCACAAGCTGCAGCACGGAAGCTCCTTCTTGAACCGGGCGGTCGCCGGTCCCGCCCGACAGAAATACCATTTTTCCGCCGACGCCACAGCACTAAATTTCGGTCGTCACAACCGCCCATCAGGGGGAAAAGCAGGTGAAGGAGGAGGCAGCGGTCAGAGCACTCCCTTGGTGCTGGGAATACCCGTTCCGGTGATCCGGATGGCAGAGCGGATGGCCAGGGCCAGCGCCTTGAAGGCAGCTTCCGCCCGGTGGTGGTTATTCTTTCCTCGCAGCACATCCACGTGCAGGGTCATCCGCGCATTCACGGCAAATGATTCGAGCACATGTTCCAGATTGCGGGCGGTCATGGTGCCCAGCATACTGTCATCCAGCTGCAGATCGATCACCGCGCAGGGCCGACCGCAGAGATCGACCACCGCCCGCGCCAGAGCTTCGTCCAGGGGCGCACAGGCGCTGCCGAACCGGGCAATTCCCGTCTTATCGCCCAACGCCTTTTCAAATGCCTGTCCGAGGACGATGGCGCAGTCTTCCACCGTGTGGTGGTCGTCGATGTGCACGTCTCCTTTGCAGGTGAGCGCCAGGTCCATCGCCGAATGGCGGGACAGGCTCTGCAGCATGTGATCGAAGAACCCGATGCCCGTGGACACGCTCGACTGACCCGTGCCGTCCAGATTCAACACCAGTTGAATGTCTGTTTCGTTGGTTTTTCTGCTGATACTGGCCCGTCTGTCACTCATCAATTCCTCCCGCGTCCGGATGCATCCATCGTCGGCCACATCTAGTGCACGAATGACTTCCCGTGTCAAAAAAGCGGCCCCCGGCAACTGAAGTAAATCCAATTATCTTTTCAATTGGTTATCGCGGACTGTTCAAATACTAATCCATCGTTATAATACCCGGGATGGAAATCAGCTGTCAGAAATGCCAGACCGCCTATTCGCTGGACGAACGCCTGCTCAGCCCGTCCGGAACTCCCGTCCGGTGCACCAACTGCGACCACGTTTTCACTGCCTACCCGCCAAAGCAGATCAAGCTCGATCCCCACGTGCCGTGGTTGCTGAAAACGAGCGCCGGCGAAGCCTTCCGATTCAACGCGATTACCGAGTTGCAGGCCTTTGTGGCGGATCGCCGGGCCCTCCGGGACGACGAAGTGTCCAGGTTCGGCGGTCCCTGGAAAACCATCGAATCAATTCCTGAACTCTCCAGTTTTTTAACCGGCGGAAACCTGCCCCGGACATCCGGTGCGCCGTCACCGTCACCGTCACCGTCTCCCACTCCGGGACCGGCGGTGCGCCACCAGACCTTTTCCGGAACCGGACAGCAGCCTGTACAGTCGGGGCAGCCCGCACCGGCCGGGGCGCCCCGTCCCTCCGTGGAGACAGCCCGTTCAACAGCCCCGGAGCGAAAGACGGAACCACCGCCACCGCTTCAGTCGCCGACCGCCGAACGGGCGCCAACCCCCGCACCTGCGGCGACCGCATCCAACGTTCAGAAAACGGCCGCATGGAAGGCGCCCGCGAAGACTGTTCCCGACAACCCGCCACCGGCCCAGACCCCGGCGCCGGCGGTGGATTCTTCCCTCGTCACGGGCCGGACCATCCGGGAAAGCATGCTGTCCGGAGCGACCATCCGGGACAACCGGGGCGCTGCCGGACAACCGGCTGTCAATACTGCACCGCCGGACACGCTGGTCACGGGTCGGACCATCCGGGAGAGCATGCTCTCGGGACGCACCCTTCGAAAGAGCCTCGTGGCCGGCGACACCATTCCGGAAACACCGGCCGTGACAGCGGCCCACGTGACCGGACGCCCGGTCCCCGCCGGCCCTTCTGCAGAGACCGCGCGGGCGGCCACCCTGAAGGCGGCACCGGCAGTTGCCTCCCCGACGGCCGCGCCGGAATCGGCAGGCTATTCCATGGGGCGGCCGGCCGAAACGAATACGGCGGAATTCGACTTTTCCAAGGTGCCCACGGGACAGACGGAAACCTGGTCCCGGGGAAAGACCCAGCCCATCCGCAAGGATCCGGCCTGGACGCGCAGCGGCACCACCACCAGCACTACCACCGTGGATCAGGACGATCTCGACCTGGACGACTCGCCCCGTCGGCGCCGCGGACTCGTGACCGCCATCGTCGTGGCAGCGGTGCTCCTCGTCGGCGGTGGCATTGCCTGGCTGGTGATCAGCAAGGGCGATCTGCTGCAGTCCCAGCTCGGCGAGGCCCAGGATCAGAAGAACGAAGAGCGGGAAAAGCTGCTGCTGCTCGATGCGCGTGAAAAATTCCTCCTCGACACGCCCACGGATTTTGCGCTGGCCGAAAAGAAGTATCTGCAGGTGCTGTCCATCAGCCGGGACAATGCACAGGCCATGGCCGAACTGGCCCTGATGTACGCGGTGCGGGCCCAGTACACACTGGATGAACTCGTTGACGCGCAGGTGGATCGAAAGAATACGGAATCGCTGCAGAGCCGGTTTGAGTCCCAGGTGGAGGAGGCACGACGCTATGCCACCGGGGCCATCGATCTCGCCCCCCGGTTGCCCGACGCCCATCTGGCCATGGCGGACGCGGACCGCCTGTCGGGGGCCATCGATTCGGCCAGGGGACATATCCGGAAGGCGCGCAGCGACAGCACGCTGACCGAGGCGGCCGTTGTGGATGCCCTCATCTCCATTGCGGACCGGGGAGACCGGGCCGAAATCATCGGCATGTTGAAGTCGAGCATCGCCAATCCGCCCCTGCTCCGCTCCCTTTATCGACTCGCGCGGGTCCAGGCCTCGGCCGGGCGACTGGCGGACGCGAAGGCCACCCTGTCCGAACTGTTCCACGTCAACGCGAATCATCCTCAGGGACGACGCCTGAAGGAGCGCCTCGAAAAAGGCCACAAAGTCGAGTTACTGCCCGGTGCCTCCGCAGCGTCCCCGGCAGCGGCCCCGGTGGCTGTGGAATCGGCGGCGGCTCCCGATGTACCTGCCGAACCTGCAGCGGGCACCCCGGCCGCGACATCTGCACCGGCGACCACCGGGACCACCGGGACCACCGGGACCACCGCAACTGCCACCCCCGCCGGGACGGACGGGCTCCTTGAAAAGGCCGCAAAAGCACAGGACAGCGGAAAGTATGCGGACGCCCTCACCCTCTACGGACAGGTGCTCGACAAGGAACCATCCAACCTGGATGCGCTGACCGGCATGGCCGCCACCTACATGGAAATGAAAAACTGGGGACAGGCCATTGCGAAATTCAAGAAGGCCCTCGGGGTGAATGGTCGCTTCGGACCGGCCCTCATCGGCATTGCCCAGACCTATAAATCCATGGGCCAGCCCCTGGTGGCCCTCAGCTGGTTCGAAAAATACCTGGAAGCCAATCCCTCGGGGCGGGACGCCGAAATCGCGCGGCGCAACATCGATGCCCTCCGGTCCGAAAACGCCGTCTCCGGAGGATCTCCGGATACAGCCTCGCAACCGGAGGAACCTCCTTCTGATGCGGCACCGGAATCCCCCGAAGCACCAACGGCCCCGCCGCCTTCCGAACCGGCACCGGATGCCCAACCTGTCGAATAGACCGTGAACCAACGAAGCGAGACACCCATGAAACGAACCCTGTTGCACATTCTGTGGCTGCTTTTCTGCACCCTGTCCGTCGCGGGATGCGACCTCGACATGGAGTCCCTGGAAGACAGCATGGACCCGGAAGACGGCGGCCCCGTGGCGGTCGTATTCCACCTGGACGGCGACATGCCCGAGTTTGACGACCCGGGCGCCATGTTCGGACCGCCCGGCCCGACCCAGCAGCGACTGCTCCGCCTGCTGAAAAAAGCCTCCAGGGACCTGCTGGTGCAGGAAATCGTCATCCACGTGCACGCCCTGCCCACGGGCTGGGCCCGCGCCGCGGAAATCGCCGACGGCATTTCAAAGGCTGCAAAGCACAAGCCCGTCACCTGCCTGCTGGAATCGGCGGACAACCTCACCTACTGGATGGCCGCCCGGGCCTGCCCGCGCATTCTGGCCGCCCCCGCCGGCGGCGTGGACCTGATCGGTCTCTCCATGGAAACCGTCTATCTGCGGGAGATGCTCGATGCGCTGGGCATCGAAGCGGACATGATGAGTGTCGGCCGATACAAGAACGCCGCGGAAAACCTGCTGCGCAACGACATGTCACCCGATGCCCGGGAGGCCAGTCAGAGCCTGCTGGACGACCTCTCCTTCTTTTTTATCGCGGACATCGCGAAAGGTCGAAAGCTGGATAAAAAGAAGGTGAAGGACCTTGTGGATGGAGGGCCGTACACGGCGGCGGCGGCAAAGAAGAAGGGACTCGTGGACGATATTTCGACGCTGGCCGCCCTGATGCACGCCCTCGGCGCAAAGTACGAGGGCGGTGTGGTCACCGACTACGGCAGAACACCGCCAAAGGAAATGGATCTGGCGGAGCTGCTGAAGCTGTTCAGCGGCGACACCTCGTCTCCAGCCGATGACGAACCGCGGATTGCCATCATTCCGGTCATCGGCACCATCAACAGCGGCATCGATCAGGGCGGATTTCCCGGTTCGTCCGAGGCGGTCTACGACATCACGCTCATTGAAAACCTGATGGCTGCGGGAGACGACGAGGCGGTAAAGGCGGTGGTGCTGCGCATCGACAGCCCCGGCGGCAGCGCTCTGGCTTCCGACAACATCTGGGAGGCCGTCTCGGCCCTTGCCAGGAAAAAGCCGGTGGTGGCATCCATGGGCGACGTGGCCGCATCCGGCGGATACTACATTGCGTCCGCCGCGGAGGTGATCTTTGCGCAGGAGACCACCATCACCGGTTCCATCGGCGTGGTGGGCGGAAAGATCGTCATCGCCAACGGACTCTCCCGCATCGGTATTCACCGGGACGGCGTGGAGACCGCGGAGCGGGCCGGCATGATGAGCCCCATGCGGCCCTTCACGGACGACGAGCGCAAGGATGTGCTGGCCTCCATGCAACACATCTATCAGCTTTTTGTGCGGCGCGTGGCGCAGGGCCGGGACCTGAAAAAAGAAGACGTGCTCGCCGTTGCCGAAGGCCGCGTCTGGAGCGGAAAGCAGGCAAAGGAGCACCACCTCGTCGACCGGTTCGGCGGGCTGAGCGACGCCATTGACCAGGCGCGGAAGCTGGCAAAGGCCCCGGGCCTCAAGGCGTCCGTTTATCCGCCGCCGAAAACCTTCATGGAAGTGCTGGGCGAAGCCTTTTCGCAGGATCCGGAGGCCCGGGTGCTGTCGTCCTTTGCGGAGGGGCGGCTGGCCCTGCAGCTCCATGCCCTGCTGTCCAGGGAACCGGTCCTCGCCCTGTGTCCCGTCTCCGTCAACGTCCGCTGACCGATGATCGCGTTTTTCGGATCGGGCATCCACACGGGCATCTGCGCCGACATCCGCATTGAACCCCGGACCGGAGAGGGCATCGAATTCGTTGCGCAGAACGGCCGCGTGCCGGCATGCCCCGCCTGTCTGACGGAAACCGGGGGCCGGTCCACCACCCTCGAATCAGGCCCTGTCCGGATACGGACCGTGGAGCACCTCCTGGCCGCGCTCATCTGCACACGTCCTCACGCCACGGTCCACGTGAGCGGACCCGAGATTCCCATCCTGGACGGCAGTGCGGCCCCGTTTGTGGCCGGACTCCCGCAGGCAACGGACAGCGCCGTTCCCCCTCGGCTCTCCTGCCGCAGGGAAATACGGATTGCCCGCAACGGCAGTGTTGCCGTCCTGTCCCTGTGCGAACGGGATGAAGAGCCCGCCTACACGGTGGTCCTCGATTACGCCCATCCCGCCATGGGCGACCTGACCTTCACGTTTCGTCCCTTTGCGGACGATTTTGCGACGCAGGTGGCGCCCGCGCGGACCTTTGCCCTGGAAGAAGAAGTTCCAGACCTGTTCCGGCAGGGACTCGCCGCCGGCGGCGGCCTCCACAATGCGCTGGTCATCGGGCGCGATGGTCCGCTCAACCCCGGGGGAATGCGGTTTTCCAACGAACCCGCCCGCCACAAGATGCTCGATCTGCTGGGCGACCTGGCCCTCCTGGGCGCGCTGCCCCATGCCCACCTGCGCATCGAGAAGCCCGGACACGGCATCCATCACGCGCTGGTGCGGTCCATTGCGGCATCGCTGTAGACAAATCGCCGCATCACCTTCTGCGCCAGCCATCGGGATTTCAGCAGCAGGGGCGTGTGGTCGTAGAGCAGCCGTCCGATGACCGGATGGAACAGCAGCTCCAGCGTGCGTCGACGCGACGTGATGAGCCGCTCCAGCGCAGCAGACCGGTAGGGCGGTGACAGGGCCTCTTTTGCCACCTCCCGGCCCGAGATGAGGGCCTGGGAAATGCCTTCGCCGGTAATCGGATCGGCAAAGCCGCCCGCGTCGCCGGCCAGGAAGATGCGGCCGAAGCGGTGCCCCGCGTAGCGACAGCCGATGGAGCCCGCCTGGTGGATGCCGGCGTCCATCGGGATGCCGAGGCGGTGGAGCCATTGCCGGAAGCTCCGGGAAAGGGCCGCCGCGTCGTGGGTGTCCACCGATACGCCGCAACCCACTTTCAGGGCGTCGGTCAGCGGAAACGCCCATCCGTAGCCGGGGCCGAACAGCCCGTAGTCGAACCACACCCCCGGGCAGAAAGGAAGCAGCGCTGCGGCGGATGCCGCGCCGGCGGGCAGGACGATCTGCCGGGCAATGACAGACACTGCGGAGGGCAGCCTCAGGTGCCGGCGCACGGCGGATTTCGGGCCGTCCGCGCCGATGATCAGGCCGGTGTTGATGCGTCGCCGCTCAGTGACCACAATGCCGTCTGCAATGTTGCGGCACCGTTCGCCTTGGTACACCACTGCGCCCCGGTCCCGCAGATCCTGAATGGCTGCCCGGGTCCAGTGGGTTCGCTCCGCCACGTGCATGAACGGCGCATCCAGCTCGATGAGGCAGCGACCCGGGGAACCGTTTACAAACAGTCGGCGGCAGGGCACCGGGTCTGCCGCGAAGGAGCCGAGCTGATCCATGGCAGCAGGGGTCAATCCGCCGCCGCAGGCCTTGGTGCCCGGCAGGGCGTGGCGTTCGACAAGCACCACCCGGGCGCCCAGGGCCAGCCCTTCGCGCGCAGCAGCGATGCCCGCCGGTCCGGCGCCGATGATGCAGAGGTCAGGGGTCATGGAATCAGGGGGATGTTAGAAATCAGGGAAGGCACTGGAGGGCGGCCGCCGCGTCGTCGCAGGAGGCGGGCCGGGTGTCGCCGTCGCAATTGCTGGTCCAGTCCTCTTCGCCATCGTCGTCGAGGTCGAAATCACATGGAGAGCCGGCATTCCCCTGCACCGGGCAGCAGGCGGGATCCGCGTTGTGGGCCGGATTGTCCTCCGTCTGTTCTTCAAAGGTGACTTCGTCGCAGTCAAAGGGCCCGTTGCCGTCGTTGTCCTCGCCGTCGTTGCAGGAGGAGAAGCTGTTTTCCTGGCAGTTGGGGTCTTCGAATTTGAATTCCTGCAGGCACTGGATGTTCGTCGTCCGCGCCGCGCCGGCCTGCTCAAGCGCATCTTCTGTAAACGTCACCATGAAGCGGCATGCGAGGGGGCAGACTTCCGCATTGCCGGCGCCGTTGGCCGTGCAGTTGCCGCACTGGCTGCACTCGCTGTCGTCGCAGTCCACATCGCCGTCGCCGTCGTTGTCTTCACCGTCGTTGCAGGCGTCGGAGAAATTCTCCCGTCTCGAGTTTTCACAGTAGTACCAACCAAATTCGTTCTGATTGATGTCCGTCAAATCCGCCTGCGGGGTATCCGCACAGTCGATGGGCAGGGGAATCTTGGGCAACATGCAGGCCACCACCGGGTTTTCTTCGTCGCCCACCTGCTCGGAGCCCGCCCATTCGCCGTTTTCAAGTTCCCGGCACTCGGTTCCGGCGAATTCCATGACGGCATTGCACATGGCCACCCGGTTGGCCGGATCGTAGCCCAGTCGCTTGGAATAGCAGGTACCGCTCAGGTTCTGGGCAATCAGCACGGCGATGTCCTGCATGGCTTGCGACCAGTCCTCGTTGCAGATGGAATACACGTAGCTGAGATTGCCGTATTCCTTGGCGAGCTCCACATAGCGGGTGCCCGGATAGGCCTGGGTAATGGGCGTGTCGCCGTCGAAACGTTCACATGCGTATTCAAAGTAAGTGGCTTCCGGTCCGGAGGTGGTGTTGGGCGGGAGCCGCTGAACGGTGCCCGGGTCTCCCATGGTGCCTTCTTCCAGCTCAAAATCCAGGCAGTCGGCAATTTCGGAACCTTTGCCCTGACATGCCGTTGCACGTTCACTACCTGGATTTTCCTCGTCATAGGGAACCCCGACGATGGCGGCAAACAGCACGGCACCGGCGGCCGCTCCGGCGCCGGACACCCGGGCTTTCGCATCGGCGTACATCTGCTTGATTTCCGCGGCGGAATAGAGGAATTGCTGATTCATGCCGCAGGCGATGTTTCGCTTGTACTGGTCCTGTACTTCCTCAGACTCGAACAGAGAGGGGCCGTCCTCCATGGAGCAATCCTCCTCGTCGGAAACGATCAGCACCACCATGAGGGAATCCTCCCGCATGAACTGGTTATCGATGCCGTCTCCGGCCAGGCCGGCGGCCGCGGCCATGAGCTGCTGCTCGAACCCGCAACCCGTGGTGCCCACGTTGGCCATGCAGGCCGTGGCAAAGGCCAGATCCGCACTGGACCAGTTTCCGCTGTCCAGATCGAGGTAGGTCCGCCCCACGCTTTCCGGCGAATCCGGGCAGCTCTGGCCGTCGCCGTCGCCTCCCGGGGCTTCGCACACGCCAATGCCTTCGCCGTCAATATCTGCGCAGGTCCAGCCGGTGGGGCACTGGATGTCCGGATCCGGATCACCGCCACAGGCGATGACGCCGGAGCGCAGGTCGACGGTGGCGTTGGTATAGTCCGTAATGAACGCCCCGTTATTGCCTCTGGGATCCGTACATCCTTCCGGGGCCGCACCTCCGGGCCATCCGTCGTTGTCCGGGTCAAACGCGTTGCCGCCCCACTGGAGACCCATGTCCGAGGTGGTGATGGCGATGCGGATGTTATCCGTCGGCGGAAAACTCCAGTTGGGGAGGGGATTTACCAGGGAGTTGACGAGGGGGAAGAAGGCCGTCGCCAGGATTTCCTGCTCCGCGGCCATGGAGCTGGAGTTGTCGATGACCACCAGGATGTCCACGCCGTCGAACCCGCCGAGGACCGGCTGGCTGGACTGGAGTTCAGTGGGCACCGGGCAGACGGGCGCCGGCTTGCGGTCCATGCATCCCAGGGACAGCAGGGACGCGACGGCCATCAGAATCAACGTTGAACGGCAAACTGTTTTCATCTTTTCTCCTCCTTCATGGAGATCGTCTACGTATTTACAATGACGCCGGACATACTAACCGCATTAGATACCGAAATCAATCATTACAGCCACATTCAAACCCCGAAAACGCCGAAAAATCACCTGCTTCCACTCCCCGCCGTTCGTGGCCTTCCATGCTGGACTGTGCATATGCACATCCGGTGCCACCCGCGGAACCCGCCGGCCCCCGCGGAATCAGTCGACTTTACTGTACCTGCGGGACGAAAAAACGGACATGCATGGCAATTGTGTTGTCAATTTGCTGCAACCGGATTGGCAGAACCCCACGCTCACCAGGTGCAACAGAAATCCCGAAACGGGAGTTGCGGGGTTCCAATCGTTTCGCTATCGTTTTCATACACTATTCATCGATCAAAGGGGTTGCCATGCATCGATCCATTGCCGTGCTGACGGGGTTCTTTTTTCTGTGCGGATGCGACATCGTCCTGCCCGCCTGTCACTTTGAGACCGCCGGGTGCGATTACGACAACGACGGGGTGAACAACGAGGACGATGTGTTTCCGCGGGACGCGTCCCGGGTGGACGACTGCGAAGACTTTGAATGCGGTCGCTCGAACAGCGGCCTGACCTGCGGCACCTGCGGCGGGGATTTGCCCGACTGTGTGGACCACGTCTGTGTGGACGATTGCGCCGGCCTCGAGTGTGGCGATTCTCCCAATCTGGGCATCGACTGCGGCACCTGCGAAGGGGAGACGGAAACCTGCGAAGAGAATCTGTGCATCGACGACTGCGACGGCCTCGAATGCGGCGAATCTCCCGCACAGGGTTTCGACTGCGGCTCCTGCGCCAGCGAAACGGCAATCTGCGAAGAAAATCTGTGCGTGGATGATTGCGAAGGCCTCGAGTGCGGCGACTCTCCCAATCTGGGCATCGACTGCGGCACCTGCGAAGGGGAGAGGCCATGGTGTCTGGCGAACCAGTGCGTTGCGCAAATTGTGGAATGGGTGGAAATCGAAGGGGACACCTTCACCATGGGCTCGGATTCAACTGCCAGCCAGTATCCCGCCCATTCGGTGGCTGTCCCGACTTTTCAGATGACAAAAACAGAAGTCACTCAGAGTCAATACCGGCTCTGTTTCGAGGAAGGCGTCTGCTCGGCCCTTGGAGAAGCGTCAACGAATTGCGTCTGGAACGACCCGACCAGGGCGGTCCATCCGGCAAACTGTCTGACCTGGACGCAGGCAAACACTTTCTGTGCGTTTGTGGGAGGTCGGTTACCCTCGGAAGCGGAGTGGGAATTCGCGGCGCGTAGCGGCGGCAAGAACAATGTGTTTCCATGGGGCAACGCTGTTCCCAGCTGTGACTTCGCGATTATCACTGAAACAGACGAGGTCGCCGGCTGCGGGGAAAACCGTCCCTGGCCGGTGTGTTCAAAGCCAGGAGGCAACACGGAACAGGGGTTGTGCGATATGGCGGGGAATGTCTGGGAATGGGTCGAAGATTTCTGGCACCAGAATTATGTCGGCGCGCCGACGGACGGAAGTGCCTGGCTTGAAGCATCCCTGTATCGCGTCTGCAGAGGCGGCAGCTATTCGGGAATCAATAGCGCCGTGCGCACACGGTATCGAACATCCTTCACAGCACTGACCACAATGACGGACATCGGTTTCCGGTGTGCGAAATGAGGGGCGTCATGAAACGGACAATCGCGGGAACGGTTCTGCTGGGCATTCTGTTTGCGGCACAGGTCCGGGCGCAGGAGCCGGTCCGGGTGGTCGTGGTGGAAGCGACAAAGGCCGCGGGCATCGACGACACTTCCCTCGGCATTCTGGGGGACGTGGTGCGCGAAGGCGTGCTGTCGTCATCGGCCGGAGCCGTTCTCGTTGCAAAAAAGAAGGCAGCGCCGGTGAAGAGCTGCGATGACGCCTGCGCCCTCAAGGCCGCGGCGGATGCGGACGCCACCCATTCCCTCGTCGTTGAACTGTCAACGCGGGACAGCGGCGTGTCCGCGTCCGTCAAACTCTATGAGGCCGCCGCGCAGACCCTGGTGGCGATGAAGCGCACCACGGCGGACAGCGCGCAGATGATGGAACCCCTGCTGCAGGGTGCGGTCCGCCACGTATTCGCCGTTTTCTCGGGTGCGGACGATTCCGCCGATGCGGCGCCGACAAGCGCACCGGCGCCCACGATCAGCACTCCGGCCGTTCCGCCCCCGTCCGGCCCGTTCTACGCGGAAGTGGTGGTGACGGTGACGGGTCGCAAGGACGTCACCGGCGAAACCGTGGCGGTGGTGGGGGATGTTTACCTGAACGGCCGGTTCGTTTCAAAGACCCCGTACAAGGACGGCCTGCCCCGGGGAACCTACCTGGTGGAGGTAAAGGGCTACGGACGGTCGTGGGAATCCCGGTTCAGCGTGGAGCCGGGCAGGACGTACCACGTGAAAAGCCTGCTGCAGGTGCCCCTTTCGGCGGCGGAGCAGCAGGCGCTGGTGGACAGGATGGAGAAGCAGCGCGCCGAGGCCGCGGCCCGGGACCGGGAGGCCTACCAGGAGGAGTACAACCTGTGGAAGGAGCGGGATGACGCCGTCCGCGCAAAGCGCCGCCCGCTGATCATCGCCGGGAGTGTGCTGCTGCCCGCGGGGGTGGGGCTGGTCATCGGCGGCAGCATCTTCATCGACAAGGCCCGCAATCAGGCGGACATCTACGATGAGGTGAAATTCCTCTATTCCCGTGCCACCAATCCCGCGGACATCAACTATTACGCCACGTATCTGCAGAACACGGACGATGCGATGAAGACAAACAAGGGCATCGGCATTCCTATGCTGGCCGTGGGCCTCGGTTCGATCGTCACGGGCATTGTGCTGTTCATCGCAATGCCGAAGAATAAAGAGAAGGAGCCCCGGCCCGTGGCCCTGCAGCCCGGTTTCCAGTGGCGCAGCGGCAACGGCCTGCTCACCCTCACGGGGAGGTTCTGACCATGGAACGCACGACGTTCGTTCTGTTCCTGTCTGTACTGCTGTGCGGCGCCTGTGCCGAAGACGGTCCGCCGCCCCATCCCTGCGACGACTGCCTGCCCTGCGAAGCGTGCGTCGCCGACGACGGCGGAGGCGCCTTCTGTGAGGCGATTTCGCAGCACCACCTGGCCTGCGTGGACGGGCACCCCCATTTCATGGATTCCTGCGAGGGCGACGGAGGACTGGCGGAGGAATGCGCGCCGAACGCGGCCTGCGCGGACACGGGCACGGCCATCGAATGCGTCTGCCGCAACCACTGGGAAGGAAACAACTGCGAAACCTGTCCGGCGCATTTCGATCCGGCCTCGGACTGCGCCGTCTGCCTGCCCGGGTACGATCCCGCGTCGGACTGCACGGCCTGCGCCGGCCATCTCGACCCGGCCACCTCGTGCACCACCTGCGCAAACGGCTGGACCGGCGACCACTGCGACGTCTGCCCGGAGCCCTTTGACGAAAACAGCGACTGCAGCGACTGCGCCAACCACTGGCAGGGGCTCGCGTGCAACATCTGCCCGGACAACTACGACGCGGACGGCGGTTGTGCGGACTGCGCCAACCACTGGGAAGGCGACAACTGCGACATCTGTCCCGACCGCTTCACGCCGGAAAGCAACTGCAGCGCATGCGCGAACCACTGGACGGGGGACGACTGTGACGTCTGCCCGGTCAACTTCACCGCCGACAGCAACTGCAGCGCATGTGCGAACCACTGGACGGGTGATGACTGTGACGTCTGCCCCGACAACTTCACCGCCGAAAGCAACTGCAGTGAATGCGCGAACCGCTGGACCGGTGATGACTGTGATGTCTGTCCCGACAACTTCACCGCCGAAAGCAACTGCAGCGCATGTGCGAACCACTGGACCGGCGACAACTGCGATGTCTGTCCGGTGAACTTCACGCCGGAGAGCAACTGTGTTGCGTGCGCAAACCACTGGAGTGGCGAAACCTGCAGTACCTGTCCGTCGAACTTCACCGTCGCCAGCAATTGCGCACTCTGCGCCAATGAATGGACCGGAACGACGTGCGACACCTGTCCGCCGCAGTATGATCCGCTGGCCAACTGCGCGGGATGCGAAAACCACTGGACCGGTGACGACTGCGATGTGTGTCCGGTCAATTTTACCACGGCGAGCAACTGCTACTCCTGCGCCGATGGCTGGACCGGTGTGGATTGCAACGTGTGTCCTGAAAATTATACGGCCGCCAGTGGCTGCACCGCGTGTGCCAACCACTGGACCGGCGACGACTGCGATGTATGTCCGGCAAATTACCGCGCGGCCAGCAACTGCCTTTCCTGTTCCAACCACTGGACCGGCGCGAACTGCGATGTGTGCCCGGAGAACTTCACGACTGCCAGCAACTGCGCCTCCTGTTCCAATCACTGGACAGGCACCAACTGCGATGTGTGTCCGGTCAACTTCACGGCCGCCAGCAACTGCACCGCCTGCGCCAACCACTGGACCGGCACCGCCTGCAATGTGTGTCCGGTCAACTTCACCACCGCCAGCAACTGCTACTCCTGCGCCAATCGCTGGACGGGCACCGACTGCGATGTGTGCCCGATCAACTTCACCACCGCCAGTAACTGTGCTTCCTGTGCCAACCACTGGACCGGCACCAACTGCAACGTGTGTCCAACGAACTTCACGACCGCCAGCAACTGTGCTTCCTGTTCCAACCACTGGACCGGCACCAACTGCGATGTCTGCCCGGAGAACTTCACGACTGCCAGCAACTGCACTGCCTGCGCCAACTACTGGTTCGGCGTGAACTGCGAAGTGTGTCCGGAAAATTTCACCGCTGCCAGTAATTGCTACTCCTGCGCCAACCACTGGCAGGGTCAGCTCTGCGACTACTGTTCATCCGAGTTTACGAAAGCCAGCAACTGCAGCGAATGTTCCCGACACTGGGAGGGAGAATTCTGCACCGAGTGCCCCAGCAATTTCGACTGGGGAGGTCCGCCGCCCTGCGATTCCTGCGCGGATGGATGGACCGGCACCGACTGTGATATCTGCCCACCCAATTACCGGGCAGACTCCAACTGCACAGAATGTGTGAACGCATTTGATCCGGATTCGAGATGCACCACATGTCTGCCGGGCTGGGAAGGTGCGCTGTGCGACACGAAAAAGCCATGCGTCCGCTACGTCAACGTGAATTCACCTACGTCCAGTGGCAACGGACTCACCTGGTCCACTGCCTTCCGCACCATCCAGGCGGGAATTGACAGCGCCCATGCGGAAACCCAGTTGCCGGGCGGACCTGCGACCTGTGATGTCCTGGTGGCCCAGGGCACCTATACCATCTATCAGGGAAGCACGGCGGATACGCTGCAACTGCGCCCCGGTGTGCACGTATACGGTTCGTTCAATCCCGCACCTGCCGGTCCGTATGATGAGCGCATCTATTCATCTACCTCCATCTGGGGTTGCGGCGGCGGACCGTCCTTCAATTGTGCCAGTCATATCGTCACCGGCAGCGACGATGCGGTTATCGACGGATTCAACATCAACGGCCGTCCGGGTAACGGGCTCATCGGTATCTACAACTACCAGGTATCGCCGACCATCTCCAATTGCATTCTGGACACGGTTTCCACCACCACATCCGGCGAAGGGTTGATTCGCAACATCGAATCGTCACCAACAATCCAGAACTGTGTCTTCTATGGCAACAGCGCCGTCAATGGTGCCGGCATCAACAATACAGACAGCCACGTCACCATCAACAACTGCATATTTCAAGACATGCGTACACATCTGGGGAATGGCGCGGCCATCTTCAACGACAACAGTACGTTCGAGATTCGCAACTCCAGGTTCGAATACAACGATAATGCCTGCGCGACCGGCATGGGCGGTGCCATCTACAGTCAGAATTCCACTGGAACAATCAGCAATTCGTTGTTCCAGTATAATGGCGCATCCTTTCAGGCGGCGGCGATTGCCAACATCGAGAGTGAAGTGGAAATCCTGAACTGCACATTGATTGAAAATTACAGTTTTTCCTATCCAGGCACGTACGTACCAACCATCCATTCTTCAAATTCCTCTGCTGGTCCTGTACGCATCTACAATTCAATCATCTACTGGCCCGGCTGGGAGATAGATCCGATTTCCGATGACTCGATCGCAACCAGTCTCACGGAGGTCGGCTGGAGCATCGTGGAAGGCGGATACCCGGGCGTTGGAAACTTGTCTGATGACCCCATGATCCATGATTGGGTCTCTCTTCTCCCCGAATCGCCGGCAATCGATGCGGGCAACGGCAATGTCGCTCCACTCCACGATTACTATGGATACTCCCGCGTGGACGCCCCTTCCACTCCCAACACAGGTACCGGTACCCCGGACTACGTGGACATCGGTTACTACGAGTATCAACCATGAAAAACGCAATCCTTACCCATCCTGTCTGTCTGGTCATGTTCTGCATCCTGGCGCCGGCAACGGCCTGTGAATCTTCCGGAGGAACCGTGGCGGACAGCGATTCCTCAACAGGAAACGACACTGACACCGAAACAGACAGCGTCCCGCCGGACACCAGCCTTCCCGACGTGGTGTGGCCGTCAATCACTCCGGTGGACACGCCGGAGACATTTCTCCACATGCCCGGATACAGCCCGGTGGTGGCCGGTGCTGTCGGTGAGTTCGCGCTGGCAGGACGGTATGTTTTCGGCACTTCGCTGAACAACGGGAGAGACGACATGGTCACGTTCTCCGGATCCGGCATTTTCCTGTCAAGATTCAGCCAGACGGGCGACCTGCTCATGACCGCACAGGTTACCGGAAACAGCGGTGAACCGCGGGCCATTGCCTACATGGAAAATGACGATCTGCTTCTCGTCGGCACCATGACCGGCGATCTCACCTTCCACACCGGACTGGACACCATCACATTGCCGGCAAGTGAAACAGCCATCTGGGATTCCTTTGTCGCCAGATTCAATGCAGATGGGAACCTGGTCTGGGTTGAGAAAATCAGCACGGATGATCAGGTTCGTGTGGCGGATGCAGCGGTATTTGAAAATGGCGATTTCGTCATCACCGGCAGCTACGCGGGAAATACGGTGTTCGGAGAAGGTCAGCCGCTGGAAGAGACCCTGACCTCCGTCGTGGTGGGCGAATTCAATTCCGGTGGCGTTTTCACCGCCCGATATGGCGGCGATGGAACGCTCCAGTGGGTCAGAGCGGGACGGGACGCGTATCCCAACACGGATCGACAACCAGCGAGCAACAGTATTCTTGTCCACGAAGACGGCAGTTGCACAGCGGTGGGAACTTTCGATATCCGTATTCATTTCTGGGATGGGCAGATGGTCGAAGAACTCTATTCCTATGCATCCGATGGCCTGTTCCTGGTCCGATACGACGAAGACGGCGCCATCGCAGATATCCGCCGCAGCTATTCCGACTATCTCGGGGAAACCACTGGAATACAGGCATCCCGCTTCGATGATGACAGCCTTCTGGTCACCGGTGATTTCCGGCGCCGGATTTTCTTTGGCGCCTACGAACCGAATGAAACCATCGTGACATCCATTGATGAAATGGATTTTGACATGTACATCGGCCACTATGCTCCGGATCTCTCCTTGAACTGGGTGAAAACCATTTCCGGTATGTCCAACGCATGGACGAATGACGTCACTGCGGTGGCAACGCTGGCGGACGGTTCCGGTCTTCTCTCCGGAACGATCACCGATGATCAGGTTGTCAATCCGGATGACTGCAATGCGGTACGTCTCGATGCAGTCGACAGCGAAGAAACCATCTTTCTGTCCCGATACGGCAGCACCGGCACTGTGACGGGAATTCTGACAGCACGAGCCCCATCCATCAGGGTTGTGCAGATGGATCGAATGAACGAGTACGGTTTCATTCTCACGGGCATCATTTCCGGAAATGGAACCTTCTTCCCGGATGCTTCTGCACCGGTGACGGTTCAACCCTGGAGTGAAGAATCTGAAATCTATGTGTATCTGGGTTCTTCAAATGCGTTCGATGCCACTGTGGAATCCTGCGTGCCCCAACCGGATTCCGATACGGAAACACCTGCCCCTCCGGCGTACGTCAAATTCTGCAGCCATTTGAACCTGACCACCGGGGAAGATCTGGAACTGCAGCTGAAAGTCCGGTTTGGAAATGAAGAACTCGCACTGGATACGACAACAATGGAATGCAATCCGGCACCGGGCAGTCCCTGTCTGGCAGTCCCGAGCGGAGAAGACGTCGTTGTAGGTCTGTACAACATGAATGGTACACATTTGGCTGCATACCAGATCAATCTGCAAGAGGATCAGAATTACATTTTTATCGCAGATATGGTCACGGAAATACCCGAGTTCGGTGAAAGTCCGGGATTGCGCAGTTACGTGGCTGCAGATTGCGAAGCCATCAACGCCTATTCCGTGAAGTAAGGAAGGAAATCAGATGTCCATGAAGTCTTTCAAACCTGTGCTGTTCGGTCTGGTGCTTCTTGTCGTTCCCCTGGCCGCGAATGCCCAGTGCTATCCAGACTGTCGCGAAGGATTTGCCTGTCGCGACGGCGTGTGCGTGAGTCCCTGCAATCCCGCCTGTGTCGGAGGAGAGGTGTGCACCCGCGAAGGGCACTGCGTTCCGTCTTCCGAGCCGGCCCCGCTTTCAGCTGTCTCCGTGACTGTTCCTGCTGCCACCGGCACCGGACAACCGGAATCTGATCGGGACAGCAAGTATCGACAAGCACTTTATCACCAGGCGCTCAATCGGCGCAGCACCGGCGCCGTGTTGACAACCCTGGGCATCATCGGATTCTGCGGTGCAGCGGTCCTCGGCGGAATTGCCGGGTTCACCGGAGAACTCGCATTTCTGCTGATCGGAACGGGCGTTGAAGCGGTGTCTGCATGCTTGTTCATTCCCGGGGTCGTTAACCTGTCCAAGGGCAAAAAAGGAATCCGACGTTATGGGCCCCACGCAAAGAATCCATATGCGCCCTCGTTCTCCCTTGCCCCCACGGCACTCCTCGTCCGCTTCTAGCTGTCACCGCTTACGCGGCAGAACGTCAGGCGGGTGGATCAAAGCCTTTGGTTTCTTCGACAATAAAGGTGGGCTGGTTGCGGACGGTCTGAAACAGCACGGCGATGTATTCGCCCAGAATGCCCAGCACCACGAGCTGCACGCCGCCCAGCAGGGCGATGAGCCCCGTCAGAGTGGCCCAGCCGGGCACCAGGCTGTCGGGAGACGTGAGCTTCATGACCAGCGCGTACACCAGGTTGACAAGGGCGAACAGGCAGGTGACGAGGCCCACGACCATGGAGATGCGCAGGGGTTTGACCGAAAAACCGATGATGCCCTGCCGCGCGAGGCCGATCATCTTTCCGGTGGTGAAGCGCGACACACCGGCGGCCCGCCGGCCCTGAGCAAACTCCACAAACGTCGTGCTGTATCCCGCCCATGGAATGAAGCCCCGCAGAAAGCCGCTGGCATCCGGATGGGCAATCAGCAGATCCACCACATCCCTGTCCAGCAGGCGGAAGTCCGCGGCGCCGGGCCGCAGCTCCGTCTGGGCCAGCCACGAAAAAATGCGATAGAACCCCTTTGAGGTGATGCGCTTGAAAAACGACAGGTGCGCGGCGTCTGCCCGGAGTCCCTGCACCACCTTTGCGCCGTTGCGCCACTGGGCAATGAAGGCGGGGAGCGATGCCGGCGGATGTTCGCCGTCGGCGTCCATGGTGATTGCGCAGCGACCGGCCGCGTGGGCCAGTCCGGCCCGCAGTGCGGCCTGATGGCCGAAGTTCCGCGTGAACCGCAGACCTTTTACCGAGGGGTGCTGTTGCGACAGGGCGCAGATGTGGTGCCAGGTGTCGTCCCTTGAACCGTCGTCCACGAGGATAATTTCGAATGACGTCTCACCGGACAGGGCGGACAGCACATCGCTCACGGTGCGCTCAACCAGGGCACCTTCGTTGAATACCGGCATCACCACCGACACATCTGGTCTGTTCACGTTCGTTCCTTTCCGGTTGTCATTGTCGCGGCCCGAGTATGCGTCCAAACGAACGGCTTTTCAACCACCGCGAAGTGACCCGCCTTGTTCAAAAAGTGATTATCAGCTATGGCAGAGTCCACCATGAACCGGAACTGGAAAATCATCTGTTGCCTGATGGCATGGCTGGTCCCCGGCGGATGCGGCGAACCGTCGGCCGGAACCGACGATACGGACAGCGCGGACACGGACAGCACGGCCACGGACAGCGACATGACGCTTGGCTTTCGCCTGCTGGGCGAAGACACCATCGACCAGATCGAAGCCTTGAACAGCACGCTGTTTGCGCAGATGCCCGATCTGCCGGCCCTCAACGCACCCCTGCGCAGCAATGTGACCGTGTACCGGCTCAACTATCCAACGGAAGCAAACGGCGAACCCGTCGTCGCCTCTGCCCTGGTGGCCATGCCCACCGCCCTTGCCGGTCCCCTGCCCGTCATCAGCTTTCAAAACGGCA
>JAKQNG010000138.1 GCA_029565915.1 Deltaproteobacteria bacterium
GGCAGGACCCGGATCTGGTCAGCTCAAAGTACATCTGGCTGCCCATCCGGCAGGACGGGACCACCGTGAATATCAACTACTACGAAACCTGGCGCCTCAACCTGCGCACTGGCGAGTGGGACGCGAACGACGGGTTCATTCCGCAGGACGGCTGGTCCCTCGTGTATGTGGACAGCGAGGAAACCGTGGACGAAGACGGCCGCGCCGTGAACGCGTTCGACGACAGCCCGTCGACGAAGTGGCACACGGAGTGGCAGGCCGGTGGACCTCACGCCCCATTGCCCCACGAAATCCAGATCGATCTCGGCGGCCTCTTTGATATCACCGGATTCCGCTATCTGCCGCGCCAGGACGCGGATACCAACGGCCTCATTGCCAATTACGCGTTTTATGCGGGTCTGAGCACCGACTGGGGTGAACCGGTGGCAACAGGAACGTTTCCAGACAGCCGGGACGCGCAGGTCGTCAACTTTCCCACAGCCATTCGCGCGCGGTACATCCGACTGGTGGCCACCAGCGAAATGAACGGCGGTGACTGGACCTGCATTGCCGAGCTGGATCTGCTGGGCGAGTCGGCAAACTAGGAATTCTTCTCAGGGCGCTTTCTTCGTCGCCGTAATCTGGCACATGGTGTGGTCGGTCTCGCCTTCCCGGTTCAACATCACGGTGAGGGTGAGGCCTTCCTTTTCGAAACCGAGCATCTTCATCGTGCCCATGTCCATGGCGCTCTTCTTTTCCCAGCCCTTTTCCGTTGCCTTTGCAATATAGGATTCCTGCAGCGCGGCCGGATCGCCCTTGACCTTCAGGGTTACCGTGTGGCCCTCGGGCAGCTCCATCGCCATCATCACAGTAGCGCCGTCGGGCACGTACACGTCCTTTGGAAAGCTGTCGGGAATCTTCGCGCTGTCTCCCGTGCTCACATTCACTTCGCCCTTGTCCGTCTTCACGGTCATCTGGCCGTCCTTGATGTCCACATCCGCCTGGCCGCCGCTGCCCGCCTCCATGGACTTTTCGACCACCTGTTCAGCGACTTTCTCGGCAATGATTTCGCCGGGGTTGCAGGCCGCCAGTACTGCACAGAGTCCGATTGCGATTCCCATCCATTTCATTTTCTTCATGTCTCCTCTTTTACCTGCCGTATTTAAAGGGCAGGAGTTCTTCCCTGTCGTTGGACGGATTGAGCATCACCGCGTCAATTTCCAGATCGGCCCCCAGCTCCAGACGGCGGGGCGTCACCCACACCAGGTATCGCCCGCCCACGGCAATGAGCGCGGTGGTGTCAAAGGGAACCACCTTCTGTGCCAGCGCGGCGTCTGCGGATACTTTAACGATCACCTCTTTTGACGGGTCGTCGCCTTCGGACACGCCGAAGCCCACGTTGGTGATCTGCGGGCATTCGGGCACCCGCGGGGTGAGGTCATCGTAAATCAGGTTCAGGTTGCACTGGCCCTTGACGTTTTCCATTTTCCAGTGGGAGGCGGGCATCCAGCCGAAAGCGAAATGCAACCCCGAGGGAATGCGCACCACCAGCTCGTACACGGGTCGCTTTGCCACGGGCGGTACGTCCTTCTGCAGCACCTGCAGGCCGCTCGGCGCCACAAACAGGGGCTTTCCCTTGCGGAACAGGGGTCTTCCCTTTTCGTCCGTGGCCCGTTTGTAGGTCATCACGCTGGAAAGCTGGAGGTTCTGCTTCTTTGCGCGGGCCTTCATCTGATTGACCAGCGCCTTGTCCATCGGAATGGAACTCCTGACGAGAATCTTTTTCGCCCCGAACAGGGTGGTGACCACCCGGGCCCCCGCGGGCAGCATCATGCTGCCGTCCGCAAAGCACTGCTGGGCGGCATCGAGTCGCACCCGGTCGCCGGTCAGGTGGCGCACGGTCAGCTCATCGATGTCGAGCTGCCAGGCGGAAACGACGGACCGGTCTTCTTCCCGCGCCAGCGCCGTGACCACCCAGCGCAGGATGCCCGCCTTGATGGGCAGCACGTTTGCCTCGATGCTGCCGATGACGTCCGGATTGGCCGTGTCCCATACGACGGCGTCCTTGTCTTTTAACGCGGCGATGCAGGGCGTCTCCGAGGGCCGCCCGCCGGCCGTGGAAAAATAGGGCAGCGTCGATGCGGTCGATGCCTCTTCGAGGGCTTCGAATCCGGCGATGACAAAGGACGGTTCGTCGCCCGCAGCCATCGGCACCGGGGCCGCGGGCGGCGGGGGCGGCGGCGCACCGCAGGATGTCCCCGCGACCAGCGCAAACACACACAGACCGTTACTGACCAGGCGCATGAACACCTCCTCAGCCCACGTGATCGCCGGGCTTCACGTCTCCATCGAAGGTCACGGCCACCAGCCGTCCGTCGCCGGAGGCCGCGCAGACCATGCCTTCCGACAGGCCGAATTTCATCTGCCGGGGTTTCAGGTTGGCCACCACCATCAAGGTTTTTCCCACGAGGACCGACGGGTCGCCATAGGCGGCCTTGATGCCCGCGAAAATCTGCCTCGGCTTTTCCTCGCCCAGGTCCACGAGGAGCCGCACCAGCTTGTCGGCGCCCGCCACAGGACCGGCTTCCACCACCCTGCCCGCCTTCAGCTCGACCTTTGCAAAATCCTCGATGGTGATTTCATCCTTGCGGGGCTTCAGGGTGCGGGGCGCTTCCTGCGCCGCCGGGGTTTCCGCCGTTTGGGCTGCAGCGGCCTCCTCGATGAGGGCTGGATCCATCCGGGGAAAGAAGGCCGGGGGCTTTTCCATGGGGACGCCCGGCAGAAGGCCGTCGAAACGGGTCAGCTCGCAAAGCGGAACAGTGCCGTTGAGGGGCCGTGTCTCGCCCAGGTAGCGGAGGATGGTTGCGCATTTTTCCGGCATGGCCGGCGAGAGCAGAATGGCCGAAAACCGCACCACTTCGAGGCCGCAGCGCAGCACTCGCGCCAGGTCCGCCCGGCGGGATTCGTCTTTGGCCAGTTTCCACGGCTCTTCCCGGGTCATGTATTTGTCCGCCATGGACACCAGGGCCATGATGTCGTCCATCACCTTCGAAAACTGCCGGCTCTCCATCAGGGAAACATAGGACGCCGCGATGTCCGCGCATTTTTCGGCCATGGGCCGCTCCGCCTCTGAGAGGGGTTGCGGTGCCGGTGTGGCCCCGAAGCAGCGGGCCACCAGCCCCGCGTTGCGGGAGAGGAGGTTGCCCAGCCCGTTGGCCAGATCCGAGTTGTAGCGTTCGATGAACAGGTCCCAGGTAAAGCCCGCGTCGGCGCCGAACTTCATTTCCTTGAACAGAAAATAGCGCAGGTTCTCGATGCCGAAGGTCCGATGGACCGCGCCGGGGCGGATGACGTTGCCGAGGCTCTTGGACATTTTCGATTCGCCCATCATCCAGTAGCCGTGCACGTCGAGCTGCGCAAAGAGGGGCAGTCCCGCGCTCATGAGGATGGTGGGCCAGTAGATGGCGTGGGTTTTGAGGATGTCCTTGGCGATGATGTGGTTGCAGGAGGTCCACCAGCGGTCGAAGACATTGTCGCCCTTCGACGTCTCCACCAGTCCCGACACGTAGTTGAGCAGTGCGTCGAACCACACATAGGTGACGTAGCGGTTGTCAAAGGGCAGCTCGATGCCCCATTCGAGGCGGGTCTTCGGACGGGAGATGCACAGGTCCTCCAGGGGATTCTTCAGGAACGACAATACCTCGTTGCGGAACCGCTCGGGCCGGATCCAGCCCGGATTTTTTTCAATGTGGTCAATGAGGGCCTGCTGGTACTTTCCCATGCGGAAGAAGTAATTCGATTCCTTTACCTCCACCGGCGCCGTCTGGTGGTCGGGGCATTTGCCGTCCACCAGTTCCGAATCCGTCAGGTAGCGCTCGCAACCCACGCAGTAGCGGCCCGTGTATTCGTCAAAATAGATATCACCCGCGTCGTGCACCTGCTGGAGGATCTGCTGCACGTAGCGCGTATGGCGGGGATCCGTGGTGCGGATGAAGTCGTCGTAGTCGATGTGAATTTCGTCCCAGGCGTCCTTGAACTTCTGCGAAATCCGATCGGCAAACGCCTTTGGCCCGATGCCTTCCTTTGCGGCGCTTTTCACGATCTTTTCGCCGTGTTCGTCGGTGCCGGTCTGAAAATACACGTCCCTCCCGGCCAGTCGGCTGGCGCGCTTCAGCATGTCGCACAGGGCGGTGGTATACAGGTGACCGATGTGGGGTTCCGCGTTCACATAGTAAATCGGCGTGGTGAAATAGATGGGGTCCATGGCGTTCCTCGAATGAATCCTTCGTTTCTCAGCTAATCCCGTCCGGACGTATCACAGAAACAAAAAACCGTCTGCCTTTTCGCGCCGGGATGAAGGCCCCGAGAACCCATTCACGATCCTCCACGCACACAGCGGACATTACTGTGGAAGTCCTTGTGGATGAGGTCCACGCCACCGCCGTTTCCCAACAAGCCTGTCACAGTGCCCCCATCTGGTGGTTTTCACCTCTGCGACTTCCACAATGGCCGTTGGCGTTTACTTCGTGTTTCCCGGAGACAGAAAACGTTCAATCTGATTCGGAGTAATACCGGTGAGTTCAGAAATACGCATCACGTCCATTCCATTGCGGGACAGGGCGAGGACAACTTCCCGCTGACCTCGCAATTCACCTTCCAGAATGCCTTCCTCACGACCTTCTTCACGACCTTCTTCACGACCTTCTTCACGACCTTCTTCACGGCCTTCCTCACGACCTTCCTCACGACCTTCTTTTCTTGCCAGGCGGCGTTCCTTCTTCAGCCAGCTCTCCAGGTTTTCTTCGATCATCGTCAGGTCCTCCAGGATGTCCGGCCCGCTGTCGTCTTCGGCCAGCGGGCTCAGTGCATGGGTCAGAAACCGCTTCACCGCCTGCCGCACTTCTTCACTCACCCGCGCGTCAAGCAGCTGCGACAGCTCCTTCAGCACAGCTACAGTATGCGATTTCTCCCTGCTCGATTCCAGTTCAAAAATGAGCTGCATCAGCCGGTTCGACCCCGTGGTGGTGCCTTTCGCGTTCACGTCGATGAGCAGGTACCGCAGCTTAGGCGCATATTGCGACAGCCACTCCGACGGCGCGGTCACCAGTTCGCGCACGTCCGCCGCGATGTTCCACGGGCGTCGGCCGCTGTACAGCACGAGCGGCAGCACGGGCGGCAGTCGATTGCTTTTAAGTGCCTTCTGCTTCAGCAGGTCTTTGTAAAAGAGGGACAGGTATTCGAGCATCCGCAGGGGCATGAACGGGTCGGGCCGGGACTGGAGCTCCAGCAGCACGTACAGGAACAGGGTGCGTCCCCGGAACTCCACGCGCCACACGAGGTCTTCTTCGCGGCGTTCCAGCGAATCGGACACGTAGCTGCCGTTGATGCGCGTCAGGGTGTCGAGGTTCAGATCCCGGCGGACCTCTTCGGGCACCGCGTGCGAAAGCAGCGCGAGCATGATGTCCTTGTTGGCAAAGAACAGGCGCCTGGCGCGATCGGCACTCCGGTACTTCAGGGGACCAGCGGATTTGTGGGAACGGGATGACGTCTTCACGGGCAACACCTCCTGTTGCCCCTCTTTCGGCCGCTCGGGGTCAAATTGTGCCAAAAAAATTTCCGCCGGGTTACTTTTTCAGATTCACGAATGATTTCGTCTTTCACGGATGGGGTGCACAAGGGTGGGACGCACGGATGGGGTGCACAAGGGTGGGACGGATCAAAACCAGCAAAGATTTGAGTGAGGAATGGTTCATTCGGTTTGCAGATAAATCGGGGGGGGGTAGAATTGCGAATATCTTTCATGGAAGGAGGTGTCGCGATGAAATGCGCAATGTGGATGCTGACGTTGTTTACTCTGATCACGGCCTGTGGAGGTGAAGAATCCGACGGAAGTGATCCGATCTGCGATCCGGGCAGCACGCAGACGTGTCATTGCGGAGCCGGAACGCCAGATGGTGTGCAGACATGCTCGGTGGATGGCGCTTCCTGGGAAGCATGCAACTGCGACACTGCCGATACAGACACCGATTCTGATACAGACACAGATACGGATTCTGACACCGACTCGGATACGGACACCGACACGGACACCGATACGGACGCGGATACGGATTCCGATTCTGACACAGACTCCGACACCGATACGGATACGGACTCTGGCACGGATACGACCACTTCTTCCGATTCTGATGATACTGATACGGGTACGGACACGACATCAGATAGTGATGGCAGTGATTCCACGTCAGACACTGCCACGGAGACCTCCAGCGAAGCGGATACAGATACGCATGTAAATCCCTGTGGTACCGGGAATCATGCGGGATGTTACGGCGATGGGGTCTGGTGCCTGTCTGAAACAGAGGAACCTGTTTCCCAAATCGATGTCTGCGCTGGTGGTGAGCAGTGCACCGTCATCACGGATGTCTATGCGGAATGCCAGTGCGCTGCCGCTCAGTATCAGCAGTGCTATGCAGGTGATGTCTGGAACTACAACAGTTGTGATCAATTCGACGGCCGTGCGGACGATTGCACGGCCCCGCAGGTCTGCGCCAACCTGAGCGCGACATCAGCGCAGTGTGAGTGTCCGGACGGGTTCTGGACCGGTGACAATTGTGACATCTGCGAGGGGTACAACGGCGGTGATACGGATCACTGTCAGTGCCCCAGTGACGATTATTACCCGGCGCCCGGCACCGAGAGCTGCTGGACCTGTCCTCTGCCGGACGGCCCTGCAACAAATGGAATCTGCGTTTCCAGTGGTGACACCTATCGGTGGGCGGATGCTCAGGCGGCGTGTCCTGCCGGATTCCGGTTGCCAACTATTGAAGAGATCATGGCCGACCTCTACAGCACGGGATATGTGGACGACGGAGACTACTACGCCGATGCATGTAAACTGGATCCTGTCTGCGACGATTTCATTGGATGGGTTGTTGATGACATGTTCGCGGTGTGGACATCTACACCCTGCGCGTCGGGTCATCTGTCGCTGGCCCTGGATGGCCCGGCAGACCAGTCGCGTTCATTATGTGGGCCAGATTCATCAGATTTGAATGTGGTCTGCATCGCTGAATAGCCGAACACTGACAAAAAAGTCGAAAAGGATTGGGGAACAATAATGAAAACAAATTTTGCAGTCATTTTAGTGGTCATTCTGGGCTTCGGTTTCCTGGCTTGCCAGAATTCAGATATCATCAAGCATTCGAGCGAGATAAGACAGGCCAACTAACCCTACGGGATCTGACCCCAATCATTCACGTCAATGCTCACCAACCCAGACCCGCTTCGCGACTTCTCGGGAACAGGCCTACCGTCCTCCCGGCGGGATATGGTACGATGCGATTCATGTGGACAGAAATGAGGCGGCCGCATTCCGGTCAGACAAGGGGAGCATTGATTTCCCGGGAGCAGGGGAATGGGTTTTGCCCGCACATGGGACGCGCCGGATACGCCGGAATGGTTGTCTGCCTGGTCTGCCTGCTGGCGGTTTTTCCAACCATGGCCGATGACCTCGGACCTGCGTTGGAGAACACGTCCTCCGCGGAATCGGAGGTTCCGGACGAACAGCTGCAGGTTGAGCGCATCTACGGGAAGTCCCTCGACCAGCCGTACCGGAAATATCTTGCCCACCGGGATCAGTATCTGCATTTCGCCGATTACATGATGACCTCCTGCATTCGAAAAATTGGCATCGGTGCCGGACTGGCGTCGGGCGGTGCCGGGCTCCTTGGTCTTTCCATCGGCATGTGGGTCAGAGGGAATGAGCTGCGGGATCAGGAGGAAGCCGCTGCCGCGCAGGAAGATCCGGACGAAGACACGGGCGGAGTGACTGTCAATATTCCCTCCACGGGTGACTTGCTGATTTTCTTCGCCTGGGTGCCGTTTGTCTCGGGCGTCGTTCTGATGATGGCTGGCACCGTGATGATGGCCCTCTGGGGACGTCGACTCCATCAAATGAAGAAGCTGCATCCGGCCCCTGTGTCGGTCAACGTCCGCAGTGCGATCAACGGGAAAGGAAACCCGATGGCGACACTGAGTGTCCGTTTCTGACCGGAACATCAACTGAATCAAACGGACGGGCACCCCGACCGGGAAGTATGAAATCATTGAGGAATCCGGGTTGGTCTCTTTCTATGGTGAAAATTGTTAATTTAATTGACAGATTTCTCCAATCATGTTCAACCATCAGAAATGATAAGGAGAATCTGTTCAGATAAGGTCATTTCTGCCGCTGCCGGGTTTCCCATCGTGGCCATCACCGGACCTCGTCAATCCGGAAAGACAACCCTGTGCCGGATGATTTTTGCTGATCGCCCGTATGTGTCCTTTGAAGACCCGGGTATCCGGGAGCGATTTCTCGAAGACCCCCTGGGTTTTCTGCGCAATTACGAGGCGGGCGCGGTCTTCGATGAAGCCCAGCGATGTCCGGATCTGTTTTCGTACCTTCAGGGAATGGTGGACGGGGATCGGCGGATGGGGCGGTTCATTCTCACGGGCTCGGCCCAGTTCGATCTGGATGCGGGCATCAGCCAGTCCCTGGCCGGACGGGTGGTGACGCTGGAGCTGCTGCCCTTCTGCATGCAGGAGCTGTCCATCGGAAAGGACACCTCACTGGATGAGGTACTTTTCCGCGGATGCTACCCGCCGGTCCATGATCGAAACATTCCGCCGGACCTCTGGTTTTCCGGATATGTCCGCAACTATATCGAGCGCGATGTGCGGATGTTGCTGCAGATTTCGCACCTGGACACGTTCCAGCGTTTCGTGCGCCTTGCTGCCGCCCGGACCGGACAGCTGCTCAATCTGTCCGAGCTGGGCAATGCCGCCGGCGTCAACCACAACACC
>JAKQNG010000152.1 GCA_029565915.1 Deltaproteobacteria bacterium
AGAAAGACGTTGCCCGCAGAGACGATGTCGCCGTTCACCTTTGCCTCCACGCCCACTTCCACGTAAGCGGCGGAGCCCACGGCGCCCGGTGAAAGCTGGACGCGGTCGCGGATGTTGGTCTGCTGGGTGGAGTAAATCCCGTACCCGCAGACCTGGGCCACGGCGGACGACGACATGAACAACAGCGAAACAGCGATGATCCACCGGAGCTTCGTCTCCATGCCTGCGGAACTCGGACAACGAACGGGCGACTCAAACAGTCCTCGGCCCTTCGAAGAACCTCCGGCGAATTTTTCTGGAATGACACGGGAAAAAGTTGACGCTGCGATCAGCGGGGCACTACGCCCTCTTTGCTTTGCTTTGCTTTGCTTTGCTTTGCGACACGCGCATGAAACACACCTCCTCCGGTTACGAAAATGGTTAATGCGGCAGATGCTAGAAGATCCCGCCAAAAAAGATAGGGGAACAAAAGTGACAAAAGGGTCGGGCACGGATGCATTGATGCTCAATGGCATCAGGGGCCATCCCGCGCTCGTCCCTTTCAGTGAACGATGCGGAATGGACCGTCGTCCACGGGCAGGGCGTCGGGCAGAATCCGGACCCCGTCCACCCGGGCGGAGGGCGGCCCCTGGTGCAGCCATTCGACGAGCTGATCGACCTGCGTCGCTTCGCCCGCTGCCATCACCTCCACAGACCCGTCGCTGCGGTTGCGCACCCACCCGCGCAGGTTCAGCTCCTGCGCGGTGCGCCGCGTATGCCAGCGGAAGCTGACGCCCTGCACAAGGCCTTCGACGACGACATGAATGGAAGCGGGGGCGTCCATGAAAAAGGGAAAGGCGGGACTATTTCTTTTTGGCTTTTTTCTTGCCGATGGCGCGGACCATGGGGGCCGGCGGCGTTCTGGAAACGCGTGCCTTCTGGGGCAGCGGCCGCTTGAGAATGGGAGAAGAGGACGCGGCGGTAGCAGCGGGGGCGGTAGCCGCGGGGGTCGTCGCCACCACCGGACGGACGGGGATGGGCCGGCGGATGGGCGCGGGCGCCGGAGCGGCCTTTGCCTCGGGCTCCCGATCTTCTTCCTCGTGGACAGCCGGGGCTTCGTGACGGGCCGGGGCTTCGTGGGACCGGGACCGGATCACCGGAGCGCTTTTCGCGGGCCGACGGGGCGTGGATGCGGCGGCTTCCATGACGTCCTTGTCGAGGGCGAAGTCACCCATGTCGATGTTGCCCTTGAACGACGAGCCGTCCACCAGGATGACCCGGGGTGCGGCGATGTCGCCGACCACGCGTCCCTGTTCGGTGATGTGGACCGACTCCTGCGCGACGATGTTGCCCACCAGCACACCGCTGATGACCGCGTTGCGCACGTTGATGTCCGCGCGGACGACGCCGCCCACTTCCACGGACAGGGTCTTGGAAAGGGAGATGCTGCCTTCCACCTTTCCTTCAACGGTCAGGTCCTCATCGCCTTCGAGATTGCCGCTGACGACTGTTTCTGCGCCGATGATTGTGATTGGTTCGCTCATGTTATGCTTCCTCCATGTCCGTCAGGTGACCGCGATGCGGCTGACGTCATACATCCATATCGAGGTTGCCTTTGAACACGGCGCCGTCGGCGATGAGAATTCTCGGTGCCTTGATGTCGCCCACGGTACGTCCGCCGCTGGTGATTTCCACCTTGTCGGAGGCGACGATGTTTCCGGTCACCTGACCGGACACCTCGATGTTGTTGGTCACCACATCCGCCTCCACCACGCCGGATTCCTCCACGTAGACATTCTGCTTGAGGCTGATGCGACCCTTGACCGTTCCCTGAATGACCAGATCCTCGTCGCCGGAGATCTCGCCGTCAATCACGATTGAGCTGCCGATCACTGTATTTGCCATGACTTCCTCCTGTGTCCCGCAACGCCGGGATTCTCACTTTTTGAGAATGCGGAAGCCTAGCACCGAGATGCCCCCGTGGCAACGGTCCATCTATCAATTTGAATTGTCATCCCGATACCGGAGCACGTGAACGCGGTTCTTTCCCGCCTGTTTGGCCAGGTACATCAGCGCATCGGCACCGTGAACGGCTTCTTCCACAGAATCAGGTGTCCGGTCGAACACCATGGCGCCGATGCTGCAGGTGATGGGCCACTGCTGCGCTGTCATGGCGTTGACGAGGGCCGTCAGCAGTCGGTTGAGCACCGCCTGCGCCGCCGGTTCATCCGTGTCGGGCATGAAGACGGCAAACTCATCTCCGCCGAGACGGGCGCAGAAATCGCTCCGCCGCAGATGCTGCCGCAGAACGTCTGCGGTGAGCCGCAGCGCGCGATCCCCCACGAGATGGCCGTGCTGGTCATTCACCGTCTTAAAATTGTCGAGGTCAATGTAGGTGAGGACAAACGGTCGGCCGGTTCGCCGGACACCGTCAATCAGAAAACCGGCCATCTCGTGGAAGGCCCGGCCGTTGGGCAGATCCGTCAGGGGATCCCTCCGGCTGAGATCCCGCTGGTGCTGATATCGCCTGCGGATATCGGCCACCAGAAAGGCGATGACCAGAAATGACGCCAGCTGAGTGGCCGTGTTGAAGGCGAACACCGCCGGATGCCACGAGGCGCCGGACACCCACATGACGCCGACCCATAACAGGGAACAAAGGAAACTCAGCGTCACACTGAGGCCGGTTGACACCCGGAGTGCCGCCACCGCAATGGGCAGATAGTACAGTGGATAGACACGGGCCTCGATCCCCGTGAAATAGTCGATGACGCCCACGACAAAAACGGCAAGCGTACACAACAAGCCGATGACAAGAATCCGCCGGCGGCGGTGAGGCGCCGGCGAGGCGGCGTCGGAAGGAAAAACGCTGGTCATGATCGCCATGGCGCAGGACTGTACTCCTGTTTTTTGCCACAGCAAAGGGATGCCCGTGTCCGTCGGCAACGGTCCCATTTTTTTTTGCGACACTCCGGCGGAGGGCTTCCTCTTGTTTGCAGTCAGTTTGCAATGACGGTGGAACGATGAACCGTTCCTGACAACGAAAGGAAGTTCCTGCATGCGGATGGCCATTCGATCAACAGGTTTGTGGATTATCGGATTTCTGCTGCTGTCGCCCTCCGGCTGCGGCGGCAACGGCAATGCCGACAGCGACGCGGACAGCGACACGGACGGAGATACCGACAGCGACAGCGATACGGACGGCGATTCGGACAGCGACACCGACAGCGACGCCGACAGTGACACGGACGGAGACACCGACAGCGACACGGACGGAGACACCGACAGCGATTCGGACAGCGACACCGACGTCGACACGGAAGGGTGGG
>JAKQNG010000165.1 GCA_029565915.1 Deltaproteobacteria bacterium
TTCACCACGTAAAAACTGCTTCCGCTGTGGGCATCCAGGCCGATATACTTCATGGGCGGCATCTCCTTTCCTGTGAATTGTTTGCGTCAACAGATTCTACAGGAGCAAGGCTGGATGCCGCTTCTTTATTGTGCCGTCCCCCTACGCATTCCATGTTGTTCCCGGAACAACAACAGGAAATTACACGCGCTGGACAGAGCGTATCTGTGCACCTCCCGTAAAATATCCACATCTGGCAGCGGAACGGGACTGGATGAATTTCTTCTGGGGCATCCATGCCGCAGACCACGACGTCCGATTCGAGATCGCGGAAATCACGTACCTCTGGAAGCGTGCAAACACAGGAATCTACCATACGTACTGCGACCCGAGAAACACAGTGGCATCCTGGGACTGCGGAAGCGTCAAAAAATCCTGGACCGAATGGTACAGCCCATGCACAACCTGCACGCCGGAAGTGACCACTCGATATTACACAAAATACACGCGCGGTGTCTCGTGGGAGGACGTGGAGGCTGAGGTGTCCAGTCAATATGAGAGCAGCGACTATGACAAATACCTCCACTTCTTGGACATTGGACGGAAAGCGGGGGTGACGTACTGATGTGGGAAGTCATTTACAGAGTCTGTCCTTTTCTGTTTTCAGCACTCCTGATTTCCTGCAACGGGTGTTCGGAAAACAACATGAACAACCATCAGGAAGATTCTGAAACGAGCGAAACAGATTCAAACAGCTCCAGTGACATCAAGGGTACCGACTCATCAACTGGTGAAACCGATTCCGTTTCGGATGTCTCATCTGATTCATCTACTCCATCCATTGATAATCTCACCGGCAATGAAGTTGATCCCGCAATCAACTGGATCACCATTGCACATGGTTCCTTCGTCTTCGGTTCACCCGAAGACACGCCTTGTCGAACACCATACGTGGAAGACGAAATCCCCGTTACTCTCACCCGATCATTTCAGATGGCCGAAACAGAAATCACTCAACAACAGTGGGAAGCAATGGACCTGCCGCACTCTTCACGTGTTCAGGGAGTAAACTTTCCGGTCACCTACATCAACTATTATGAAGCTGCCATCTGGTGCAACAGGCTCTCCTACTATAGCGGACTGGAGCCATGTTACGACTTGAGTACATGCTCCAATCCGGTGGGCAATGGTTGTGTGACAGATGAAACTCATTCTGGTGAAGCATGCAGCGATCCAACGGTTGTTTTTTCATGCGAGGGCGATATCCACAGATATCCGGACTACTATGCGTGTCCCGGGTATCGTCTGCCGACAACTGCCGAGTGGGAATATGCCGCCAAAGCAGGAATAACAGATCTGCACACCTACGGCGGCAACGTGTTGTCTGAGCCCATCAGTTCCTGTAATGATCAGCCTTCATTGAATGACATCGCATGGTACTGTTATAACTCTGGCGACGTTGCGCATCCAGTTGGAGAAAAAGCCGCCAACCCATGGGGCCTGTTCGACATGTTGGGGAATGTCGCCGAATGGGTTGACTATCATGACGCGAGCCTCCCGCTTGATGGCGGCATTGGAGCAGACACGTTAACGGATCCGATTGGCCCGCAAGAGGGGCATGGCCAATGGAGAAGTGGTAGTTTTCATACGACAGGATGTATGGTGAGGCCTACAGAACAGAGTGCGCGAAAAATCACAACCCGCGTCTACTTCACCGGTTTCCGGCCGGTGCGGACGATCTTCGAATAGGCGAATTTCTTCTGTGGTATTCTGCTCATCATGAAATGCATTGCTGTCATGGGGTTGGCGCTGATCGTGATCGTCTTCTGCGGATGTGGCACCAAGGCGGAAAGCCGTGTCGACACGGATACGCCCTCCGAATCAACTTCGTCCGACGACAGCGACGATTCCACGGACACGTCGTCAGGTTCTTACTCTTTCGACAGCGCTTCTGATACCGTTGAACCACAGGATTCCGACTGGAACACCGATGCAGACATGCTCACCGGGAATGAGGAAACCCCTGTAATTACCTGGGTTACCATTGAAAGCGGATCTTTTATTTTCGGCTCTCCGGAAGATAGAAAGCGAAAGGGGTCAAGCGAAAGGGGTCGGTCCTGTCATTCTGTTATTTTCGGCCATTTTTGCGCCGGGTAATTTTTTCAATTCCCGCGCAGGATCTGACATGGAGCCGCTGCTCGATGAAATCAAAGGCCGGTTTCCGAGCTGGTTGGAAGGGGTCGACAGCTCGAATCGCATCCGGTACGTGCTGGATGTCGAATAGAGCAGTAAACATGCGAGAGCCAGGAAACAAGTTAGGACCGTCTATAAAGAAGCCTGTCAACAGGAAAGACGGAATCAATGACGCGATTGTCAGTCCTTTGACAGAGCATCCAGTACGAGCGAAGCAGGGGCCCTTGTAGTCTCTGCATGAACAGCTGAATCGT
>JAKQNG010000184.1 GCA_029565915.1 Deltaproteobacteria bacterium
TGTCGCAGTGAGCCAGCGCGTCGGCCCAGGTGAACCCCTCGACGCCGGTTCCTGTCACCGCGGGATCGTCTTCTGTGCAGTCGTTTCCCTGCAACCCGCCGCAGCAGCCCTGCCACACCAGAGTCGTAACGTTGTCGGTGACCACGGGCTGGTCTGGTGTCGCCGTATTCCGGGTGTACCGCTCCGTTGCCGCGTGGGTCAGGTCCCAGCCGTACTGGGCGTCCTGCCCGAAGAACGATTGTCCGCTGGTGGGGCAGATGATCGAAGTTGTTGCGTTGTAACAATCACGCTGGTTCGTATCTGGAATTGTGAAGTGCGGCCCCGGCGCGTTGCAGGCCGCGGTGTCGCAGCCGGGCGACTGACAGGTGCCTCTAATGCAGATGTCGTAGGAACGATCGGGCATCGTTTTGACCGCGCACCGCGTAAAATCCGCCTGTCCGATGCAGCTCGACACACGGCAGAAGGCCGCGGCAGCTCCATCATTGACACAGGTCTCGTCCGCCGCGCAGTCGTCGACCCGGGTGTTGGGGTTGTTGCAGGAGTCAAACTAGTACACATCACCCGAGGCGCACTGTTGTTTCGATTCGAGCTCCAGGGGTACACAGGCCGCCTCCGTATCGCTCAGTTCCGTGCAGACCGAGCAGCCCGTGTCGCACACCGTCCGGCGATGATCGACGTCACCGCAGGAGTCATACCACCATACGTCGCCGCCGTAGCAGCGCGTGGTCCACTCGGGGGCACAGTCGCAGGCGGCCGGAGTGCCCGGTACGCAGTGATACGGATCTTCACAGTCCTCGACCGGAGTGATCGGCTCTTTGTCCACATCCACACACCACACATCGTCACCGTAGCAGGCGGTCCATTGACCATCGGGACAGTTCGGATCGTCGAAATCCGTATCAAGGGCGGTATCTGTATCCTGTGAATCACTGGCCGTATCGACGGTTTCTGTATCGGTCGTTTCACTGCTGGTGTCCTGGGAATCGCTGGAGGTGTCGGTGTCTGTATCTGAACTGCCGCAGTCACAGTTTCCCCAGGATGTGCCGGCCGCATCGCAGGTCCGGGCACCATCAACGCCACCAGCGCAGAGGCACGCCTGCGTGGACCCCGGCGCACAGATTCGATCTGACTCGCTGTCATCGCCGCCGCTGCTGCCGCCACGGTCGCAGGCAGAAAGCATTGCAAACAACACCAGTATTCCCATCGCCATTCTCATGTTGACACCTCGCTTCGTCGAAAAAAGATTGGCAAATTGCACGCACTTGCGATTCGTTTACAAGGTGAACGCCCCCGGGCAGTCCGATCGGACCCGCGTCAAAATTCCAAAGGCGCAAAGAACGCATTCACGGTCCACCTCTCACACAACGGGCAAGATACGTATTCGGCTTGGGGGCGGTGTCGGAGTCGCCGTAGCTGAAGTACACGAGCCACGCGTCCGTCGTATAGTTCGCGCGGGACGACGATGTCCAGAAGGTGCTCGAAGGCGTCGCCGGGAAGGCGGTGATATCAATCGCCGGGTTGAACCGGCTGTGGTCCACGATACTCATCAACTCCTTCACGCTCGGAAGGCGCCAGTCACTGGTGCCGCCCCAGGTGAGGTTCTCGCAGTAGACGAGGGTGTCCGCCCACGCAAACTCCGCCTCACCGGTTCCTGTCACCGCCGGATCGTCTTCTGTGCAGTCGTTTCCCTGCAACCCGGCGGCGCAGCCCTGCCACACAAGTGTTGTTACATTGTCGGTGACTACGGGCTGATTCGCTGTCGTCGTGCTCCTCGCAAACCGTGCTGCGCCCGACGGTCCACCTCTCACACAACGGGCATGAAAGTAACCCGCCTTTGGGCCGTAGCCTTCGAAGAAGTTGCCAATGCCGAAGTTCACACTCCACGCGTACGTCGTATTGTCCGCGTTGGACGACGAGGTCCAGAACCCGTAATCCGGCGTCGCCGGGAACGCCGCGGTGTCAATGCTCGGTCTTGTCCGCCCGAAGTCCACGATGGAGTAGAGCTCGAACTCATCAGGCAGGCGCCAGTCGGTGAAACCGCCCCAGTCGAGGCTGTCGCAGTAAGCCAGCGCGTAGGCCCAGGTGAAACTCCCGGCATAGTTTCCTGTCACCGCCGGATGGTGTTCTGTGCAGTCGTTTCCCTGCAACCTCGCTGCGCAACCCTGCCATACCAGGGTCGTTACGTTATCGGTGACCACGGGCTGGTTTGCGGTGCTGGTATCTCTTGTGAAGCGCAAGTTGGCCGCATGGGTCACATCCCAGCCGTACTGGGCGTCCTGCCCGAAGTACGGCTCGCCCGAGGCTGGACAGGGAATCTCACCCGATGTCCCATCGTCGGAGCACACGCGCTGATTGGTGTCCGGGATGGGAAAGTGCGGCCCCGGCGCGTTGCAGTCCACTGTGCCGCAGCCCGGCGACTGACATGAACCGTTGATGCAGATGTCGTAGGAACGATCGGGCGTCGTTTTGACCGCGCACCGCATAAAATCCGCCTTTCCGGTGCAGCTCGACACACTGCAATAGGCCGCGGCAGCTCCCTCGTTGACACAGGTCTCGTCTGCCGCGCAGTCGGTTACTACCGCCCCTTCAACGCCGCAGCTATCGAACCAGCTTACATCACCTCCTGTCCCGCACTGGATGACCGACTGAAGTTCCGCCGGCTGACATTCCGCATCAGTTTCGCTCGTGTTCACGCAATGGGCACAGGATTCACATTCCTCGACCAACGCACCCTGATTGTCGCAGGAGTCAAATGAGTGAACATTGCCGTCTGTGCCGCACTGTTGATATACGGCCGGCGTACACAGCTCCGGACACGCGGCGGAGCCTTCACCAGTGGATATGAAGCAGCCTGAGACAGTGATCGCGCTGGTTTCAATCGCCAGGGTCTTGCTGCCGGTTGACGAAAGAGTTCCCTGAAGCCGCACCGTGATCGGCAGATGGATGGTGGCCTCCTCCGCCCTTTGCTCGGGAATTTCCCAAAGGCCGATTTCCACTGTTGCAACACTCAGGCCTGAGATGCCGGAATAGACCCCTTCATCTGCACCAAGAAAACCGGGACAGAATGAATCGGCCGAAAATTCCACGTCGGTGATCTGCAGCGTCCATGGGTCTTCGTCGACAAATATGTTGCCCGCCGAGACGCGCAGCCGGCATCCGCCGTTTGCTGTAAGAAAGATGTTCACCGTGGAAATGCAGCCGTCTTCTACCAAATCCACATCGCGCTTATGAACGTATTCAACATTGACGCTGTCGAACTGAATCGCTGAAACATCGTTGTTGAAAATCCCGCTGATCGATTCCGAGCAATCCCCGTCCGCATCACTGTCGGAGTTACTGTCGGAATCACTGTCGGAATCACCGCCATCGACGCTGTCGCTTACCTTTCCGCACGCCGCGACCAGAAGCGCCAGAAGCGCCAGAAGCCAGATTACCCCGAGTAGATTTTTCATCTGATGAACTCCCTTGGTGGTTCGTCTTCAGTTTGTAGATCCGAAACATAGCACAAAAATCGTCCCTTCGGGTGTTTATTTAACAGGGGTCAATCCCGGTAGGCTCCTTTTGTATTCCGCTGAAAAAGATCACCGATTCCGATGCAATGAGATCACCTGTTCCGATAATGAGCACATCGATTTTTGCCAGGCGATTCATCAGCCTCGGATAAGAGCCATCCGCGTGCGCCACATACAGTTCTTCGAGCAGGCGCGGAATTCTCTCATACCGGATGGTGTACCCCATCCGGCATGCCTTGTTGGCAATGGCACACGCCATCCAGATTTTTTCCACGCCGGTTTTACCGGTAAAGATCACACTCTCCGCGTTCTTCACCCAGTTGCCATATTCCATATCTGAGGTGCCCCCGACCGGAGGTGATCTATCGATGGCAGGATTGACAGTCCAGACCGGGGAACAGCTGCTGCTAGAAGTGCACGAAGAGTCCCACGCCGGCATTTCCTGCCGGAAACAACCCGAATCGGGCTGTCCGCTGACGGTCCAGGAATGAGCGAATCCTCGCCGCCTTGTGCACAAACAGGATTCCGGTGGCAGCGAGTGCGAGTCCGGCCGCCAGTGTGAATCCGGAAGCGACAAGCCAGGGGGCACCCGGCCCCGCGCCGTCATCCCAGCAGACTTGATGACATGTCGCAGAGCAGGCAGCGCGACATTTATCCCCGAATGCCAGACGCAGCCCTTGCGCCAGAAAGGCAAATCCCGTCAAGGTCATCGGCACCCCCGCGGCAACCAGCAGGATGACCCCTCCGTACTTCAGTGATGTTGAGCGCTGCGCCAACCAGGACGAAAGTGTTTTGTCCGTGTCCGCGTCCTGCCATCGCGCCAGCTCCCTTTTCAGGCCGGCATCCACAAGCGCCTGCGCATCCGTTTCCGGCGCCGGCACCTCAAGGGCCAGCGTCACTGCAGGCGTGGCCATTGTTGTCGCGACAAACAGAAACATCCGGAGCCTGGCCGTGAACCCGTCCCGGATCATGGGCGTCTTCTTTTCTGTCCACATGAGTTGTATCGTACCACTGTTTACCAGAAAGGGCTGAATTTACCAACGTCCCCGGTTGACACACAATTGGCCACGAATAAAGTGTTACCAACGTCCCCGGTCTGAGTGTTACCAACGTCTCCGGTTGACACAAGTTGAAGCAATCCGGCTGTCCGGGGCCGGGGATACCGAAGGTTCTTCGACAAACGGGCGGGGTTGGGGTATGATCGGCCGCGGAATCCCCGGTGCACGCCGGGAAAAACGACCATGAAATCGGGAGACAATACAAGTTTTGTCGTCCGGACAGGAAAATTCCTGAATAATTTCAAGGGTCGCCTGAAAAGTGCACGGGCGTGCACTGTTTCTGAAACCGAACGGTGCCGTCCATGAACGTCTACGAAAAGCTGGGCGATCCCGTTGCCGCCGCTGTCTTTATCGCCACCCTGCTCCTCCCCATCGCCGTGGGCCTGCTGGCCATGCGCCGCACGAAGAACCAGTCCGACTTCTTTTTAGGAGGTCGCGCCATGGGCCGCTTCACCGTGGCCCTCTCCGCCGTCGCCTCCGGACGTTCCTCCTGGCTGGTGCTGGGCGTCTCGGGCATGGCTTGGACCATGGGCGCGAGCGCGGTCTGGGCCATCGCGGGTTACACGGCGGCAGAAGCCCTCCAGTTTGTCACCATCGGACGCCGCCTGCGAACGGCCAGCGCCGCCTCCGAATCCCTGACCCTCCTCGACTACTTTGCCGCGCGATTTGCCGATCGGCACCATTGGCTGCGGATCACCGGCGCCCTCATCATCGGCATTTTCATCACCGCCTACGTGGCGGCCCAGTTCAACGCCGGCGCAAAAACCCTCACCGCCGCCCTCGATATCCCGTTTCACCTGACTCTCCCGGCCTGCGGCCTGCTCATCCTGGTGTACATGGTGCTCGGCGGCTTTGTGGCCGTGGCCTGGAACGACGTGGTCCGGGCCATCATCATGATCGTCGGCCTCATCGTGCTGCCCGTCGTCACCCTCGTGCAGGCTGGAGGGCTCGACCAGTTGGCGGCCCTGCTGCCCGCGGCCCACCTGTCCTTTTCTGCCGTGGGCGCCGGCGCGGTCATCGGCTTTCTCGGCATCGGCCTCGGTTCGCCGGGCCAGCCCCACGTGGTGGTGCGCTACATGTCCATCCGGGACGAACGGCAGCTCGTGTCCGCTGCCCTCATCGGCACCTTCTGGAACATCGCCCTGGGGCTGGGCGCCGTGGCCATCGGCCTGGTGGGCCGTGCCCTGGTCCCCAACATCACCGGCCTTCCCCACAGCGACCCGGAGATGATCTACCTCGTTCTATCGGCGCGCTGTTTCGACCCAGTCTGGTACGGACTCCTCGTGGGAGGCATCTTTGCTGCCATCCTGTCCACGGCGGATTCCCAGCTCCTGGTGGTGGCCTCCACCGTTGTGCGGGACATCCGCGAAAAAATGATGGGCGGCGAACACGTGGACGAACGCGCCCGGCTGCGCCTGTCCCGGACGGTGGTGGTCCTGTCGGGCCTGCTGGCCATGGGCCTCGCCCTGCTGGCGGACGACCTGGTGTTCTGGCTGGTGCTCTTTGCCTGGGGCGGACTGGGCGCGTCCCTGGGACCGGCCCTCATCGCGTCCCTGTACTGGCGCAGGACCTCCCGGGCCGGGGTGCTGGCGGGCATGATCGCGGGCACCTCGGTCACCATTGTCTGGAAGCTGCTCCTGAAGGACGCCACCGGGGTGTACGAGCTGATTCCGGCCTTTGCGGCCGCCTCTTTATGTATTGTCGTTTTCTCGTTGTGGCGACCGGACCCGGACCTGTGATACAATGTGTCTGTAACTGATGCCGGCATTTCAACCGGTTGTTTCGAAAGGCAATGCTCCATGCTTGAAAAAAGAACCTCCGTCTTCACGCTTCTGGCGGCCATCGTCGCCCTGCCGGTGCTCCTGCTGGGCCTCGGCTCCTGTGAAAAGGAATCCCCCCATTACGGCGACGCGGACAGTGACACGGACGGCGACACGGACGGTGACACGGATGGGGACACGGACTCGGACAGCGACGGCGACGAACCCGTGGACACCTCCGGCGATGCGCCTCCGGGCTGCGGCGACGGCGAGCTGGCCGACGACGAGGCCTGCGACGACGGCAACACGAACAGCGGCGACGGCTGCTCGGGCAACTGTCTCTACGTGGCCGAAGGCTACTCCTGCAATCCCCCGGGCGAAGCCTGCCACCGGATGGCCATCTGCGGCGACGGCAGCGTGAACCTGCCCGAGCTGTGCGACGACAACAACGTGGAAGATGGCGACGGCTGCTCGGACCACTGCCAGGTGGAAATCGGTTACAAGTGCAGCGGCTCCCCCAGCGAGTGCGAGGCCACCGAGTGCGGCGACGGCGTGATTGAAGGGGCCGAGGGCTGCGACGACAGCAACGACATCCCCTTTGACGGCTGCAGCACCCTTTGCCAGATGGAACCGGACTGCAACAGCGACGACGGCTCGTGCTCGTCGGACTGCGGCGACGGCCTGGTGCTGGGCGAAGGCTGCGACGACGGCAACAACCTGGATGGGGACGGCTGCAGCGCATCATGCGAAGTGGAAGAAGGTTACGAGTGCGTGCAGGAGGGCTGCGCGGACGAGGAGACCTGCACCCTGCGCGTCTTCGCCGTGTTCCGCGATTTCCAGGACAGCCACCCGGACTTCGGCAAGAGCTGCGACGGCCTCGTCCCCGGCATGATGGAAGACGAACTCAGCGCGGACTGGAAGCCCGTGGGCACGGGCCTCGGCTGTCAGGTGTCCGACATCGACAACTGGTACACCACCGAACCCACCGCCGTGGGCGACATCATCCTGTACCCGGACGGCAACGGCAACTTTGTCAATCGCTACGGCGAAAACGGCGAACCCTGGCTGGCGCCCCCGGAAATCACCAAGTGTGCCAATGCGCCGGACGTCCTGGACGGCTCTCACCTGGAGAACATGTGCGTGGACTGCGACACGCTGACGGATGCCCAGCAGATTCAGGAATGCGAAAAGGTGGCTGCGGCCCTGGTCGCCAATCCCGACTACACCTGCGAATCGCCGTGCCCCCACGACTACGCCAACCGCACGTGCCTCGTGGGCCCGAAACCCAGCTGCGAAGAGTGCTCCGACTACGGCACCGCCAACTTCACCTGCCTCGATCCCTGCGGCACCGGTGGCGGCAGCTACACGCGCTGGGATCTGTGCCAGCAGTCCTCGGGGGCCTACGACGGCACCCCCCTGTTCTTCCCCCTGGACGACTTCGGCGCCTACGCGCCGGCCAAGATTCCCGAGCAGTACGGCTACCTGGGATGGCCATGGGAAGAGGACGTGCTGGGCGAAGCCACCATGCACAACTTCAGCTTCACCACGGAGGTCACCTACTGGTTTGCCTTTGATTCCAGCACGCCGGCCACCCTCAACTTCACGGGCGACGACGACGTGTGGGTGTTTGTGAACGGCCAGCTCGCCGTGGACCTGGGCGGCGTCCACGTGCCCGAAAACGGCAGCGTGACCATCAACGGCACCAACGACTTCGGCATGGAGGACGGCAAGGTGTACCGCATCAACGTGTTCCACGCGGAGCGCAAGCAGGAAGGGTCGTCGTTCCGGCTGACCCTTGGGGGCTTCAACACGGCCCGCAGCGAGTGCAGCCCCGACTGCGGCGACGGCTTTGTGGGCCTCGGCGAGCAGTGCGACGACGGCGTGAACGACGGCGGCTATGGCGAGTGCGCCGACGGCTGCGTGCTGGGCGAGTACTGCGGCGACGGCGTGGTGCAGGCGGACTACGGCGAGGACTGTGACGACGGCAACTTTGTGGATCGGGACAGCTGCCCCGCTTCGTGCCGCCGGGTCGTCATCGAATAGACCGTCCTTTAAAAAGACGAGAAATCATTCGTTTTTAGAATCATAATATTTCAATTCCGTTCCCACTAACATTGTGTGTTATGGTTCCCGTAATTAACGGTTCCGGGCTTAACCTGACAGATTTTCCGGGCCTGACGAAAGGATTTTCAATCATGCGCAAACAGATGACCGGCTCTGCCCTGCGGTATTTCATTGTCATCGGTCTGGCCGCCCTGTCCATCCTGGCCGCCGCCTGCGAAAAGGACGAGGGCCGGGTGGTGGACGGCGACTCGGATACGGACACGGATACCGATTCCGATACGGATGCGGACAGCGACATCGACCAGGATACCTCGGGCGATGCGCCTCCGGGTTGCGGAGACGGCGAGCTGGCCGAAAACGAGGCCTGCGACGACGCCAACACGGAGAGCGGCGACGGCTGCGCGGGTAACTGCCTGTTTGTGGCCGAGGGCTATTCCTGCAATCCTCCGGGCCAGCCCTGCCGGCGGATGGCCATCTGCGGCGACGGCCACGTGAACGTTCCCGAGCTGTGCGACGACGGCAACGTGGCAGACGGGGACGGCTGCTCGGATCACTGCCAGGTGGAAATCGGTTACAAGTGCAGCGGGACGCCCAGCGAGTGCACGGCCACCTTGTGCGGCGACAGCGTGATTGAAGGGGCCGAGGGCTGCGACGACGGCAACGACATTCCCTTTGACGGCTGCAACAGCCTGTGCCAGCTGGAGCCAGACTGCAGCAGCGCTGACGGCGCGTGCTCCTCGGACTGCGGCGACGGCCTGGTGCTGAACGAGGCATGCGACGACGGCAACAACCTGGACGGCGACGGCTGCAGCGCGACGTGCGAAGTGGAAGAAGGCTATGAATGCCACCAGGAGGGCTGCGAGGACGAAGAGACCTGCACCCTGCGCGTGGCGGCCGTGTTTCGGGATTTCACTTCGACCCATCCCGATTTCGGGGTCACCTGCGCCACCGAGGTGTTCGGCATGGTGGAAGACGAGCTCGGTTCGGACTGGAAGCCCGTGGCCACCAGCGTGGCCGCCACGGCCTGCACCACCAGCTTTGACGACTGGTACAACGAAGAACCGGCCAAGGTGGGGTTCATCACCCTGTATCCGGACGGGGACGGCAACTTTGTCAACCGCTACGGTGAAAACGGCGAAGTGTGGCAGGGACAGACCGATCAGCCCATCAGCGACCAGCCCTGCACGGGCGCCGCCGTGGGGGTCACCTGCCTGCCCTGCCGCTACGTGCCCAACCAGTCCTGCGGCATCGTGCCCTTTGACGGCAACCCCATGTTCTTCCCGGTGGACGACCTGGGCACGGATATGGCCAACGCAAAAATTCCCGAGCAGTACGGCTATGACGGCTGGCCCTGGGAATACGAAATCTTCCCCGACGCGCCCATGCACAGTTTCTATTTCACCACCGAGGTCACCTACTGGTTTGCCTACGACGCAGATGCCACGGCCATCCTGCGGTTCACGGGGGACGACGACGTGTGGGTGTTTGTCAACGGTCAGCTCGCGGTGGATCTGGGCGGCGTCCACGTGCCCCTGAACGGCAACGTGACCATCAGCGACGCCAACAACTACGACATGGAAGACGGCAACGTGTACCGCATCAACGTGTTTCACGCCGAGCGCAAGATGGAAGGTTCTTCGTTCAAGCTCACTCTTGGCGGCTTCAACACGGCCCGCAGCGAGTGCAGCCCCGACTGCGGCGACGGCTTTGTGGGCCTGGGTGAGCAGTGCGACGACGGCGAAAACGACGGCGGCTATGGCGAGTGTGCCGCGGACTGCCGGCTGGGCGAATACTGCGGCGACGGCATCGTGCAGGAAGAATTCGAGGACTGCGACGACGGCGATTTCCTGGACAGTGGCGGATGCCCCAGCTCCTGCCGCGAAGTCGTCGTAGAGTAGTTGGCACCACAACTGTTCTCTTGCCGGACTGGAACCCCGGGAAAGGAACCTCACCATGAACAGACACGGATGGATTCTCTGGTTGGCAGCCCTGCTGGCGCTGCCCTTGCTCACCGCGTGCGAAAAAGAGAACGCGATTACCTCCGGCGACAGCGATGTCGACGGCGACACGGACGGCGACGGCGATTCGGACAGCGGCCCCGCCGACTCGGATTCGTTTACACCCGTGGACACCTCCGGCACGGCGCCCGAAGGTTGCGGCGACGGCGAGCTGGACGAAGACGAGGCCTGCGACGACGCCAACACGGAAAGCGGCGACGGCTGCTCGGGCAACTGCCTCTACGTGGCCGAGGGTTACTCATGCAATCCTCCGGGCCAGCCCTGCCGGCGCATGGCCATCTGCGGCGACGGCCAGGTGAACCTGCCGGAGCTGTGCGACGACGGCGATGTGGCAGACGGCGACGGCTGCTCGGATCACTGTCAGGTGGAGGTGGGCTGGAAGTGCAGCGGCGCGCCCAGCACCTGCGAAGCCACCTTATGCGGCGACGACATCATCGAGGGCGCCGAGGGCTGCGACGACGGCAACGCCCTGCCCTTTGACGGATGCTCGGTGCTGTGCCAGATCGAACCTTCCTGCACCTCGGAGGGCTGCACCTCAGGCTGCGGCGACGGCCTGGTGCTGGGCGAGGCATGCGACGACGGCAACAACCTGGACGGGGACGGCTGCAGCGCCTCGTGCGAAACGGAAGAAGGCTACGAGTGCATTCAGCCGCCGGTGGAAGGCCTGCTGGAAGTGCCCGTGGTGTACAAGGATTTCACGTCGGCCCATCCGGACTTCGAGCCCGGCGCCCTGGGCTGTACCGGCCCCACACTGGGAATGGTACAGGACACCCTCGGCGCGGATGGCAAACCGGTGTTCAAGTCGAGTCAACCCTCCTGTGGCCTGCTGACGGCCCTTGGCGACTGGTACGATTTTGCCGCCGACCCGGCCGCGGTGAAGGTGTCCACCATGAAGCTCTACGAAAACGCCGCGGGCGACTACGTGAACATGTGGGGCGACGACGGCACCTCGTGGCAGGGCGTGGCCAACGAGAGCTGGTGCGACGGGACCACCTGCGCCAACTGCTCCTGTGCCGACACCTGCCTCGAACCCTGCACCTGGGGCGCGTCGGCCTGCTGCGCCAGCTTCAACCTGTTCGACGGCGATCCGTTCTTCTTTCCCATGGACGATTTCAACACGGGCGCCGAAACCGCCATCGCCCGGATCTGCGAACCCTATGCCATCGGCTGCATGACCGAAGAAGCGGCCACCACCGCTGCCAACCTCACCACGCCGGCGGGCTACAGCTACAACCACAACTTCCACTTCACCAGCGAGGTGCGGTTCTGGTTCCAGTACAACGAAGACACCTCCCAGGTGCTCAACTTCACCGGCGACGATGACGTGTGGGTGTTTATCAACAACCAGCTCGAACTCGATCTGGGCGGCATCCACACGCCCCAGGAAGGCTCGGTCGACGTGAACAGCCTGGGCCTCGAAGACGGCCAGGTGTACGAGATCGTCGTGTTTCAGGCCGAGCGACAGGAGGACGGCTCCAGCTACCGCCTTACCCTCAGCGGCTTTTCCACGGCCCGCAGCGAGTGCAGCCCCGACTGCGGCGACGGCTTTGTGGGCCTCGGCGAGCAATGCGACGACGGCGAAAACGACGGCGGCTATGGCGAATGCGCCGACGGCTGCGTGCTGGGCGAGTACTGCGGCGACGGCATCGTGCAGGAGGAACACGAACACTGCGACGACGGCAACTTCTCCGACGGCGACGAATGCCCCGCCTCCTGCCGTCAGGTCATCATTGAGTAGCTGAGCAACTTCCCGTAGGATGGCCCCTGCAGGCCACACCATGAACCGGCGCGTATCAGAGACCCCGAGGCAATCCCTGCCGCCCGTGAAAAACCGGTTCGGCACCTTCAAGGGCGTATTCACACCTTCCATCCTCACCATCCTGGGCGTCATCATGTACCTGCGCTTCGGCTGGGTCGTCGGCGAGGCGGGACTGCTGGGCACCATCGCCATCGTGCTGCTGGCCCACGCGGTGTCGTTCACCACGGGCCTTTCCATCTGCGCCATTGCCACCAACCGCACAGTAAAAACCGGCGGCGACTACTACATGATTTCGCGCAGTCTGGGACTCCCCATCGGCGGCGCCCTGGGCATCGCCCTCTTCTTTGCCCTGGGATTTTCCACCAGCCTCTACGTGCTGGGGTTCACCGAGTCGTTCCTCAATGTGACGGGCATTCCGCCAACCCCCACCGCCATCCGCATCGTGGGCACCATCTCTTGCCTCCTGCTCACCGCCCTCACGTTCTTTTCCACCGATCTGGCCCTCAAGGTGCAGTACATCGTGCTCGCCGCCATCGGCCTGTCCATCGTTTCGCTGCTCATGGGCGGACCGGACGTCCCGTTCCGCGAAAGCCCTCTGCAGATGTGGTTCCACCCCGACGGCGCGTCGTTCGAAACCGTGTTCGCGGTGTTCTTTCCGGCTGTGACAGGTTTCACCGCCGGGGTGGCCATGTCGGGCGACCTGAAGGATCCACGCCGCTCCCTTCCCCTGGGTACCATCGCCGCCATTACCGTGGGGCTCGCGGTCTACCTGCTCATTCCCCTCTTCCTCATCTTCAACGTGGACGCCACCGTGCTGCGCGAAGACAACATGGTGTGGATGCGCGTGGCCCGGTTTGCCCCGCTGGTCACCGCCGGCGTATTCGCGGCCACCCTGTCGTCGGCCCTGGGCAGCATTCTGGGCGCGCCCCGCTATCTGCAGGCTCTGGCATGGGATCACATCATCCCTGGATTTCTGGGACGGGGCCACGGGCCGTCCAACGAACCGCGCATCGGCACCATCGTGACGTTTCTGGTGGCGGAGGCGGGCATCCTCATCGGCGAGCTCGACTTCATCGCCCGCATCGTGACCATGTTCTTCCTCACGGGCTACGGATTCCTCTGCCTCGCCTCGGGCATTCAGGCCTGGTCGGGCATTGCCAGCTGGCGACCGGATTTCCGTGTGCCCGCCTCGGTCAGCTTCATCGGCGCCGCCATCTGCTTTGCGCTGATGTTCAAGCTCGACACCATCGCCATGGCGGGTGCGTCCGCGGTGATGGTGCTCATCTTCCTGGCCATCAAGCGGCGCGAAGTGGCGCAGAACCACCGGAGCGTCTGGAGCGGATTCTGGGCCGCCCTCGTGCAGAAGGGCATCCTCCTGCTCCACCGGTCTCCCGGGGATTCCAGCGGCTGGCGTCCGCACACCCTGGTCTTCGGCGGCGACCCGCAGAAATACGACCACCTGCTGCAGCTTTCCAGGTGGCTCTTTCACCGACGGGGTCTCTGTACCTTTGTGCGGATTGTGGAAGGCACCCTGGACCGGGAACACGCCCGGGCCGAGCGCCTGCAGGTGGAAACCGCCGCCGCCGTAGAAAAAGTGTACGCTGAAATGCTCACCCGGGTGACGGTCTGCGACAGCACCTTCAACGGCATCCGCCACGTTGCCCAGTCCTACGGCATGCCCGGCATGGTGCCCAACACCGCGCTGCTCGGCTGGAGCAGCGAAGAACAACACCGCGCCGGATTCGTCCGCGTGCTCCGCGACCTGCTGGTCCTCGACCTGAACCTCCTGCTCCTGTCCCACAAGGAGGGCCGCGGTTTCGGCGACCGGGCCACGGTGGACATCTGGTGGGGCGGCGCCGGGCGCAACGGACCGCTCATGCTGCTCATCGCATCCTGGCTCAAGTCCAGCGACGGATGGTCCAGGGCGCAATTGCGGGTCAACGTCATCGTCAACGCGGCAGACAAGGAGGCCCGGGCTGCCCGGCTCGAAGACATCCTCGCGCGGGCAAGGGTGAATGCCACGGCCAACCTCATCGTGCGTGAAGAAGGAAAGACGCCGGCGGACATCATCGCGCAGACCTCGAAGGATGCGGACCTGACCATCATCGGCATCGCGCCGCCCGGGGACGAAAACGACGACGAATTCATCGAACGCATGAACCGGTTTATCAAGCCCCTGCGCACCACCCTCCTGGTCCGCGCGGCCACCCGCTTTGACGGCGAAGAAGTCCTCTACGACGACTGACCCCAATCACACGCCGAGGCGGCGCAGGGAGATGAGGGGGCCGGTTTCGTCCCGCGGAACCACGAGGTCCACCACGCACTCGATGCCGAAGTCGTCGCTGCCGTCCTTCGCGATGACCTTCTGGAACACGGTCCAGTGGCCGTGGGTGTCTTCGCGCATCACCGTGTTGTGGGCCGCCCGGGCAAGGGGCGTCAGATCGACGGCGTCGTGGTCGGCAAAGAACGGCGCCATGAGGGCGTCCAGCTCGTCCGGGGTAACGGCGTGGTCCCCGTCCGCGTGCAGCAACAGGGCCGCCTGTTCAAAGTCCTTTCGCGCCAGCGCCTGCAGCAGCGCGTGCATCTCATCGCGCACCCTGGCCTTGAACGAACGGGGATCGTCCAGCACGGACGGACGACGGGTCGGTGCGGCAACCGGAGATTCCGTTTCGCCGGCAGAAGGTCCTTCCATGAGCAGCGTCCACTCCTCGATAAGGGTCGCATCCACCCGGCGCACGATGCCGTGGAAGAACGCGAGGATGTCCTCAAACTCGGGCGTCCACAAATCCCGCGGCACATTCTGCACTGCCGCCTTGTACACCTGGGACAGATAGCGCAGCAGCACTCCTTCGCTGCGGGCAATGCCCAGATGCTGGACGTACAGGTTGAAGTCAAAGCAGCGCTCGTACATCTCCCTGGCCACGTTCTTGGGATGGATGTCTTCGCCGTCCACCCACGGATGGCTCATGCAGAAAGCCGCAAACGACTCCTCGATGAATTCCAGCTCCGGCTTCGGCCAGGTCACCTTTTCGAGCTTTTCCATCCGCTCCTCGTAGGGCACCCCTTCCGCCTTCAGCTCCGCCACCAGCTCGTCCTTTGCCAGATCCACCTGCCGCAGCAGCACCGGCCGCGGGTTTTCCAGAATGGATTCCACCAGCGTGAGCATTTTCAATCCGTGGGTCTCATCCTGCTCCAGCAGCGGAATGGTCTGCACCAGATACAGGGACAGGGCGTGGTTGAGCGAAAAATCCTTCTGCAGTCGATCGCTCACCACAAACGCGTTGCCTGCGGGCGTCCGCTCCACACGGACGATATCGGCCCGGCGCAGGGAGTGCATCAATTTCGCGGCGCGGCGACGCCGTTCGCGCTTGTCCGCATCGGTGCCGTGGGAGCGACCGATGAGCTGTATCAGCCGCCGGTAACCGCCGCCGTTTTCCGACGCGCTCTGCAGAAGGTTCACCATCATCCCGTGGGTCACCGTAAAACGAGGCTCCAGCGCTTCGGGCTCCGCGTTACGCAGCCGCACAAAGGTCTGCTCATCCCATGGCAGGGCCCGGGGCGGCGGTGACTTTTTGCGCAGCTTGTTCTTCAGGTGGGGATTCGCCGCCAGCTTTGCCTCGATGCGCCGATTCTCCACCACCCACTCGGGCGCCTGCACCACCACCAGTCCCCGGTCGTCAAACCCCTTCCGCCCGGCCCGCCCGGCAATCTGGTGAAACTCCCGCGCGCTCACAATCACCTGCTTTTCGCCGTTGAACTTGTACAGCTGCCGGATAACCACCGTGCGGATGGGAATGTTCACCCCCACCCCCAGCGTATCGGTGCCGCTGATCACCTTCACAAGTCCCTGCTGGGCCAGCTTTTCCACCACCCGCCGGTATCTGGGCAGCAGCCCCGCATGATGCACACCGATGCCGTGGCGGATGAACCGCGAAAATTCCTTTCCATAGGGCGTGTCAAAGCGGACGTCTTCCAGCTGCCGGGCAATCTCTTTCTTTTCGTCCTTCGACGTCACGTTGATGCTCATCAGATTCTGGGCCTGCTCCGCGCAGTCGCGCTGGGTAAAGTTCACCAGGTACACCGGCGCATTGCCTTCCTGCACCAGGCTCTCCACCGTCTCGTGAGTATGGGATTCCCGGTACTCGAAGGCCAGGGGAACGGGCCGTTGCGCGTTGGTGATGACCGACACCTTCCGATCGGTAAACTCCGAAAGCCGCCGGGCAATCTCCGCCGTGTCACCCAGGGTGGCGCTCATGAGCAGAAACACACTGTCGCGCATGGCAATGAGGGGAATCTGCCAGGCCACGCCCCGCTCCTCGTCGCCGTAGTAGTGAAACTCGTCCATCACCACATAGTCGATGTCGATGTCGTCTTCGCGCAGGGCCCGGTTTGACAGAATTTCGGCCGTGCAGCACAGCACCTTCGCGTCCGCGTTCACGCTGCCGTCTCCGGTGACGAGGCCCACGTTGGCCGCGCCGAGCACGTCGCACAGCCAGAAAAATTTCTCGTTGACCAGTGCCTTGGTGGGCGCCGTGTAGCAGGACACCCGGCCCTCGGCCATTCCCTGAAAATGCAGCGCCAGGGCCACCATGGATTTGCCCGAGCCCGTGGGCGTCTTCAGGATGACGTGCCGGAACGAGAGCAGTTCGAGGATGGCCTCTTCCTGGGCGGGATAGAGCGCCAGTCCGAGGGAGCCCACGTATTCCATGAACATGCTGAGCACGGCGTCGGCATCCACTGCTCTGCCCGAGGCGCGGAAGGCGGCGAGGAGGGATGGAAGAGGTGCGCGATCGTCCATGAAGAAACGGTCAGAGATTGCCGGACAGGCGTTCGAGGATCATCTGCTGGGCAAAGCTGGGCGAGACGAATTCAAAGGCCTCGTCGTCGTCGCTGCGCCACACGCATCTGCCGGTGATCACCGTGGTGATGGCATTGGGCACCAGGTGAATCTCCAGGTTGCTGATGGGGGGCGAAGGAGGCTGACCCTGCGCGCGCCGCAGCCGGATGCCCGTTGGACTCACATCCTTCGCGACGCACACAAAGTCCCCGCCGCCGCTTCCTGTGCCCACCTGCAGATCCACTTTTCGTCGATGGCTGAACCGCCTGTTCAAGGTGCTCATGGTGTCGTTCCTCCAAAATCTATCCCACATCGTACTACACCATCGGTCCTGTCGCCAGAAAATCGCCGTTTTGCTGGTTGAGTTGAAGGAATGGCTTTGTATCTGCTGATTCGGACATCTGAATCACCTCGTACGCTGACCCGAAAATTCATTCCATCACAGCAGTGATTACAGTTTTTGCTCTTCGGCAGTCGAAAACCGGGTAACCCCACTGACATTCAATGAAAAATCAACCCCGGTGGACTCCCGTATTTCTGCGAGAAAGGCATTCACTGCATTTCTGGCGCGTTCCAGATTGGATAATTCACAGAATTTGTCCCAATCTGTTGGGCAATACGGCTCAATTTTTCTGAAAACCTCATCTACGTCGACTGTTGTCGGAATTCTGCGCGAGCCAGAGACTATCATCGTCTTGCCGTGTGCGCAGTCGTTTCTAAAAGTGAACAGCCCGCAGATGATCTGCAGGGGATCTCTGCCGCATTCAAAAGGAATGCCTGCCTTTTCATATATCACCTTGAGCTTGCCGACGGGAGACAGACGTTCCATCTCATCCCAGTGCACAAACAACTCTGCGCCCAGATGATTCAACGCGGCTTCAATGGTGAATGCGTAAAACACAAGTCCTGCGGCAACCAGATTTCGCGGATGTCGTTTGACTTCTTCCTTGGCGAAGAAATGCAGAGTGCTGGCGATACTCCACATGTCGTTGGCTGCGATTCTGGTGCGCTCGAACTCAAGCGTTTTCTGCGGTCGACTCATCTACCTTTCCCGATCCCGTCTCTGCGCTTCACCGGTGTTCTGGTCTTCACCGCTTGGCTGACGGCCTTTTCAATCTTTTCCTTCAGCTGGTCGCGGACGCGTTCGATCAACCAGCGCTTGACCTGTTCCGCCTGCGGGCCGGGCACTTCCTGGATGAGGCCCATCAGCGTTACCGGATCGGCCACTTCGGTTGAATATTTCCTGCCATCGGTGGCCGGGAGCTTCCGTTGGCGACAGTCTGTCAGCGACTGACATCCTTCCCTGCGGAGTCGTTCCTTGAACTTTTTCCAATTCTTCTGCGCAGCGAGGGAATCCCGCTGCCCGGTCAGAGCGGCCATGATATCCACGACGAAAAAATACCAGGTTTCTGCTTCCTCGTCGTAAATGCGTCGAACAGGGAAGTCCTCATCAATAAAAACGAGCGGTTCGTTGCCCATCATCTTCCTCCATCCAACCCGTTCTACTCCTTGCCCGGTCAGTTTCTGGAAAGAGACCGACTTTTTCATAGGGACCACAGCATAATCGCCCCGCGAAGGAAGTGGAAGCGGAAACCATTTTCACCCTCGGGGACCCCATCCGTGAAAGCGGAAATCATTCACGAATCTATCACCCGCCCGGGTTTCCATCCGGGGGACGCGGGCCTGCACAACAGCCTCGCCAGATACGGACCATTGACGTATGCTGCCGGCATGCCACGAACCGGCCTGTCGCTGTCTGTTCTCCTGCTGCTGCTGACCGCAGCCGCCCTGCCCGCCCGCGCCGCGGACCCTCCCGCGGTTCCTGCGTCCGCCATCGCGATTCCCAGGGGCGCCGTCGTCGCATCCGCGTCCACCGGCGTCGTCTCCCTGGCGGGTGACCGGACCTTCATCGCCGACGGAACCCTGGCCGTGGGCCTGCCGGCGGACCTCGCATTCCACGCCCCCGTGGCCCTGGCCTTCGCGCCCGTCAAGCGCCCGTCCGGCAATGGACTCGCCGTTGCTGCGGGCATCGCGGACCTGTCCATCACGCCGGGACAACAGTTGATCTACACCCCTTCCCTGGCCCTCTACGGCGCGGGCCGCCTGTCCACCACGGGCAGCTTCCTCTTCTTTGCCGATTTCACCGCGGTCGCCGTCGGACTGCCCGATCGGATGCCCGCCTTCCTCCGGGGCGGCGGCGCCCTGCGCATCGCCCTGGGGCCGTATCTCACCTGGCACATCGGCCTCTCTTACCAGCGCCGGATGATGGGCGGCCCTCTGCCCGACGACGCCGACCACTCCGGTTTTGCCGGCGCATCGAGGGTCTCCGTCGGTTCGGTCCGCACCACCCCTTTTGCCGACACGCCCCTCTTTGTCATCCACGCGCACAAGTACCTCGACGTCATCCTCATCGCCCGCGTCGACATCGACCCGGACACGGACACCACCGACAGCCGCATCCTGGCCGGCCTCCAGTTTCACACCCCAGCCCGCCATTTTCGAAATCCTGAATGATTCCGCCTTTCACGACCGGGGTCCCCAATGGTGCAACGCCGATGGTGCAACGCCGGTCGACGGACCTTCATACATGAACGAAACAGCAGTCTTTTTTCCAACGCCTGAAAGCACTACAATCGCGGCAACAGGAGATCCCCATGCCCTCACCGCGAAAAATCGCCCGGAAAGCCAAGCCGCCCGTTGAACCGGCACCGATCTCCGTCGTTCCCGACCCGGAGGTCACCGACGAAACCCTCCACGCGCAGAAAATGGAATCCCTGGGCATGCTGGCCGGCGGCATGGCCCACGACATGAACAACATCCTCGCATCCATCATGGCGGTTGCCTCCGCCATGGAGGCCGAAATCACCGACGCCCACCCGTTTGCCGACGACATCCGCGACATCCTGAACGCCTGCCGCCGCGGCAGCCGCCTCACCCGCAGCCTGCTCAGCTTTGCCCGGCGCCACCTCGTCAACTTCACCGACGTCAACGTCAACGAAATCGTCAGCGAGGTAGAATCCATCCTCTCGCGCACCGTTTCCAAGGACATCACCATCAATTCCGTGCTGGCGGGCGACCTGAACACCATCTCCGCCGACCCGGACCAGCTCAACCAGGTCCTCATGAACATCTGCCTCAACGCCGTGGACGCCATGGGAAACCAGGGCACCCTGGTGCTGGAAACCTGGAACACCCACCTGTCCACCGACGACCTGCACGCCAATCCGGACGCGAAACCCGGCGACTACGTGCGCATCGCCATCTCCGACACGGGCCCCGGCATTCCCGCCCACCTGCGCGACAAGGTGTTCGAACCCTTCTTCACCACCAAGCCCCGCGGCAAAGGCACGGGACTCGGCCTCTCCATGGCCTATGGCACCATTAAAAAGCACGGCGGAATCATCCGCATCGACCCCGATTACCGCGACGGCACATCCTTCCTCATCGACCTGCCCATCGCTCCGCCGGCGGCGAACGGCAGCGAACCCGCCCGGCTCTCGGACCAGATGGCCCGACCCCGCACAAAGACCGGCCTCATCCTGCTCGTCGACGACGAAGAGCTGTTCCTCGGATCATCGCGCCGCATCCTCGAAAAGCTGGGCCACCAGGTGCTCTGCTGCCGCAACGGACAGGAGGCCATCGACCTGTTCGCGCGCCGCGGGGCCGACATCGACCTCGTCATCCTCGACATGATCATGCCGATCATGGGCGGACGGGAAGCCTTCTACCAAATAAAAAAAATCCGCGACGACGTCCCCATCATCATCGCCTCGGGCGTCACCGAACAGGAAAACATCCGCGACATGCTCAAGGACGGCGCCATCGGTTTCATCCCCAAACCGTTCGACATGAAGTCGCTGTCCGGGGCCCTGCAGAGATTACAGAATCACTAGGAAGCCGGAATGGAATCAGCTGTTGCCGCCCACCATGGTGGTCGTGGGCACCTTGAACGGAGAGGTCTTGTCGGTTTCGCCCTTGTATTTATACCCCACCACGTTGAACACCTTCAGGGGCTTCGACTTGCCCTTGGCCGTCACATCGTCCATGGGAATACACTCAAATTCATCGCCCAGATAGGAATGGGTGTCCTCGCTCACCACCACCTGGCCGGCCTTGGCTGCCGAACACAGCCGCGCCGCCGTATTCACCACGTCGCCGATGACCGAGTAGCTCATCGTGCGGGTCGACCCGATATAGCCGGCCACCAGTTCGCCCGTGTTGAGGCCGATGCCGATCTGAATCGGCCGCTGCCCTTCTGCTTCCCGCATGCGGTTGAAATCCACCAGCGCGCGCTGCATGTCCACCGCCGCGCGAACGGCCCGCATCGCATCGTCGGGATGACTGACCGGCGCGCCCCACAGCACCATGATCTCGTCGCCCACAAATTTATCCACCGTTCCCTCGTGCTTGAACGCGATTTCCACCATCAACTCAAAATACTCGTTCAGCATCTGCAGCACATCCGCGGCAACCATCTTCTCGCTCATTGAGGTAAAGCCCCGGATATCTGCAAACAGCACCGTCGCCACCCGGTTCTGACCGCCCTTTTCCACCGAGAGCTTGCCGCTCACCACCATCTCCGCCAGATCCGGCGACATCAGCTTGGCAAAGCGCTCGCGGGTAATGGCGTCCGCCTGAATTTTCTTTCCCATCTGCAGGTTCACAATAAACCGCGCGGCCTGGGTGCCGATGTTCGTCAGCAGCTGCAGGTCCTTTTCCGAATAGGCGTTCACCGCCACGGACGAATCGATGACAATGCATCCGAGCAGCTCGTTCTGATCGAGGATCGGCGCGGCCATGGACGAGCGAATGCCCTGCATGATCATGGATTTCGCTTCCTTGAACCGGGTGTCCATCTGCGCATCGGACGACAGCACGCCGGCCTTGTTCTCCTTCACCTGGTTCACCAGCGTCGACGAGATGACCAGCTTGTCTTCCTTCTTCTTCATCCGGTACACCACCGGCTTCAGGTCGCCGGACGCCTCGTCCTTCAGCAGGATGGCGCCCCGGTCGCAGTTGAGAAATTCAAACGTGCGGTCCAGAATCTTGCGCAGCACCTGCTCCATTTCGAGATCCAGCTTGAAGTCCCGCTGCATTTCGTAGGACATGCGGAGCTTTTCGTAGTCGATGCGCACGGTCTTGTCGTCGAGTTCCTTTTCGGGAAGGAATCGATCCGTGACCGCCACCTGCGACCGGATGTGGCTCTGCAGGGCGTCCGCGCTGACGTTGACCACCTGGCCGGCCTCCGCCCCCACCTCTTCCGACAGGAACATGCAGCGGGTGTTGCCCATGGACACTTCGTCCCCGTCCCGCAACAGGTGCTTTCCGGCAATCTTCTGCCGGTTCACCCAGGTGCCGTTCAGGCTGCCGCGATCCTCGATCAGGTAGCCCTGGCCCTGCTCCAGCGTGATGATCGCGTGCTCCTTGGACACAATGCGATCGAGAATCTGCACGTCGTTCTGGGGAAGCCGTCCCACCCTGTTAAAGGGCTTCAATACGACTTCTCTTCTGCCTTCTGTGTCAAACACTACCAGTTTTGCCATGACTGCCTTCCACTGCGATGCAAGAGGGAAACCGGCACCTTTGCGTTCGTGCCGTTTCCGCGTGTTACAATTGGACCGTCCCCCGGCACTGACTCAATACCCCGCCCGTCCGCACCGTCGAAAAATTCACCGTCCCCGATTTGCTGACCTCCGCCGGCTTCACCAGCCTGGCGGCCTTGAGAATCTTCAGGACACAGGCGGCCTGAGCGGCATTTCCAGCACTGGAAACCGCCACCCCCGAAAGGGTCGAGCTGCCTTCGGCCATCGTATAGCCGAACGTGGAGCTGATGGTGCCGTCCTGCACGCAGGCCTTCATGGCGCTTTCCTGCTTCCGCAACGCCCTGGCCAGGTACGTGGCCGACTTGTCTCCCGCGGCGCTGATGCTGCAGGAGTCACCGCCTCCCGCGAGGCGATCCGCCAGTGTGGTCCGCCCATCCCCTTCTCCTTCACCGCCACCCGTCGCCGGCGTGGTGCCGCTGCCGCTGTCTGTCGGCGTCTTCTTCTTTGTCCCGGTTCCGGATTTTCCAGTGGTCTTTGTCGTTTCGTCCTTCGCCATATCGGCTGCCGCCGTGGCATCGGAGTCCGCCTTGTCACTGTCCGCCGTCGTGCCCGGCGTCGGTGCCGGATCTTCTGTCGCCGCCGCCTTCCCGTCATCGCCGGTGTTTCCGTCCGGCGCATCCCCGTCGCCCGGCAGGGAATCCGGCGGCACCGGCGCCTCCACTGCTGTTCCGGCCTCCCCCGTGTCATCGGCATCCGGGGATGCCGCACCGGGCCCGACCAGGAAATACCAGGCCCCTGCACCGGCGGCGAGCAGCAGCAGGGCCGCCACCACGACAATCGCCACCACGGGTCCGCTCCCGCGCCGCTCCGTCATGCCGGTGATCCCCGCGGACGGCGTCCCCACCGCACCGGCACCTTCAAAGGAACCGCCCTCCAGCCCGACGGGCACGGCGCCCGCCACGGTGGTCTTTCCCGAATGGCCGATGCCGATCAGCGCGTCTAGTGCATGCCCCAGCTCCTTCATCGTCTGGGGGCGCTCTGCTGCATCCTTGGCCAGCGTCTTCATCACCAGGGCTTCCAGGGCCGATGGCACCCGGTTGCCGGCGTTCATGTCCCGGAAGGGCGGCGGCGGATCCATCAGGTGGCGGGTGAGCAGCCCCATGGGGGTATCCGCCTTGAACGGCAGCTTGCCCGTCAGCATCTGATACAGGATGACGCCCACCGAATAGATATCGGAGCGCGCATCGATTTTCTCGCCGCGAATCTGCTCGGGGGACATGTACTGGGGCGTACCGAACACCATGCCGGTTTTGGTCAGCGCCTTGCGCTGGTCCGTGCCGTCTTCCTCCAGGATCTTCGCGATGCCGAAGTCCAGCACCTTGACAAAGTCACCGTCGTCGCCCCGCTGGCAGAGCATGATGTTTTCGGGCTTCATGTCCCGGTGAATGATGCCGTGCTCGTGGGCATTGCGCAGGGAGCTGCAGATCTGGGCGCCGATCCGGCACGCGCGCTGCCATTCAACGGCGCCGTTCTTTTTAATGTCGTCGTCCAGGCTGGTACCGGTGATGAACTCCATCGCGATGTACAGCGAGTTGTTTTCGGTTCGACCAAAATCGTACACAGTGATGGTATTGGGATGCTCCAGACGGCTGCTGGCCGCTGCTTCGTTGCGGAACCGGGCGTACAGCTCCTCGTCGGTCAGGTGGGGATGCAGCACCTTCAGGGCCACCCTGCGATCGATGGCCGTCTGCTCCGCTTCGTACACCACGCCCATGCCCCCTTCGCCGATCTTCCGCTTGACCAGGAAACGCTCTCCAACAAATGTCCCGACAAACGGATCCCCGGGGGTGGATTCCTTCGGCGCCATTGCCGTTCCACACTTGACGCAGTACGACGTGTCCGGAGGGTTCAGGGCCTGACACCGGGGACACAGAATTCCTTCAGCCACGACTGTTCCTTTCCATGCGCAAGAACCGCCCTCCTGCCTCAGTACGGATTTTCCTCCACCTTGCGGACCGCAGGTCCGTCGGCAGGCTTCTTCGCCGGCGCCGTCCCGGAATCACGGGATTCCGATCCGCTGACGATCTTCCGTTTGGACTGCTGGGAGGGCCACTTGCTCTCTTCGTCGTCCGCGCCGTCGTCCGGCGCATCTTCATCGGCCGCGCCTGCATCCGGTGGAGCCGACGCCGCTCCGGCCTCTTCCTCCGCCGTTCCGCCATCCCGGGCCACCGCCTCGTCCTGTGCGACGGGTGCCTGTCCGGCGGTCGCCGCCTCATCCTGTACCGCGGACGGAGCCCTGTCGGCGGACTGATCGCGGATGATATTGACACGCGTCGGCGCGGCTTTTTCGCTGCCGGAACCCACCACCACCGCCGCGATCACGCCGGCTGCCAGCAACACCACCACCACGGCGACCACAATCATCTTCCGCGATTTGCCAGGGGCCGAATCGGTCTTTGATGCCGCTGCGGCCGAAGGTCCCTTGATGGCGGGTCGACGCGCCGGGTCGATTAACGCCGGTCCACCCATGATCGTGGGTGTATCCGTCCGGACTTTTTCCTGCTGCGGATCGTAGTATTTCTCGTAGCGCACCACGTCGCCCGAAGCCGCATCCGCCAGCGCACTGCCGTCGAATCGCGCAACGATCACCGTGATGTTGTCGTCGCCGCCGTTGTCACAGGCCATCTGAGTGAGCCGCTGGCACGCCTGCATCGGCGATTCCATGGACACAATCACGTCCCGGATGGCATCCTGTTCCACCAGCCCCGCCAGACCGTCCGAACACATGATCAGCACATCCCCCCGGCGCAGCAGCACCGACGTGATGTCCACATTCACTTCGTCACTTGTGCCCAGGGCCTGCAGGATGATGTTGCTCCTGTCAAAATTCCGGGCTTCTTCCACCGTGAGCTGATTGGCGTCGATGAGCTGCTGGACGAGGGACTGGTCCTTGGTCGTCTGGACCAGGACGCCGTTGCGGACGATATGGGCCCGGGAATCGCCCACCTGCCCCAGCACCAGCCGGGGACCGATCAACGCCGCCACCGTAGCGGTGGTGCCCATGCCGCGCTGACTGGAATTCATCCTGGCCGCTGCATGAATCCGCTGTCCCGCCTCACAGATGGCGGCATCCACCTGCTTTGCCAGATCCAGATCGGAATCCGGAACCGGCGCCGCCTGCATCATTTCGTAGATTGTATCGACCGCAATCTTGCTCGCCACCTCGCCCGCCGCCGCGCCACCCATTCCGTCGCACACCGCAAAAACGGTCCCATGGGGGCCGATGCGATGCTGCTGGACCTCCGGCTGGATGCTGCGGTGATGAAGGCTCAGGTCGGCAATCAGGAAATTATCCTCATTATGCTCGCGGACCATCCCCACATCCGTACGACCGAACACGTGTACCAGCACCTCGGACGATTCGTCCGGCACTGCAATTTTCCTGTCCTGCACATTCCCATCCGTCATCGGTCCACTGTCCTCATTTCACGGGTTTGAAATGAAAAATAATTTATGCTGCCGGCACAATTAAGTCCATAGGAAAACAGGGATTTTCCATGTATTACCGGCCCGGGACGACCTTCGCCGTGACCTCTTTCAAATTATTGACAGACGCGCGGTCCTCCCTATATTTTCCCTCTCAACAGGCTCCCCACGCACCGGAGGTACATACGTGGTTGACATCTTTATCGGCACAAGCAAGACGCTCGCACTGAAAGAAGCGGTGGCGGACGCGGTGGAATCGGGACATTTCGGTTCACTGGCAGACGACATCCGCGACTGTTTCTCCGACGAACAGGTCGAGCAGATCGAAGAACTGATCGATTCGGGCGATATTGACGAATTCATCGAAACCGTGCTGTCCGACTGGAGCGGCGACGCCCCGGAGGACCTGCTCGAAGAAATCAAGGAAGGACTCGCCGAGTCGGACATCACGCTGTCATTTGACGAAGAGCAGGAAGCCTCCGAAGAAGTGGCCGCGTTCAGCGAAGAGACGTTCGATGAAGAAGACGAATTCGCGGGCGGGGATGATGAGGAGGAGGAAGACGACGAGGACGAGGATGAGGATGAGGACGAGGACGACGAGGATGACGAAGACGACGAAGAGTATGATGAAGACGAAGAAGACGACTGATCTCCGCTGTTCCGCCCGCTGATCCCCCGAAGCTCCCTCAACAACCCCAGTCCACCCGCAGTTTCCGCGCCTCCCGCGCGCTGCTGGAATCACCCATCTCGTCGAGCAGCCGTTGCAGGTGCCGGCATGCCTGTCGCATGTCCCCCTGCTGCTTGAACAAACGGGCCGTGCGCAGCAGGGCATCATCCCGCAGGCGGCTGGTCTTCCACCGGATCAATTCCCGCCAGGTGGACAGCGCCTTGTCCACATTTCCTTCTTCCTCGTAAAGGACGCCGAGTCGCAGCAGTCCGTCGTCGTAGTGGGGCGAATGGTAGCTGGCGATGAGGCGGGATTCTTCCCGGGCATCGAGCATGCGGCGGATCAGCTTCTTTTCTTCGTCCGGCTTTTTCTGCGCCCGGGCAATTTCAACGGCCCGCCAGATGGCGTTGTCCCAGAGCTGGCTGCCCCACCGACCGGCGTCCACCACCCGCATCAACACAGCCCGTTCCCCTTCCAGATCCGGAATGGAGCGGAACAGGCCGGCCCGGGCGTATTCGATGGTGTCCCATGACTCGGAGCCCTTCACCTCTTCGGCGAGGCGCTCCAGCACATCGATCCCTTCGTTCTGCTCACCAGCAGACCGGTAACTGCGGGCGATGCGCTTCACTGCCGGCTGCACCAGGGCGTGCTGTGGATACGCCCTCACAAAGGCCAGCGTCCGGGTGCGCCCTTCCGCCTCCTTTCCCGCTTCAAACAACAGGCGGGCATGATCGTAGCAGGCCCGGGCCATGGCGTGCCCTTCGCACAGGGACAGATAGCCGGCCAGCGCTTCATCCGTACGCCCCTGCTGCGCCATGTCGTGAACCCGGTCCCACTCCTGCTGCATCGCCGAAGGGGGCGTGGCGCGATACCGTTCCGACCGGGGACCACAGGCGATGACACACAGGGCGGCCGCCACGCAGATGAACCCTGTCCACCAGCTCCATGGCGCGCGTCCCGTCATCGGGCATCCCCGGGCACACAGACACCGACGCCTTCAAATCCGGTCGACCCGGTAACGACCGGCTGGCAGACATGGCGGTCATCGCAGACGGCCATCTCACACCGGGCGTAACAGAAGGCGGCGCCATCATCGTCAAACAGGCAAATCCCTTCCCGCGCGTCCGCCACGGGAACCGCACAATCGCCGTTCGTCTCCCATGCGGCACACTGACTGGCCGGCACACAGGGCTCCCCGCATTCCCCTGACAGGGGCGCCTCGTCCTGCGCATACACGCACACGCCCGTCTGCGCATCGATGCCGAGGGACAGGCAGGGCAGCATGCCATCGTCCGGGGCCGGGCAGGCAGTCGGCACACAGGCGGTCCGGCAGCAGCACCTTGACGGAAAGTCGTCGCACTGCTGCGCCACCATCCCGTCCGGATCGTCGCAGGTCACCTCACTGTCTGCGCCGGCGCCCACGGAAATGCACTCTTCGTCGGGGCCGCCCCTGCCGTCATCTGTTCCTGTGGCGGTTTCCGTTTCCGTCACCGAATCTGTCCCCGTCGAATCCGTGTCCGCTGGTGAAACCGGCGCCGCCGAATGGCAGGCGGCAAACAACAGCATCGACCATCCGCCTGTGGAAATCGCTCTTTTCATTGTGCTTCTCCGTCCCGGTCTGCTACATCCCACGGCGTCGCATCGACCGGTCTCCACCAAAACCAACGGCCATGACGCCCTATCAACAGTATCTGCGCGCCGAACGGATGATCAACGAAGAAATCATCCGACCGGCCCTCTCCCTGTCCCATCCGGACACATTCGTCGGCCATCCGGTGGCGCGGATGGACACCATGCGCGCGTTTCTCCGCCGGTGCGGCGATCCGCAAAAAGGCATCCCCGCCATTCACGTAACGGGCACATCGGGCAAAGGCACCGTGGCGGCGCTCATCGCCCGGGCGCTGACGCTGACAGGGCTCAGAACAGGTCTCCATATTTCGCCGTACCTGCAGTCCGCCACCGAAAAGATCCAGATCGACGGGCGGTACATCGACCCTCTGCACTTCGCCGATCTGGCGGACTGGGTCATGCCGACGGCCCGGGCCTTCCTCTCACCGTCCACGCCGGCGTCCATCCACGGTATGGCCTCCGTCGCCATCGCCTTCGAGGCGTTCCGCCGGGAATCCGTGGACGTGATGGTCGTGGAGGTGGGCTGCGGCGGTCGATACGACCTCACGTCATTTGTCGACACGGAAGTGGCAGTGATCACCAACGTGGGCCTCGACCACACGGGCACCCTGGGGCCCACCCTCACTGATATCGCCCGGCACAAGGCGGGCATCGCGCGCCCCGGTGCGGACCTCATCAGCGGTGTCCGCGGCGATCTCCGATGCATCATCCATGCAGAGGCTGCGGCGGTCGGGTGTCCCCTGGTGGAAATACCACCTGTGCCTTCCCTTCCGGGCCACAACGAAGCTCTGGCCCGGGCCGCGGTGAAGGCGTACTGCTGCCGCAGGGGAATCGGCGCACCCGCTCTCCCGGAACGCTGCGCCCCTCTTCTGCCCGGTCGAAGTGAACCGCTTCCATGGCCGGATACGTGCGTTCATCTGGACGGCGCCCACAACCGGGACAAGCTCGCCTTCGCCGTCGCCGCCAGACAGACCGTTCCGGGATGCCCGGCAGTGGCCCTCGTGGGACTCCTCGGCACCAAGGCATCTTCCGACACGGTGGCTCCTCTGCGAAATCAATTCTCACACCTCGTGGTCACCGAGCCCCGGGTGTACGGCAAGGCCTCCTGTCCCGCCGCAGCGACCGCCGGACTGCTGCGGACCGC
>JAKQNG010000209.1 GCA_029565915.1 Deltaproteobacteria bacterium
CGCCGCCGACGACCGCCACCGCGTTGCCGACTTTCACCGGGGTGTCGCAGTCCGGGAACAGATAGGCCTTCATCAGATTGATGCGGGTGAGGAACTCGTTGGCGGAATACACGCCATTGAGGTTCTCGCCCGGAATTTTCATGAAGGCGGGCAGTCCGGCGCCGGAACCCACGAACACGGCTTCAAAGCCTTCTTCCATGACCTCGTCGATGGTGATGGTCTTGCCCACGATCATGTTGGTGAGGATGGTGACGCCCTCTTCCCTCACCGCATCGATTTCGCGCTGCACCAGCGCCTTGGGGAGGCGGAACTCGGGGATGCCGTAGACCAGCACGCCGCCGGGCACATGGAACGCCTCGAAAATCGTGACGTCATAGCCGAGCTTGGCAAGATCTCCCGCGCAGGTGATGCCGGCGGGGCCGGAACCGATGACGGCCACCTTGTGCCCGTTGCGGGGTGTTTTCAACACTTTCTTCGTGATGTTTTCCATGTGCCAGTCCGCCACAAAGCGCTCCAGACGGCCGATGGCCACCGGTTCTCCCTTGATGCCGCGCACACAGCGTTCCTCGCACTGGGATTCCTGCGGGCAGACGCGTCCGCAGACGGCCGGCAGCGCGTTGGTCTCGCGAATTTTCTCGTATGCCTTCTCGAATTCTCCCTGTGCCACCAGCATGATGAACTCGGGAATCTTCACGTTGACCGGGCATCCGGCCACACAGGGCTGGTGCTTGCAGTTGAGGCAGCGTTTCGCCTCCTCCACGGCCATTTCCGGCGTGTAGCCCAGGGCGACCTCCCGGAAGTTGTGGTTGCGCACATCCGGGGCCTGTTCAGGCATGGGGATTTTTACGGGTGACATGTTGGGCATGGGTGTACCTCCGATTTGTGCGGCATCCTGCGGATGCCGTTGTCCGTGCTGCCGTTGAACGTGTTGCCACAGGCATGCCGGCGTTGGTTGCTGTTGCCGCAGGGCATGTCGGGTTGAGTCGTTCCGGGTTGAGCCTTGCTGGTTGAGCCGTTCCTGATTGAGCCGCTCCTGGTTGAGCCGCTCCGGTAGGGCAGTGCCGGCATGATCCCCGTGGCGATGATACTATTTGCCGGGTTTCTCAGTTGCGGGTGCCTGACCCAGACCGATGCGGCAGGCATGGGCCTGCTCGGAAACAGATTCCTCGCGTTTGTACATGCCGAGCCGGCGAATCAGCTCGTCGAAATCCACCTGATGGCCGTCAAAATCCGGGCCATCCACGCAGGCAAACTTGGTTTCGCCGCCAACGGTCACCCGGCAGCCGCCGCACATGCCCGTGCCGTCGACCATGATGGGGTTGAGGCTGACAATGGTGCGGATGCCATAAGGGCGGGTGAGCTCGGAGACAAACTTCATCATGATTGGCGGTCCGATGGCGACCACCAGATCGTACCGGTTGCCGGCTTCGATGAGATCCTTGAGCACATTGGTGACAAAGCCCTTGTGTCCGTTCGACCCGTCGTCCGTTGTGACATACAGGTTGGTGGACACCGCCCGCATTTCCTCCTCGAGGATGACCAGATCCTTGTTGCGGAACCCGGCGATGATGTCGACTTCGGCACCCATGCCGAAGAGCTTTTTGGCCTGCGGATATGCGATGGCCGTACCCAGGCCGCC
>JAKQNG010000238.1 GCA_029565915.1 Deltaproteobacteria bacterium
AAATACAGCGCGTCGCCGGGATTCAGGTTGCGTTTGACGATGGGCCAGATTTTTTTCTGGGCCGCATCCGACACCAGGTAGCACACGATGGTGCCGCGCTGGACGGCTTCTTCGATGTCGAACAATGTTTTGCCGGGTTCGAATCCGTCTTTGACCGCCCGCATCCAGTCCTTCTTGAATTCCTTTGCCTGGCCCACGATGACGTTGAATCCGTTATCCCGCATGTTGAGCGCCTGCGCGGGGCCCTGCACACCGTATCCGATGACGGCGATGGTTTCGCCCTTCAGTACCCGCTTCGCCTTTGAAACGGGGAATTCCTTGCGTCGCACCACTTCTTCCACTACGCCGCCGAAATTGATTGTTGCCATGAAACTACTCCTGTCTTTTCGTGTTGACTCGTGTTCCGTCGCGGAACGCCGCCCGTCTTATCAAAAATGCCATTCGATGGAAAACAATTTTCGGGCCGGAGCAGCGAAAAATGGGGGCCGTTGCGCGATTAGTTGGCGAACCGGAAAACGGATTCATGTATGATGAGTGCACGAACACGCGCGGAAGAAACGGTTGGATTTTCCGCCAGAGGAGAATGAAGCCATGTGGAAATGGATTTGCATGTGTGCGGCAGCGGCAACGCTGCTGACGGGACTGACCGCGTGCCATGGAACGGCTTTTACCGCGCCTGCGAGCGGTGATGGCGATGCGGACGGCGATACGGATTCGGAGACGGACACGCTGGCGGCGCTGCTGGGCATCGGCGACCCCTGTGAAACTTCTGCCGACTGCACCCAGCAGATCATCTGTTCTTCCGTCGACCACACCTGCCAGTATCCCGGTTCGCCGGGCACCCTGCCGGAGGATGCGCCCTGCATGTCCAACGACCACTGTGAAGCGGGGCTGGTCTGCTCGGCATCGGCCACCTGTCAGCCCGTGGGCGACCCGGGAACGCTGTTGGCCGGTGAGGAATGCGTGGAGAACAGCGATTGCGTGCTGGGGCTCATCTGCGACGCGGCGAGCGGCGTGTGCAAAGGATATCAGATGGCGTTCTGGGAGGGCGTTGAATGCGAAGATCCGCCGACGGAGCCCGAAACATTCGAATCGTATTTTGACGTGCGGCGCGCGGGTGCGGACTTTTACCAGCTGCCGTTTCCCAACGATGCGGCCATGCGGGACGGTCGGATTGATCTGACCGGCCACGGCAATCCCGGCGTACTGGTGCCGGAACTGGGCAATCCCGTGGACAGCTATTTTTCTTACATCGAAAACGAGCTGGACGGCTTCGGCATGAACACCCACGTGTATTTCCGCTTCAATCAGACCCCGGACTGGGACACGGTGACGCTGCAGGAAACCGCCTACATCGTGAACATCGACCCGGATTCGCCCGGATACGGGCAGATGGAATGGACGGGCTATTCGGCCAACAGTGCCAGAGGCATGTACATCTGCCACAACTGGCTTGCGCTGAAGCCCTCCTTCGGAGTTTCCCTGAAACCGGACACCACCTACGCGGCCATTCTCACCACCGGCCTGCAGAATGCGGACGGCGTCGCCCTGCAGCGCAGCGTCGACTTCAACGCCATGATGGCCAACGGCGCACCGGCCGATCCGACTCTGGCGGACGCATGGGCCGCCTATGCGCCCCTGCGCGATTACGTCGTCGACCAGGGAGTGAACGCCGCGGAAATCGCCAACGCCACCGTATTTACCACCCAGACGGCGCCCCTGCAGATTCCGGCCCTCCGCGCGGCGGTTCGCAGTGAGCCCGCTCCCGTGCTGGTGGATGACGCCATGACCGCGGATACGGATGGGGATGTCACCGTTTTTCAGGGCAAAATTACTGTGCCGTTTTACCAGCAGGGCGTCCGTCCCTTTAAATCCGAGGGCGGCAACGTGGAATGGAACGCTGGCGGCGAGCCGGTACGAGTGGAGGATGATGAAGTCGCGTTTGCCCTGACGGTACCCACCGGCGCACCTCCGGCGGAGGGCTGGCCCGTGTTCCTGTACGCCCACGGAACCGGCGGTTCCGAGACGTCGTTCATCGACGAGGGAATTGCAGAAATCCTGTCGGGCATGGGTTGTGCGGCGGTTTCCCTGCTGCAGGTGCAGCACGGTGAGCGTCGTCAGCTGACGGCGGAGCAGGAAGGTCAGGACGGATACGACGAAGGATCGCTCTTTTACAATTTTGCCAATCCCTATGCAGCGGTGGGCAATAACCTGCAGGCTGCGGCCGACTATTTCCAGCTTGTCCGCTTTCTTGAGGGCTTTGCCGCCATTACCGGCGAAGGCGTTGCCTTTGACACCAACCGTATCTTCTTCTTCGGTCATTCCCAGGGAACCCAGGGTCAGTTCATCGCGGCCGTCCACGAACCCCTTGTGCAGGGAATTGTCATTTCCGGCGCCGGCGGCTATCTGATGGAATCCCTGCTGGGCAAGAAGAACCCGGTAGATGTGGCCACGGGTATCAAGTACGTGCTCATGGATCCGAACGTGGACATCACCCATCCGGTGCTGAACCTGATTCAGGCCGCCATGGAGCAGGTGGATCCCATCAATCACGTGGGCGCCGCCTACCGGTCCGAATGGCCCGACCAGGC
>JAKQNG010000245.1 GCA_029565915.1 Deltaproteobacteria bacterium
ACGGCAAATCCGGTAAAGAACGGCGCGATTTGCGGCAGGTGCCGGGCGGCTGCCGACTTTTCGGCCGGAACGGGCACAGGAGCGGGCGTTGCCGTCGTCGTTTCCGGAACGTATTCCACCACCAGGGTTTCGCCGCTGCCCACGCGCACATCCCTGGACATGAGAATTTCGTCGCCCTTTTTCAGCTTGAGTTTCTGCACGGTGCCCGCGTTGATCTGCGCGTAAATGCGATTCATCGGTCAGTTCTGCAGCTCGTAGGCGCCCATATCGACGGTTTCCAGACGGTAATGTCCCAGGACGTCGCGGGACATGGCGGCCTCGCCCTCCTCCCCGTGCCAGGCGGTGTCATCTCCGGTGTTAACGGCGGCACTGGTGACGTTATGGAGTGAAAAATCATACACATCGTAATCGGTCGTCGGCGTAATCCCCGCCCCGCTCCAGTCGCCCCAGAAGGACACCACATATGTTCCCGGATTGGCCGCGATGTAGTGCCACGGAGAACTTCCCCCTCCCCCGGCGAAGCGGATGAAACCGCTGCCAAGCTGGACGGTATCCAGGGGTTGTGGACTGTCATTCATCCAGGTCTGCCAGGAGGGCAGGTCCCAGGTCAGACTTGAGAAGTCATCCGAGGAAAGCTGCGGAAAACCATAGAAAGTTGTTTCATCGATACATGTCGTATCATCATAGGTGACGCCGGTCATGCCCGCGGCCAGTGAACTGTAACGGACATTCACCGAAGCGACCCCATCCGTCCCGATGCCGTTGGGAGTGTTTTCCCGCAGCACCAGATTGGACCAGTCATAATACGCCGAAGGTCCGCCGGCGAAGATGCCGCCTCCGGTCGATGCCATCGATTCGTTGAATGCAAAGGTGCAGTTGGAGAGATCCGTGGACCCCGTCATGGGAGCGTGCATGGCAAAGACCGCCCCACCCTGTCCGGAGTCGACATGGTTTCCGACAAACACGCTGTTGTAGATATACTCGTTCAGATTTCCGTTAAGTCGCAGGGCGCCGCCGTTTGTCGATGCCATGTTGCCCACAAAAATGCTGCGATACACAAACAGGTCGCCACCCCCATGGGCAATGGCGCCGCCGGACAGATCTGCCGCATTGTTGTCAAACAGACAGTCGCGGATGGTCGGATGGGCATCCGTTCCCGCAAGGATGGCGCCTCCCTCCTCGGCCTGATTCTGCACGAAAATGCAGCTTTCAATCTCCGGCATCCCTCCCAGCATGAAAATGGCACCGCCTATCTTGCCCGAATTGTCGATGAACAGGCAGTTCGCTACCCGTGTCGACGTGCCGGTGATGGCGATGCCCCCGGTGCCTGTGTTGGAGAGTCCGTGGGTGAACACGAATCCGTCCACCGTGGCGTTGCTGCCAAGCAGGAGGTGCGGACGATCATACCAATTACCATCGATGATCGTTGCACGGCTCTCCCAGGAACGCTCTTCCCGCAGGGTCTCCCATCCACCAAAACCACCGTACAGGTCCACGGCATCGGCCATGACAATCGGCTCCGCCGCCGTCGGCACATAGTTGCCGTTGGCCACCCAGACCTCACAGGTACCGCCGAATGCAGACACGTGGGCCGCCGCCGAATTGATCGCGATCTGGATACTCTGATAGGCCTCTGCCCACGACAAGCCGTTGCCGCCGCCGCCGTTCACGTTCACATACCGGATGCAGGGCCCCGTGTCCGTATCCGAATCGCTGTCCGATTCCGACTCCGATTCCGTGTCCGATTCCGTGTCCACCGGCTCCTGACAGGCGCCCGCTTTGCATCCATACATGCACTCCATGTCCGATGAATCGTAGGAACAGAATCCGCCGCCCACGCAGGTACCCGGCATGGAAAAGGTCCGCAGGTGCACTTCGTCCACGCAGTACGACGCCGGCGGACGCATGCAGATGACCCCCTGGCAGGGATCCCCCGTGCAGGCGCCGGACGCGCAGCTTCCGGTGCATGCGCTTTCTACCGTTTCATAGTCACACACG
>JAKQNG010000256.1 GCA_029565915.1 Deltaproteobacteria bacterium
CTCGGCGACAGCGCGCGGGTTCCCTACGGCACCCGATCACCGGATACGGTTCGCCGCTATGCGTGGAACTGTTCCCGCTTTCTGGTGGATCGCGGGCTCAAGATGCTGGTGGTGGCCTGCAATACGGTGTCCGCCCTGGCCATCGGCGCCCTGTCGGAAGGGCTGGAAGTACCGGTGCTCGGTGTTATCCGCGCCGGCGCCCGCGCGGCGATGAAACATCCGGGGGTCGGTCGCATCGGGGTCATCGGCACCGCCGGAACCGTGCAGTCCGGTGCCTATGTGCGGGAACTGTCCCAACTGGCAAGGGATGTGCAGGTGTTCCAGAATCCGGCGCCCTTGCTGGTGCCGCTGGTGGAGGAAGGATGGATCGTGGGAGACGTGCCCCATCTCGCGGTGCGGCGCTACATCGCTCCGCTGGTTGAAAAGAGAGTGGAGGTACTGCTGCTGGGATGCACGCACTATCCCGTTCTGCGACCGGTGATTGAAGAGGAGATGCGCGCCCTGAACAGCACCGCGGTGGTGGTGGATTCCGCAACCTCAATGGCCCGGGAAGTATACGACGCGCTGGCAGAACAGAATCTGCTGAGCCGTCGAAACGACAATGGCACATTACAGTGCTGCGTCACCGATCTGCCGGGCAACTTCGGCGAGTCCGCCGGGCGGTTTCTGGGGCGCAGTGTGGGCCACGTGGAAAAAGTCGATATTTCCTGAAACAGACAGCGTCAGTCGAGATATGCCATCGTGCGGATGATTGTCCGGATGCGGGCCTTGGTATCGTCCGACGGGTCGATGAACCGGATGCCCATTCCGCCGGGGGATTGCGCATTCCCCGGATCGATCCACACCACCTCGCCGGACACGTCGACGGGTGCACCGCCGGACGGCGCGGTAAAGCGCAGCGCAATAATGGTTCCGGCAGCCAGGGGCGTGTCGCTGACAAGAAAAATCCCCATCTCCGACAGATTGCCGGACTTGCAGTACAGATAACTGTCCCCGTGGGAGTAGTTCACGTCCAGCCGGATGTTGTGTCGGATTTCCCTGCGCCGCTCGCTGCCGATCGCGTCTCCGAATGCCCTGGTGATGTCCTTTGTCATGGATTTGCCTGCTTTGCCAAGAGTGTGGTTATCGCACCGGGACGACGTTTTGGGAATCGGGAATTTCATGGGACACAGGCTCGCGGCAGACAGTCATCCGGCACAATCAGCGGCACAATCAGCCCTTGTCCCGTTCCATGGGCCGGTGTATACTTCTGCCGGCGCAAACACATGGAATCTGTTGTTATCATTATGGTCTGGATGTACCGGGAGGTTGCATGAAAGTTGAAGCAGGAAAAGTGGTGACGCTGGAATATACCATTACAACGGACAAGGGAGAAATGATTGAGTCGTCTGTCGGCAGAGGCGGACCTCTTGTTTTTACATTCGGTGCCAGCGGATTCATGCCCGGCCTGAATAGCGAAATGGAAGGAATGGAAGCGGGACAGGAAAAGGATATCACGCTCCCCCCCGAAAAGGTGGTCGGTGAGCCGAAATCATGGCCGACGAAGGTCATCCGCAAGGTGGAAATTCCCAAAGGGGTGTCCACCAAGGTTGGCACGCTGTTTGAAGCAGGGGCCAGCGGCAACCAGATGATCAAGTTCGCCGTCCTCGAAGATCGGACCAATGACGTGCTGGTCCGGCTGATTCCGCCACTGGCCGGAAAAACGCTCCGCATTAAAGTCAAGGTCCTCGATGTGAAGGACGCCTGATCGGCGTTCCACCATGAAAACCATTCTCATCGCCATGGCCGTCGGGATTTTCTCCATGGTCCTTCCCGCCTGCGAGAGCGAAGGCAATCCATCTCAAACCGACACGGACGCCGACACGGATTCTGACAGCGGCGGGGACAGCGATGGGACCGATGGGACCGGAATGGACGACACAGAGTCGGACACGGAAACCGGGGACACGGAATCGTCCGACACGGCCGACTCGACGGATTCATTTTCTGATTCGGACAGTGAATCGGAGACGGAAGACACGGATTCGGAAACGGATTCGGACACGGGCAACCCCTTCGACTGCTCCGGCGATCCCTGTGACCCCAACGCCACCTGCAACGACAGCGGCCAGATTTTCGTATGCACCTGCAACGACGGGTGGGAGGGCACCGGCCTCGTCTGCAGCGACGTGAATGAATGCGAAGAAGAAGAAGACGACTGCGACGAAACTCACGGCACCTGCACGAATTCCGCCGGCAGTTACAGTTGCGGATGCGAGTCGGGCTGGCACCTCAGCGCTGATACAGAGTGCCTCGCGGACGCGGCCTGCACGAATGGCGATACGCGGGTCGGGTCCACGGTGTGCGGAGTTAACGCCAACGGTTTTCTGGAACAGCTCTGCACGGAAGGCCAGTGGGAAGACACGGCCACCTGTATCGACGATGACGTATGCCTGAACGGCAGCACACGAAACGGTACGACCATCTGCGGACCCAACGACAACGGTGTCCTGCGGCAGACCTGCGCGTCGGGCCAGTGGGAAAACACAGCCACCTGCATCGACGACGACGTCTGCGAAAACGGCGACACGAGGGACGGCACCACCCCCTGCGGACTGAACGATGCAGGCCGCCTGGAACAGGCATGCACGGGCGGCCAGTGGGAAGACACGGCCACCTGCGTCAATGACAATGTCTGTGAAAACGGCAACACGAGGGACGGGACCACTCCCTGCGGCATTAACGGTGACGGGGTCTACCAGCAGCTCTGCACGGCCGGCCAGTGGAACAACACGGCCACCTGCATCGACGACGACGTGTGCCTGAACGGCAGCACCCGCAACGGCACCACCTCCTGCGGTATCAACGGCGCAGGCGTGCTCCAGCAACTCTGCCAGGAAGGTGGCTGGACCAATACGGCCACCTGTATCGACGATGATGTCTGTGTCAACGGGATCACCCGGGACGGCACCACTCCCTGCGGCAACGGCGGCGTGCTGGAACAGCTCTGCACGGCGGGACAGTGGGCAGACACCGCGAACTGTGTGAACGAAATCATCGACACGGACACCATCGACACCGAAACCGTCGACACCGAAACCGTCGACACCGAAACCGTCGACACGGACACGGAGCCTCAGACCGTCATGATCGGCAGCGTGGCAAGGGGCGGCGGCGTGTACGCCCTGGAATTCACGGACGGCACCGATACCTGGTACTTCGCCTGCAAGGCCGAACACGGCGGCCGCATCACCGACTATGAGCTGAACGGCGTGGACATGCTGGCGAGCAGCGCCGTGAACGCGTCCAACTACGGCTCCATTTTCTGGGTGAGCCCTCAGAGCCTGTGGGGATGGCCGCCCCCTGCGGACATGAACGACAACACCTGGACCGTCAGCGTCAACGAGTCGGCATACACAGTCACACTGTCGCGCAACAACATCAGCATCGGCGGCTACAACGTGGGGATTTCAAAAACGTTCAGCGTGGATCTCGCAGAAAAGGCCGTCGTGCTGAGTTACACCATCATCAATCAGGCCGGTTCCGCGCGAAGCTACGCGCCGTGGGAAGTCACCCGCGTGCTGCCGGACGGCCTGTCGTTCTATCCCATGGGCACGGGCAGCGTATCGAGCGGTTCGTTCAGCATGTTCCCCAACACCAACATCAGCGGCACGGTGTGGTGCAACCACGCGAACATTAGCGCCGCCGGCGACTACAAGCTGTTTTCCGACGGCGCAGACGGCTGGCTGGCCCACACGGACGGGTCCATGGTGTTCGTGAAGAAGTTTTCGCCCATCAGCGCAGCCCAGGCGGCATCGGGCGAGGCGGAAATCGAGCTGTACGGCAACCTCACCTACGAAGAAGTGGAGATGCAGGGGGCCTTCCAGTCCGTGGCGGCGGGCGCCTCCTACACCTGGGGTGACGTGTACTGGTACCTGCGGGACATGCCCGCGGGGGCATCGGCCACGGCCGGAGATACCAACCTGCTCAACTTCGTCACAGACCTGATGCAGTAGCTATTTGACGGCCGTGCGGACGCACAGGGCGGCAGCGCCGGAGGTGGACTTGGGCAGCACATCCATGCCACCGCGTCCCACCGTGGAATTGAAGTCGCCGAAATAGACCACATAGGCGGCGGAGGGCAGCGCGCGGCCCGTGGTGGAGGTCCAGCAGCCCATGGCGGAAAAACCCTGAAAAAAGCTGGTGTTGATAGCCGGTGCGGCGGTCTTCTTTTCGTCCACGAGGGTCATCAGCTCCTTGACATCCGGGAGGCGCCAGTTGCCCTCGCCCCAGTCGAGATTCTCGCAGTGGGACAGGGCATCTGCCCAGTTGAGGGAACCCGCGTGGCTGGGCACCTGCTGCCATTCCAGACCTGTCGCCCGGTCGTAGACAATCGGCTCCTCCCCTGTGCCGATGACATGAAAACGGGAAACCGCTCCCATGGCGGCGGAAACCGACACCAGCACAAACAGGATCGCGCCGGAAATGCATGTGATTCGCCTGGTCATTTTGTCACCCATTCATCCGTGACACAGAGCACGCTGTGGTCTGTGTTGTTGGTTGTTCCCGCCCGGGCCACGGTGCCGGTTGCCGCATCCACCGTCCAGGCGACGGAGGTACTGCCCCCCAGCAGGGCGCCGGTCCAGAAGCTGGAGGTCACCCCCGTCAGGTCGAAGTCTCCGAACAGTCCGTTGCCCCCCGGCTGGTAGTTCACCAGGGTCAGCAGCTCCAGCCGGGTGGGGAGCCGCCAGTCGTCGTATACATCTATCGACAAAGACAGGCAGTAGGCTTGCGCATCCGTGAAGCTCCGCGTGTCTCCGGGCGTCTTCGTCCATCCCAGCCCGCTGGCTTCATCCCGGTTGATGAGGGCAGTTTCCATCACAATCTCCGGCGCATTTGAGAAACCATAATGGCCGTCCTGTCCGAAGTAGTCCATGCCTGACGCGATATCCGCGCAGGGCGTCACTGCATTGCTGCCGTTCCAGCAGTCCGTCTGGCCGGTGTGCCAGGGGAGGAATGAACTGAACAGGCAGACGTGGGTGCTGTCCGTGGAACAGCCGTAAAAGATTTCGGGACACTCGTCATCGGCAGTACAGCACAGACCCGCATGCTCGCAGCAGGTGCCCTCGATGCACTCGTTGCTGGCACAGTCGGACAGCTCATCGCAGACCCCCACGCCCACATCCACAAAGCACAGGCCCGCGTCGCAGTGGTAACCGTCCGCGCAGTAGAGATTTTCGTCGGCACCGTCGGACAGGCAGGACTCCCGGCACACAAAAACGGTCACATCGCAGCCGAACCCTTCCGGGCAGGACGTCCCCGCATTGCAGCAGTCTCCCTCCGCGCAGCAAACGTTGTTTTCACAGTGGTTGCTGTCACAGTCCGCCGGTTCTGTACAGGTGCTGCCCGGCACGCCCGGCTCAGGCGTGGAATCCGTATCCGTGTCTGAATCCGTGTCAGTGTCTGTATCCGTGTCCGTATCGGTATCGGAATCCGTGTCGGTATCCGAGTCCGTGTCGGTATCCGTGTCCGCGTCCGACTCCGAGTCCGGGTCAAAGATGAAATCCGGCAGCACCGCCCGGCAGGAGAGGAGAAACACACCTGTCAGAATGAAAACGAACGCTCTCATCTAAAACCTCCCTTCCAGTAGAAGCCCAGCCCCGTCCGGGGAGACGGCGGGCTGCAACGCCACCGCAGTCTCCTTCTTTGCGCCGAGAATGATCAGCACCGCGCCGGTTGCACCCAGCACGCCGCCGGCGATGAGGGAAATGGTGGAGGCGTCGGCCAGCCCGTTCATGGCATCCACTTCGTCCCGCTCGGAATCCGGCAGGGACGTGCCCCACTCGTCCTTCAGGGACGATCCCTTGTGGATGGCCAGCAGGCCCGTGACGCCGCCGACAATGAGTCCCGCCGCGCCCGTGCCTGCCAGCACCCAGCCGGCAATTTTCAACCGCCGCTGCGGATCTGCAGAAGACGCATCCGCGTTGTCCTCTCCACCGGCGGAATCCATTCCACGCTGTGCCGTTGCGTCCGCGATGCCATTGTCCTGCGCACCCGCGGAACCGTCGACGGGTGCGGTTGCAGCCAACCGGGGCGCAGAAGCCGACGGACCTTCAGTTGCCGCCGCATCGAGTTTGATCGTCTGCTGGCCGGAGACACGCACGGAGCGCAGAAAAATCGTTTCCCCTTCCTGCAGCACCGCCACGTCGTGGGGAACCCCGGACGACACCGCCAGGGGACCCGACAGGGGCAGTTTCTCCCGCTCGATGCCGTCCACATGGATCGTCGCTCCGGCCGGCCCGGCAATATCCAGATATCCGACCATCTCCCGCATTCGCTTGATCTCGGCCAGCACTTCGTCGCGCCGCTCGACGGGCAGGTCATCGCCTCCTCTGGACAGGTATTCCTCAAATACCTGCAGGGCCGCGCCGTATTCCTTTGCGGCCGCCTCACTCTGGCCGATGTTGTACAGGATTTTCCAGTTGAACTTGATTTGGTTCGCCCGGCGGAATTCGAGGGCGGCCTGTGCGTACTCGCCGTTCGAAAACAGCCCCACGCCCTTTGTAAACGCGTCCTTCGCTTCCTGTTCGCTGTCCGCCCGTACACCGGCACCGGTGCAGACGATCGTCAGACACGCGAACAACGCCACTTGCAGTTTCATGGTGCGGACTCCTTGCCTGTTGGAATGTCGTTGCTGACGATATCACGCACGGCCGACGAATTCAACGGACAGGCGCGCGTGACCTGTCCCTTGATTTGTTCACGTGAATGTTCATACTGTCGACTCACGGGAGGCGCGAGTTCAGCATGTCGGTCGGGGAAAAAGCGAACGATTTCGAAAAAAAACGGCAGTTGTCGTTTCTGACCACCTTCGATCGAAAATTCGGACAGTTCCGAAAAGAACTGGAACGGCTGCGTCGGGCTGCCGGAGAGACCGTCCCACCGGGAGGCAAGTGGCCCACCGAAGGACTGGAGCGCAATGCCCGCAGCCTGGTGGGCGCCGGCGCCGTGTACGGCCTTCCCGAGGTGGCGGAATGGGCGCGGGATTTTTCGTGGAAACTGGACGCCATCCGCAACGAAACGACCCCTCCTTCAAACGAAGATCTGGCCTGGCTGGACGGCCGCATCGGCGATCTGGAAACCATCTGTACTGAAGCCGCGGCGCGACTGGGCGGTCCGGCGGCGGAAGACGGCGCGAAATCAACGGAGACGGCCTCCTCTTCCGGGGATGTGGCAAGGACGGAACCGGCTCCCGTCGCGTCCGGGGTATACATCTGTGTCAAGGACGCCAACGTCCGCAAAAAGATCGCTTTTGCCCTGAAGGGGGAAAACATCGCCGCCGTGGAAATCGCCGATCCGGCATCGATCCTCGACCGGGTTCAGATGGCGCCGCCGGAACTGCTCATCGTGGATCTGGATGACCGGGCGCCCTTCGGCAGCGCCGTCATCGCGCAGCTCACCCTCTTTTCGCTGTCCGACCGGGTTCCCGTGCTGAAGGTGGCCACGGGCACCGGGGGCGAACGCTGGGACATCGTGCCGAAACCCGTGGAGAACCGGGCGCTGATTGCCCGTGTCCGCGAACTGACCCGACCCGGTGCGGTGGGCCTGACGGGACTGCGGGATGGCTCCGTCCGGGAGCTGCTGGACGCGGTGGCCGGCGAACTCCGCACGGGCCTGCTGGACGCGGCGCGGGGCGAACAGGTAATGTCCGTGTTCCGCCTGACCGATCCGGGCGCCCTGATGCGCGATTTGCTGGCCCTGACTGCATCCCTGCGTCGGACCGCCTTCACGGGCTCCGGGGGCCGCATCCGGTTTGCGCCGGTCCGCAGCGGTCGCACGGTGTTCCTGATTCTCGGCGAAGGGGACATCCTCGAACCTCTGGAGCCGGAGCATCCAGACCTTGCCGCCTTTGCGGGCATGCGGGCGGTGGTGGCCGCCAGCGACGCCCGGGTGCGAATCCTGCTGGACACCGCCCTGTCCGGGGCCGGCGTGAAGGTACGCACGGCGGTGGACGGCGCGGAGGCGCTGGAGGCCATCGAGGCAGGGGCGCCCGATGTCGTGCTGTTCGATCTGGCCATGAGCGACCCCGGCGGCTTCGCGCTTTCCGGCCGCCTCTCCATGGATTACCGGCTTCGGGACATCCCCGTCATCCTCCTGTCCGGCAGCGGTGGCGGAAAAGAAGAGGTCCAGCAGTCCCTCGTCTGCACCCTGCGGCCCCGGCTGATGCTGCACCGGCTGCTGTCCGCACCCGGAGAGGTGGCCGGGCGCCTGGAGAGCATCGGCATTCTCCCCCTGCTGCGGGACGTGGCGGCCCGGCGGGCGGACTGTCAACTGCTGGTCCACGAAAGCTGGAATGATTTTGACGTCAGCATCCGGGAGGGACGCATCAGCGCGGTGACCATGACCAACGCCGACGGCTCATTCGCCTCCGGCGGACGTGCCCTCGACCGCCTGATGGGTATCGAGAGTGGCCGTTTCGAAGTCCGGCCGTCGTCTGGAAATGTGCGCCCCCAGTTCACCGGCACGGTGCGCGAAGTGCTCGACGAGGCCTGCGGTCGACTGAACCGGATGGTGGATCAGGTGCGGGGCGGCGCCCTGATGCGCATCAATGGCCTGACGTTTGATGACGAGGCCTGGGAGCGCTGTACGGCAGCCCTGCCGTCGGACCTCCGCACGGCCCTCAAAGCGCTGAAGGCAGGGACGAAGCCCATCGATGTGCTGTCCGGCGGCGAGCTGACCCGCGGTGGAATGGAGCGGCTGCTGCTCGAACTGATCCGCAGCGGCGCCGTCGTCGCGCTGGATGCGCCGGATCCCCTGGTCCCCCGTGCGGCGGTGGCCCGCAACACCATCGAGTGGACGTCCGTGGGAGCCGGAGCGCCGGATGACCAGCAGACCGCCGGTGAAGAAACGACGGAATCCACAACGACGGATACGGTATCTCTGGAACTGGCGGATATTTCCGTTATGCCGGCGCCCCATCCGGGGATGCGCACCACGGCCCCTCCGGCCCTGCGACCCTCCCTGCCCGCGCCCGTGTTGCGCCGGAAAAAACAGGAAAAGGTCCTCATTGCCACCGTGGTCATCCTTTCGCTGGCCCTCCTTGTGCTGGGAGGGCTGACCATGCAGAAAGGTCTGTTTTTGAAACCGTCCGGACCACCGGCGGTGACTGACGTAACCCCGGCCCCGGCGCCCGAAGAACCGGCCCCGGCACCCGAAGAACCGGCCCCGGCGCCCGAAGAACCGGCCCCGCCACCCGAAGAACCGGCCCCGCCACCCGAAGAACCGGCCCCGGTGGTGAAAAAAATCGAAAAGAAAAAAGAGGAGCGCGGCACCCTGAACATTCTTGCGCCCTCCGGCAATTCCGCCACCATCGAAGTGCTCGTGGACGGGCGCAGGAAGGGCGCCATTCCCGCGACCCTGTCCCTGTCGCCGGGGCTGCACGAAATTACGTTCATCCGGGGAGGTCAGCGGACCATCCGGATGGTGAGCATCAAGGAAGGGGTGACCAAGGAGGTCACACCCTCGTTCTGACAGGAAAAGAGGAGTCGTTTTGGAACACGCATTCATCTGGGACATCGATCCGGTCATCATTCACCTGGGACCGCTGCAGCTGCGCTACTACGGCGTCATCTTCGCCACCATGCTGTACATCGGTTTCATCATCTGGCGCCGTCAGATGCTGCGCGGCGGCTACACACTGGAGCTGGCGGAGCGCTTTCTCATGTGGGGCGTCCTGGCGGTGCTCATCGGGTCGCGCCTCGGCCACTGCCTGTTCTACGAGCCCGAGCGCTACCTCTCCGATCCGCTGTCCATGCTGAAATTCTGGGAGGGCGGCCTGTCATCCCACGGAGCCACCATCGGACTGGTCGTGGCCATGCTCGGGTTCTGCATCAAGTACCGCCTGCGCTACCTGGAGGTGCTGGACCGGATGTCCATGCCATCGGCCGTGGGCGCGGCGGCCGTGCGCCTCGGCAATTTCTTCAACTCGGAAATCGTCGGCCGGGAAACGGATGTGCCCTGGGGGGTGATCTTTCCGCGGTACGACTACATGGAGAACCTGCCGCCCACGGTGCGACACCCTTCCCAGCTCTACGAATTCCTGCTGGGAATGGCCGTACTCGGCGCCCTCTTTGCCGCAGACCGCATCGCCGGACGGGAAAAGCGTCCCCTGGGCCTGCTGGCGGGGCTGTTCCTCGTGCTCTATTTTATCGGACGGTTCTTCGTGGAATTCGTGAAGGAGCAGCAGGTGTTCCACGGCGCATTCCTCGACATGGGTCAGTGGCTCTCCATCCTGCCCTTCGGCATCGGCGTGGGGCTGCTCATCTGGGTGGCCGTCAGGCGCATTCCCACGGATGCGGGACTGGCCGAACGACTGGCAGCGGCAGTGCAGGAACCGGTGACCGCAAAGAAACCGACCAAAGGAAAGAAGCGCCGCCGTTGAAATGTCTGCAATTGCTCGAAAGCCCATCCCGATCTGCTCATTCTTTGCAGGCACATTAAATTTTCCATCATTCTCAATCTGACAGGTATTCAACCCATCAACGAGGTGAACCCATGGCCCATCAAGTGAAATTTTTCGCAGTGCTGCTGCTGGCGGTGGGAACGATTCTGTCCTGCGCCTCCGGCGGAGTCAACGTGGACGAGTCGGCGGTTCCCGATGCGGACGCGGACAGCGACACCGACAGCGACACCGACAGCGATGCCGACAGCGACGCCGACAGCGACGCCGACAGCGACAGCGACAGCGACAGCGATACCGA
>JAKQNG010000270.1 GCA_029565915.1 Deltaproteobacteria bacterium
CGGCTTCTCGTACCACAATTCATGTTTGCACGTATGTGCCATGTTCCCTCGCCTCCATGCGCCGCGGCCTCGGCGTCATTCTCCATCCCCATCAGGTTGTCAACCGTCTTTTTGCCATGCCCGGGGGGCACTACACCATACGATCCAGTCGGACCGGGAAACCCGCTGGTCTCCCGGTCCGAACCTTCCCTCAGTTTCGGCAGGCATCGGTCATTTCCATCCTACCGGATTTCCTCGTCAAATACGACCGCCACCTTGCCACATTTTCCTTCCGCCATGAGCCGGTATGCCTCCGGCGCCTGATCGAGCGTGAACCGGTGGGTCACCAGATCCTCCGGATGCAGCTTCCAGCGCACCAGCTTGGACACCAGTTCCTCCATCTTCCAGATGCTTGTGACCCAGGAGCCGTAGATGGTCTTCTGGTCGTGGATGATGTCCGGGCTGGGATTGAATTCCACGGTGCCACCCTCGCCGACAAAGGCGATTTTGCCCCATTTGCGGGCGGCACGGATGGCCAGCTGGCGCCCGGCCGTGTGACCCGAGCAGTCCACCGCACGCTCCACCCCCTGTCCGCCGGTCAGCGCCAGAAGCTGTGCCAGCGTGTCCGGCCCGGAGAGCAGCACCTCATCCGCCAAACCCTTTTCCCTTGCCAGGTCGCAACGCTCCTGCGTGACATCCACACCGATGAGCTTCTCCGCGCCCATGGCCCTGGCGAGCATCAGGGTGGCCAGTCCCACCGGGCCCAGCCCCACCACCAACACCGCGTCATTGCCGGAAATGCCGATTTTTTCGAGCCCCTCGTACACCGTGCCGAAGCCGCAGGCCACCTGGGCGCCGTCCGTGTAGGTGAGTTCGTCCGGCAGCGGCACACAATCCTTCTCATCGGCCAGGATGTACGGGGCCATGCCACCGTCGCGCTGCCAGCCATAGGCGGCCCGCAGCGGGCTGGTGCAGCTGATCATGTAGCCCTGCCGGCAGTCCACGCACAACCCGCAACCGGAGATGTGGTAGAGCACCACGCGATCGCCTTCCTTGAAGCGGCGCATGCCCGGTCCGCATTTCACAATCTGGCCGCACGGCTCGTGCCCCGCGATTTTGTTTTGGTAGCCTTCCGGCCCCTTGCCCAGATGCTCGCGGTAAATGGCCCGGATGTCGCTGCCGCAGATGGTGGACGACTTGGTGCGGATCAGCACCTGTCCGTGTCCGGGCTCGGGCACCGCGACCTCCCGCATGTCCACGGTGCTGTTTCCGGGAAGATAGGCGGCTTTCATCATTTCCATACGTTCCTCCTTTTGTCCTCTGCCTGTGAAGCACGCAGAGGCTTTGCCGAATGACCCGCATCGGGCCAGGTGGGGTGATTACCTACTCGTGAAATCCTATCCGGAGCGCCACCGGGTATTCCGACCCGTATCCTTCCGGCAATGTGACGTTCAGTGCGGCTCCCGTTTCCTCGAACGCGAGCGGCCGGTTGCCATCGAGCAGCGTGACGGACGCCACCCGTCCTGTCCCGGCGGTTGCGCCCACCGGACGGGTGGCGCCAAGGGAAGTGATGGCCACGGCGCCATCTTCCGGACA
>JAKQNG010000272.1 GCA_029565915.1 Deltaproteobacteria bacterium
GATACCGACACCGATACGGATACCGACACCGACACGGACACCGATACGGATACCGACACCGACACGGACACCGACACCGACACGGACACCGATACGGATACCGATACCGACACGGACACGGATACGGATACCGATACCGACACGGACACGGATACCGACACCGACACCGACACGGACACGGATACCGACACCGACACGGATGCCGGCACGTTCCCGGATGGTTCCTGTGCCTACGACTGCGAATGGGGAACCGATCACTGGGCCTGCGGCGCGTCGACCCTCGTGGCGGGCACCTGCGGCGGCAGCCAGGTCTGCTGCTGGGACGGCGGCGCCATGAAGACTCAGTGCGCGGGAACCTGCCAGTTTGCCTGGATGTCCTGCGGCGGCACCATCGTGAACGAGGAGGCGGGGTATTGCTCGAATGTCCAGCAGGTCTGCTGTGTCACCGGCGGCGACACGGACACGGGCCAGGACACGGATACCGGCGTGGACACGGATACCGGCGCGTGCACCAACGGCGCGACGCGCACCGGCACGTCTCCCTGCGGGATCAACGGCGGCGGGTTGTTCCAGCAGCAGTGCGTGAGCGGTGCGTGGCGGAATACCGATGTCTGCATTGATGACGATGTCTGTGTGAACGGCGCCACCCGCACCGGCAGCACCCCCTGCGGCAACGGTGGCACCTACCTGCAGGTCTGCAGTTCGGGACAGTGGGCCAATTCGACCACCTGCGTGGGAGAGGATACGGATACGGGCACGACCGGCCCCATCACTTTCCCGGACGGCTCCTGCGCCTATGACTGCCGCTGGGGTTCCGACCAGTATGCCTGTGCGTCGGGCTCCCAGCTCGTGCCCGGCACCTGCGGCGGCAGCCAGGTCTGCTGCTGGGACGGTGGCGCTCCCAAGTCCCAGTGCGGCGGGTCCTGCCAGTTCAACTGGATACAATGCGCCGGCACCATCGTCGGCGAAGACGACGGCTATTGCTCGAACATTCAGGAAGTCTGCTGTGTGGGCGGCGTGGATACGGACACGGGCGTTGACACGGACACGGGCGTCGACACGGACACGGGGACACCCCAGTGTACGGAAGGCGCCACTCGCGCCGGCACCACCCCCTGCGGACTGAATGACCGGGGCGTACTGCGCCAGCAGTGCATCGGCGGCACCTGGCAGAATACAACCACCTGCATTGACGACGATGTGTGCGAGGATTACTCGCTGCGCGAAGGCACTTCCGTCTGCGGATTCAACGCAAATGGCGTCTATGAACAGCTCTGCGTGGCCGGTCGCTGGGAAGATACGGATAACTGCATCGACGACGACGTATGTGTCAACGGCAGCACCCGGGCCGGTTCCACGGCCTGCGGCAATGGTGGTGTCTATCAGCAGCTCTGCACGAACGGGCAGTGGGTGAACACCTCCACCTGCCTGACCGATGATGCGGTGACGTTCCCGGACGGCTCCTGTGCCTACGATTGCGTCTGGGGCAGCGACGCGGGCGCCTGTACCAATCAGGGAATGGAACTCGTGGCGGGAACCTGCGGCAGCAGTCAGGTCTGCTGCTGGGACGGCGGCGATCCCTTCGAGCAGTGCACGGCCAGCTGCATTTACACCTGGGAGAGTTGCAGCGGCACCCTGCTGGACGTGACGGATGGCTCCTGCTCCCATATCCAGAAGGCGTGCTGCGTGGGCGGCACCGATACGGATACGGGCGTGGATACGGATACGGGCGTGGATACGGACACGGGGGTGGATACGGACACGGGCAACGGAGATACGGGAGGCGAATGGGGACAGGATCCGCCGCCTCCAGTGACGGGCGGTACGGCCGGCTGGACCACCCGGTACTGGGACTGCTGCAAGGCCCATTGCGGCTGGACCGGCAACACGGTGAACCAGGGAACATCAGGCACGCTGCAGTCCTGTGACGCCAGCGACACTGCCCTGTGGAGTTACGATGCGGCCAGTGCCTGCGGTGGCGGAAATGCGCACACCTGCTTCAGCCTGGCGCCCTGGGCGGTGGGCAGCCGGTTCGCCTACGGCTTTGTCGCCATGCCCTACGAATACGGCATGTGCGGCCGGTGCTACCAGATCGACTTCACCGGTCCCTCGTCCAGCTCCGGCAACGATCCGGGTTCGTTTGCGCTGGCCGGCAAGACGATGATCGTGCAGGTGATCAACACGGGCGGTGACGTGTCCAGCCATCAGATGGATCTGATGATTCCCGGCGGCGGCGTGGGGGCGTTTGATGCGTGTTCCAGTCAGTGGAGCGTATCCACCAGTGCCCTCGGCGAGCGCTACGGCGGACTGCTGGCCACCTGTCGCAACCAGAATCCGGGAGCCGCCCTCAGCGTGATCAAGAGCTGCGTCCTGTCGAAATGTGAAGCAATTTTTTCGGGATCGTTCAAGGCTGAGCTGATGGAAGGCTGTCGCTGGTTTGTGAACTGGTTCGAAGCGGCCAACAATCCGGCGGTGAACTACAAACAGGTCACCTGTCCCTCGGCAATCACCAGCCGCTCGGGCATGTCCCACTGATCCGTTTTTTCCCCTTTCAATCTGGCCCTCAGGTGGCGGCCGCCTGACCACCTGTTCTCCCATGGCCACCTCCGTGGGCTGTATCCCCTGATTTTTCGCGGTCGGCAGGGTCAGGTCGGCTGGCATGGAAGTTGCTCAAGTCTGTCGCTATGAATTTTGCCCCAACGAATGCGGAACCCGGAAAGCCGCGGGAAAAGCTGCGGGAAAGAGGCGTCGGTTCCCTTTCGGACGCGGAGTTGATTGCTGTGCTGCTGGGAACGGGAATGCGCGGCGAAAGCGCCGTCGGCGTGGCGGAACGATTGCTCGGCCGCATCGGTGGGCTGCGGGGGCTGTCCGCCCAGGGCGTCGGATCCCTCTCTGTGCATGCGGGACTGGGGGATGCCAAGGCCGCCAGAATCCTCGCGGCGCTGGAGTTGGGAACACGGACGGCGGCGGGTTGGGCGGTCAGGGAAAATGAACCGGGGCGGTTTGCCTGCAGCGCGGATATCTATCGTCGATACGGCACCCGGCTGGCCCTCCTGCGGCAGGAGGTGTTTCTGGTGGTGGGACTCAGCAACCGCAACGAGGTCATCCGGGATGAAGTGGTTGCCATGGGAGCCGTGGATGAATGCCGGGTACATCCGCGGGAGGTGTTCCGGCCGCTCATCGCCGAGGCCTGCGCCCGGATGGTCGCGATTCACAATCACCCATCGGGAGACAGCACGCCTTCGGCCGAAGATATCGCCATGACCAGGCGACTGGTGGAAGCCGGGGATCTGGTGGGCATCCCCATGCTCGACCACCTGGTCATCGGCGCCGGACAGTACAGTTCCCTGCGGGACATGGGGCTTATCCGGGGAGCGTGAGAAAACCTTTCCCCTGTTCAAAAACGGGATTCACATTATGATGGCGGCCATGAAAACAACCACCATACTCGATCTCATCGGCGATACACCGCTCATCTGCCTGGAAAGGTTTTCAAAGGGCCGCGTATTTGCCAAAGCGGAATTTCTGAATCCCGGCGGTTCCATCAAGGATCGCGTGGCCAGGTTCATGATTGAAGATGCGGAGGATCGGGGGCTGCTGAAACCCGGCGGCACTATCATTGAGGCGACTTCCGGCAACACCGGCATCGGTCTGTCGTTCGTGGGCGTGCAGAAAGGCTATCGGGTGGTGCTGGTGATGCCCGAAAACATGAGCGAGGAGCGCAAAAAGGTGATCGCAGCGTTCGGCGGGGAATGCCATTACACACCGGCCGAGCAGTCGCTGCCCGGCGCCCTGGCCATGGTGCGCGAACTGCACGAGAGCATTCCCGGTTCGTGGGTGGCCAATCAGTTTGCGAATCCGGCCAATGTGCGGGCCCACTACGAAGGGACCGGTCCCGAAATCTGGGAGCAGATGGGCGGAAAGGTGGATTCCTTCGTGGCGGGGGTGGGTTCCGGCGGCACGCTGGCGGGCGTGGGCAAGTTCTTAAAAGAAAAGAATCCCGACGTCCGCATTGTCGCAGTCGAACCCAAGAACGTTTCGGCGCTCCTCGGCGACGAACCCGGCCTGCACCAGATTCAGGGGATCGGCGATGGTTTTATTCCGACCGTGCTGGACGTGCGCATCATCAATCACGTCATGGAAATCACCGATGAGGAAGCCGTGGCCACAACGCGGGAAATGACCCGCAAGTGCGGTCTGCTGGTGGGAACATCGGCCGGCGCCAACCTGTATGCCGCGCTCAAGGAGGCGGCCTTCCTCGGCCCGGATGCCCGGGTGGCTACCGTCCTTCCCGATCGGGCGGAACGCTATTTTTCCACCGCGCTGCTGTAGGGCCGTCCATTCACCCGCGATTCGCGGCGGTCAGTCCGATTTTTTCTTCTGCCCCGCGATGGCGCTGATGAACAGTGCTGTGCCGGCCGTGCACAGGATGGCGACCGACGACCAGGACACTGCGTCCGAACTGTCGCGGAGCTGATAGAGACGCTCTCCGGCCAGGGCGTACAGGGCCACCACCGGCAGGTCTCCTGTCAGCGAACCCAGCAGGAATCGGCCATAGGACATGGGGGTCAGGGCCGCCATGACGGTGATGGGACCATAGGGGAGGGTGAGGATGAGGCGCAGTCCCGCGATGGTCCGGATCGGCCGCTGGGCGGCCCGCTGGCGGATTTTTTCGAGGCGCGGATCCAGTTGTTTCGGTTCGGGCAGAAGGATGCGCCGGACCGCAAAGAACAGCCCGCTGGTGCCGGCCAGGACGCCGGCCATGGTTACCGCGCCTCCCAGCACGGCCCCGAGCAGGGCTCCGGATGCCAGGGTGAACAACGCCTTGGTGGGCAGAGAGAACAGCATGCCGATTGCCTGAACGGTAAACAGCAGAGGGATGGTCCATTCCGGATGGTCCGCAGCGTCCTTTGACCAGCGCAGCACCGCGTTCTGCACCATTGCGAAGGTCATCCAGTGGATGCAGCACACCGTGCCGACGAGGACAAACGCCCCCAGCAGGAGCAGTCGAAACCAGCGATGGCGCCAAAAGGGTGTCATGGATGGCGGTGCGTATCAGGGGGCAGTCGGGGTGTCCGGAGTTTCTGACGATTCCGGGGCATCGGCGTCCGCGGGTTCCTGCGCCGTGTCCCGGGTGATGCGGATGCGCAGACCGCCGTTGTCCGCATCGTTTTCCCTGAATTTGACTGTGGTGGTCACTTCCAGTGATATCCGGGTGAGTACCCTGGTGATCTCCTCGGCCAGATCGGCCTTTTCCAGAAACAGGCGGAATTCGCGGGCAATGATGCCGACGGCAGCGCTCTTGGTTTCGTCGACCTGCTTCATCATGTAGTTGAGCACTTCCCTTGGCAGTTCCAGATTGCCGACCAGCTGTTTCATCCTGTCCCGCAGTCCGTCCCCCACCACTTTGTCGAAAATTGGTTCTCCGGTGCCGGCGGACGGTCGGCGCGTTCGCGATTCGCTCACGGGGTTGCCTCCTTTCCCTGGGCCGGGGGGATCTCCCGGACGGGCGGGGATGCCTTGACGGAATCGGGTAGCCGCAGGTCGGCCGTTCCGGTTGCGATATCCGCGCGTAATTGGTCCACGTGCTTCTTGAGGCGGGCCGGATCGCAGTTAAAAATTGACACCCCGATTCCCGTACCGCCGGTTCCGCCGCCGCTTTCGCCCCAGGTGTAGGATGAGTGGAGTACGCAGCGCTTCAGTCCGTGGTCGTAGTACACGGTGTAGAGCGGGGTGGTGTGGATGGGCTCCAGCAGCGGGTCATCCTGCGCCGCATCGAGGAAAAAGCGTTGGGACTGCAGAGGCGAATTGCATGCGGACAACAAGCCCAGTGCAGCGACAACAAGGGTCAGTCGCCATTTCGATGAAGCATCACGCATGTGGATCGTGCTCCCCGGTCGCCCCGCTGTCCCGAAGGGCCGCCGACGTAGCAATGAGGCGGTTTGTTTTCTGCAGCTCATTTTCAATCTGTGCGATGTCCCTTGCATTCTGGGCCATCTGTCGACGGTGCCCACGATACCACAGCAGCCAGGGAAGCGCCATGGCGGCCATGCCGGCGCCGAATGCGCAGGCGATGACGAAGGAAAACCGCATTTCCCAGGCGGCGAATACCGGTTCTGCGCGCCACGGAAATCCCGGGATGTACACCGGGGTCCAGTGGTCGTTGGTCAGGACGAACAGCACGATGAAGCCGCAGATAAAGGATGCGGCCGCGATAATGAGGATCAGCGGAAGAGGAGCTGTATTCCGTTCGGTGCGTGGGACCATGGTCAGATCCGTTGAAAGGCAGGCGTCAGGTTTTGAAAGGTGGTGTCGAGGTGGGCCGGGATGACGCGGCATTCGGCGATGAGCGGCATGAAATTGGTATCTCCCTGCCAGCGGGGAATGAGATGCATGTGCATGTGGTCGTCGATGCCCGCGCCCGCGTCCTTTCCCAGATTCATACCCAGATTCATGCCCCTGGCCGACAGGGCGCCGGACAGGGCGATCTGGGCATCCGCAACCAGCGCGAAGAAACCGGTCCGTTCCGTTCCGGTCAGTTCGCCGGGGGTTCTGACATGGCGTCGCGGACACACGAGGATGTGTCCGTAACTGTAAGGATATTTGTTCACGATGACAAAGGCATCCGGCCGGGCCGCCAGTACGCGATGCCGCGCGTTGTCGACGGGAATGCCCGCGGCGGCGGCGCAGAAGACGCATTCGGCACCTTCATCGCGGGTGATGTACTCCATCCGCCAGGGGGACCAGAGTTGCTCAACCATGCTGGAATATCCGCTGGAAAATCATTGGGTCCCATAATACATCAGTCCTGTGCATCTGAATATCCAAAGGTGGCGGGCGATGGGAAAATTCTGCGCACTGCTCGTTGCGCTGATGGTCGTCCTCCCGGAGGACGCGTTGGCATCAACGCGATATCTGCTGCCCCTCTCCACACGTTCCCTGTTGGAAGCCATCTCGCAGGAGGTGCTGGTCATTCCGGCGGCGGATAACGGCGGTCCGGATTTGCGCAATCCGGCGGCGCAGGAGTGGCTGGCGGATATCGCGCAGGAACAGGCCGACTTCGCATTGTCGCTGCGCAAATGCTGTCCTGACGCAGTGGTGGAATACGGGTTCGGCATACTGGTGAACGCGGTGGTGGTGTCCGGCTGCACGGCGGATCAGCTGGCATCTGTGCCGGGCCACGGCGGTGTTCACGGAGAGCTCGAATTTGCGCTGCAACTGGACAGTATGGCCCTGACCACCCAGGTGCGGACCTTCCAGGCGTTGACCGAGCCGCCGTCGCGGGCCGGTGCCGGCGCGGTGGTCGCGCTGTTCGACAGCGGCATCGATGAAAGCCACTTTTTTATTGATCCGGCGGGAATCACCGTCACGCGGACCTTCTTCCGGCCGGGCGATCCGGTGGACCCGACGACGGACGTGGCGGGTGGCGATGACGGCATGGGGCACGGCACGCATCTGGCGGGAATCATCGCGGGTCGCGCGGATACCCCTGCGTTCATCAACGGCTACGACCTGCAATTCTCCGGTATGGCCCCCGGAGCCTCGCTGCTGAATTACAAGCTGTTCTACCGCGCCATCTCCGGTGCGATCACCGCCATGGAGGCCGAAGTCATTGCCGCCCTCGAATGGGCTGTCCGGGATGGGGCCCATGTCGCCGTTCTGCCGTTTGGCGCGACGCCGCCCGTGGCCGGGACGATCTGCTCACGCGCCCTGGACGCGGCCGCCACAGCGGGCATCCTTGTGGTGACGGCGGCGGGAAATGGCGGCGATGTGCCGGGCAGCATCCTCTTTCCCGGACTGATGGAATCGCCGTTGACCGTGGGTGCCATCGACACCGGTCGCGTTTTCGCGGTCGCCGTCAACGTGTCGTCTTCGAGCACCACCCTTCCGGGCTACACGGACATCATCGGTATTCCGCCAGAAGATGGACCGCCGCTGCCGTTGGAGATGGGGCCCATTCCATTTGTATCCGGGCAGGCTGTCCTGCCGGATCAGAACAGGGGATGTGAGCCATTCGACGAAGACCTTTTTACCGGTGCGGTCGCACTCCTTTCCACGGGCGGGTGCGCGGACGCGCTGAAGGTGCAGCATGCGGCCAATGCCGGCGCAGCCGCTGTCATTTTCTACCAGTCCATTGAAGGCATGCCGGCGGTGGTCATGGCTGGTGAGTCGTTTGCCATACCGGCGGTGCAGGTGGGCAACGCGGAAGGCCGGCTCCTGGAAGACTGGTTGTCGGACTGGCCGGATACGATGCTGGTGCTTCGAAGGGATGCGATCATCACACGGGTGCCGTCGATTTACGGATGGGTATCCCCTTTTTCCGCGCGGGGCCCCACGGACGACGCGCTGCTGAAGCCCGACATGATTGCGCCCGGCGAACGCGTGCTGTCCTCATCCAACGGTGAGGAACCGTGGGTGTTCGCGTCCGGAACGTCCGTGTCAACAGCGCATGTGGCCGGCGCGGCAGCGCTTCTGCGCGCGCAGTTTCCCGAATGGACGCCGTCGCGGTTGAAGGATGCGCTGGTGTCGGGCGCCAAAGCGGATTTCCGGTTTGCGCCGTATTTTTCAGCCTTTGAAAAAGGTGCCGGCACGCTGCTGCTGGCCTGGCTGGCGCAGTGGCCGGGTTTCGCATCCCCGTCATCGCTGTCCCTTGGAGAAGCCCTCCCCGGAAGCACCCTGGAGGGAGAATTTGATTTGACGCAGTTCGATCTGTCCGGCATCGAATCACCGGAGACGGCCTTTTCGCTGACATTTGATCAGGAGGATACCTTTCGCTCGCACGAGGTGGCCTTTGTCCCGTCGGACGAAGAGGGGCGCGCGGTGGTCCGGTTTTCGGTGACGACGGATGTGCAGAGTCCGGTTGGTGACTTTTCCGGCGCGGTGTCTGCCTGGCGGGGAGAACAGCGGATTACCCTGCCGTTCGCCTATCGGACGGTGCCACCGATCGGTGAGGAGGTGCTGCTGCTGGACCTGACTTTCTCGTCTCCGCCGGATGCGGCGCGGATCGGTTTCTATCAGCAGCTTGTGTTGAACGCCGGTGCCATTCCGGACCTGCGCATCGCCGGCGTGGATGCCATTTCTGCGTCGGATCTGCTGCCGTTCCGGGCCATTGTGGCATTTACCGGTGACGATCAGGCCCACATGGACACACGGGTGGCAGACGCAGTGCTGCATGCGCTCTCTGCCTATGTGCAGCGAGGAGGGGCACTGCTGCTGGCCGGGCAGGGGGCACTGGCGGGCAGTCATCATCCCCGGATATTTCACTGTCTGGGCGCGGCGCCGGACGCAGATGTTTCCGCCTTTGTCTCTGACGCACCGGTACAGGCCAACGGGGCAATTCCCGGCGCCCCGGCAGAACCGTTCCTCCTTCGAGGGGCCACCGCACCGCCCACCGCCGATCTATCCGTGGTGCACACATGGAGGTATCTCATGTCGTCCGGAAGCCCGGTTCCCCTGGGAATGCCATTATTCCAGACCATTGAAACCGGCGGAGGCGGCGCGCTGCTGGGCGTTCTGTTCGATCCCTATCGCTACTACTCGCGTCATCCGGCATTGTGGAAAACCCGCGGGCGCAGCGCGGCCATGGGGTTCGGCTTCGAGGCCATCGCGGATGGCGAGCGTGCGCAGTCGCTGTTCACGTGGTTACTCAACTGGCTGCAGGAGCGCCTCGAACTGGCACTTGACGTCGAACGCTACGCAGACGGTTACACCGTGATCCATGCGCGCGTCACGGGCGCGAACGGTGTCTCATTTGAATACCGGTTCAATGAAGATGAGTTCACCGTCCGGTCGGCATCGGCGCAGATAGGCTACGTGTTCGACGAGACGAAGGACAATCGGGTGACGGTGCTGGTCTGGAGCGCAAAGGGCGCTGCGGCGGTGGCGACGGCGGACATTCCGGCCTCCGGCGATGAAACGGACGACGGAAGAGACGATTCAGATGGGGAAGGAACGGATATTCCGGGGCGGGTGGACGTGCCCGTGGATGAACGCATTGTCCGTGTGAGGGACTGCTCCTGTAACATGGTGGGCGAGGGGATCGGGCGAACGCTCCTGCGACTGCTGCGTTAAGGTTATTCCGCTTCTTCCGGTTCGGCGGGTGCCTCGCCGTCCTTGGGTTTGCGCTGGCCGGACAGATCGACCTCGTCGTCTTCGGAATAGACTCGGACAGTAATGGAGGTCATCAGATTGCCGTAAGTGGCGTTGACGGTGGTGTCCCCCGACTTGAGTCCCACCATTTCGACATAGCTCCGCTGGTATTGTCCCCGGGTGGGGTCGGGAATGCGCTTCACGCTGACGATGGTGGGGTCGTCCGATGTCCAGTCGGGCAGATAGCCTTCGATGTACGCTTCCTTTTCGCTCAGCACCCAGGCGGCGACATTCTTTTTGACCTGTCCCACCCACAGGCGCAGCTTTTCGTGGCTGACCGCGATGGAGCCGGGAATTTTTACGCGGACCTTTGCGATTTTTTTGATTTCCGTTCCGACAATTTCCACTTCCACTTCGTCCTCGCCGGATGCCACGGCTTTTAACTTCCCGTCGTTGGTGACTTTAACAATGTCGTTCTTCTGGCAGAAGAAGGTCATATCCACGCCATCCTTGATGGGGGTGCCATCCGCATCGACAGCAGTCGCGACGATTTGTCCTTCCGCGTCAAAACCCTCAAGGACATAGACTTCCTTGTCGAATCGGATGTCGGCCGGTGTGCTGCAGGCAGCAGTGACAATGGCCGCGGTCGCGGTCAACACAACGAATAGAACGCGTTTCATGGGATTCGATTCCTTTCCCTGCGGTGGTGCAGTTTGCGAGGAGGCGAGACTACGGGATTTTTGAATTTCAGTCCACCGGTAAGAATCGTACTGGTCAGGGCTGGGAGAGGGGCGGAATCCGGGCGCCGGGGCGATCGTACTTGGCGACGGGTTCGGGCACGATGCTGTAGATGATTTTTGCGACGGGCTCATCCTTGTCGGTGGTTTTTACTGAGATTGCGTATTCGGCCATCGCGTCATAATCCTTTGCGTGATCCTTTACATTGGCGATGACCACCCACTCCGAAGGTGTTTTGCCCTTTTTGACCTGCAGGTCGAGGTTCTTCTCTTCGTCGTCGACAGAGATCAACCGGAAGGGCTTTCCGGATCGCGACGTGAACCGGATTTCCCGTTCCACATATTTCCCGGCGACACGGCGCAGGAACATGCGGCTCGGATATTTGAGGTCACTCACGACCGTGGCGTATACCTTCTGTTCAATGGATGTCGCGTCGCTGCCTGTGAAGGCCACCTTCAGAAGAGTCTGGAAGGGCTGCATGTCCATTGCGCCGTTGAACGTGACGCGCCAGCTGCCCGCCGGGACATCGGGGCCGGTGACGGGATCGACCCGGAAATGGGCCGTATCCGAAACCGTGACTGAGGTGATTTGCACCTTTGCCGGGTCGGTCGAGGTAATGGTGATGTCTTTGCTGGCGGTCTGTCCGCGGACCACATCCCCCATGTGCAGCAGACGGGGTTCGATGACAATGTCCTGCACGATGGTGCCGTTGATGGCGGCCGTGGCGGAGGGTTTGTCGGGATCGTTGGAGTTGATGGTGATCGTTTTGCTGAACGCGCCTGCGCGTCCGGTGGTATCGACGGATACCCGGACATCCGCGCTCTTGCCCGGCGCGATGTCCCGACTGGACGGGGCGGCAGCCGTGCAGCCGCAGCTGGCTTCCACGGCGCTGATGTGCAGGGCCATGGTGCCGCGATTGGTTACCTTGATGACCACTTCGGCGGTCTGACCCTGTTTCACGGTGCCGAAATTGTATTCGGCCCGATCAAGGGCAATGATGGGTCGTGTGGGAAGGGTTGATTGTTTGTCCGCAGGGGTTTCTTCGGACGGCGCATCCGCATTGCAGGCAACCAGCAGCGCGATCAGCATCCATCCCGCAACGAACCGGATATCGGGTCTGTTCATGGCGGTTTCCTCACTTTCGAGAAACGGGAATGGTTGATTCAGTACGGATTGTCGTCGCCCTCGGACGGGGCTGCGGCTGGTGCAGCCGGTGCGGGCGTCGGATTTGGCGCAGCGACAGGCGCGACGGGGGCCGCGGCGGCGGGCGCGGCGGGCGCAACAGGTCTGGATGATGCAGCGGTCTTTGCTGTAGTGGTCTTTGCCGCAGCAGCCGGTGGAGCAGCGGGAACCGCCGGGGCCGTTGCCGCCGGAGTTGGTGCGGCAGCCGGTGCTGCCGGGGCCGGGGCTTCTGGAGTGCCGGGAGCCTCCGGTGTCTCCGCGGGGACATCCGCCGGTGCGGGTTCTTCCTGTGCCGGAGCCGGTGCGGCCGCCGGAGGGGTCGCCGGATTCTTTGACAGTTCCTTCACGAGGTCGACTTCTTCACGGCCTGTCTCCATATCCATCAGGCTGGCCTTCTTTTCGAGGCCGGAGGACTTGGACGAGGACATATAGGCGAGCACCAGGGAAGAAACCATGAAGAGAATGGCGACGGTGCCGGTCATTTTCCCGATGAAGGAGCCGGCGCCCCGAGGGCCGAATACGGCCGAACCGCTGCCGCCGAAGGCAACGCCCATGCCCCCGCCCTTGCCGGTCTGCAGCAGGATGACAAGGATGAGAAACAGACAAAAAATGACGTGGAGTGTGGTCAGTAAATAAATCATGGCTGGCCTTTTACAATTGGACGTCGAGTGGTGTCAAGCAGTTGTTGGGTCTTCCCGGCTGGGAAACAGGTGATCCGTTGGCGGGTTTTTCAGGCGCCGGCGATGATGCCGAGGAACGAGTCCGCCTTCAGGGCAGCGCCGCCCACGAGGGCCCCATCCACATCGGGCTGGGCCAGCAGGTCCTTCGCGTTATCGGCCTTGACGCTTCCACCGTATTGAATACGCAGTTGTTCCGCCGCTTCCCTGCTGAACATGCCGGCCACCAGGTTTCTGGTGAACCGGTGGGCGCTCTGGGCCTGTTCCGTGGTGGCCGTCTTGCCGGTCCCGATGGCCCATACGGGTTCATAGGCGATGGTAACCCTGGTGAGCTGGGCAGCAGTCAATCCCATAATGCCGGCTGTTATCTGGCGCTCCAGAACGGCTTCGGTCTGTCCGGCTTCGCGCTCTTCGAGCTTTTCGCCGATGCACAGGATGACATCGAGTTCGTCGGCCAGAAGGGCGTCCAGCTTGCGGCGGACGATGGCATCTGTTTCGCCGATGACATGGCGGCGCTCCGAGTGTCCCACCAGCGCAAACGACAGGCCGGCATCCTTGAGCATGGCGGTGGAGATTTCACCGGTGAAGGCGCCGTTCTTTTCAAAGTATACATCCTGGGCGCCGATGGCGATGGGACTGCCCGCGAGGGCCTTCCGCACCGCCGCAATGGCCAGAAATGGCGGGATGACGGCCACGTCCGCGTTTGCGTCGCCGGGGAGACGGGCGACCAGTTGTTCGGCCAGGGAAACGGCCTCCGCGATGGTGCAGTTCATTTTCCAGTTTCCGGCGATATAGGCTCTGCGCATGTGATACCTCGTTCCTGTTCAGCGGTTTTTCCCCGCGGTGAATCCCAGCGCCGCAAGGGCCGGGAGTGTCTTTCCTTCCAGCATCCGCATCGCGGCGGTTTCGCCCGTGCAGACCATGTCGAATCCCTTTTCGAGTCCCAGTGTGCGGATGGTGTCCACCACGCCCTGGCCGATGGCCAGCGAGAAGGCCGACGAACCAGCGATGGCCCGTGCAATGGCCGTGCTGCTGTCCATGTGGTCTGGTCCCTCACCGGTACCGAATCGCCCGCTCCAGAGGATGGCGCCGGCTTTGCCGATGATTGGCCGATACCCGGCAATCGTCTGCGGCCCCGCGTCCAGAATTGTGGCGTCCGCGGGAATTCTGCCCGGCGACATGACGGCCACGCCGGCGTCGCTGCTGCGGACCGTCACATCCGTCGGCAGGATGACTTTCATGTTGCGCCGGGCGGCCCGTTCCAGGATGTCCCGGGCCAGGGGAAGGCGATTTTTTTCATAACGGCTGCGACCGGGATCTCCGCCCCGGGCGGCTTCGAAGGTTGTCGCAATTGAACCACCGATGATCAGACTGTCGATCCGGTCGAAGAAGGTGTCCAGCAGGGTCATCTGATCGTCGATGACATCGCCGCCGAGGAGAAAAACGAACGGTTTCTCGGTTGCCGCAACCATGCGCCGCAGTGCGGTTGTTTCCGATGCGAACTGGAGTCCCGTGGTCTTCAGGCGGGCATGGCGGGTAATCGCGCAGGTGGACGCAAGCCGCATTTCCGACAGTGAAAAGGACTCATTTACATAGATGTCGCAGAAGGATGCCAGCTGTCGCGCGAGGCGATCATCGTTCTTCATTTCGCCCACGTGGAACCCCAGATTTTCCAGCAGGCAGATCTGGCCTTCGCGCAGCCCCTGAATTACGCTGCGGGCACCGTCTCCCACGCAGGAGTCGGTCAGGTAGATTTCACCGATGCGGGACATGGCTGCCAGATGGACCGCAACGGGTTCCAGAGACAGGGACGGATCGAAGTTGCCAGCCGGATTGCCCCGATGGCCCATCAGGATGACGCGGGCGCCGTTTTCGACCAGATAATTGATGGTGGCGAGAGATGCCCGGATCCGCGAAGGATCGGTTACTTCGTTGTCAGTGACGGGTACATCGGTGTTGATCCGCACCAGTACACGGCGGGATTCCAGTTCGAGCTCGGAAAGAGAAGGGTTGGTTTTTGAATCCATGCAGGTTGTTCGCGGTTGATTGTCAATGGGAACGTGTTGTTTATGCTGGTTTCCGGGGGAGACATATGCTTGGAATTCCGGGTTTCGTCAAGCGGAGAAAGGGAATGCCATGACACGCGATGATCTGTTGAAACTGGTGCAGGGCCGCCTTGGTGACAGTGCTACGATGCAGCACTGTCTGGCCTGCGAGGCATGCATGAGGGCGCTGGCGGTACGATTCGGAGAAGATCCGGTACACTGGGGAATGGCCGGTCTCGCCCACGACCTGGATCTGAATGTCTGCGCGGTAAATCTGGAACAGCACACACTGATTGCTGCGGAGGTACTCCGGGCCGCGGGTGTGAACGAGGATATTGTGCTGGCCGTCCTGGGGCACAACAACAAGGCGCCGCGGGACAGCCGGATGGCAAAGGCCCTGTGGGTGGTGGATCACACGACCGGCATGATTACGGCAGCGGCGCTGATCCGGCCATCGAAGAGCACGGCGGATCTGGATGTGTCGAGTGTCCGAAAACGCATGAAGGACAAGCGGTTTGCCGCCAATGTGAAACGCGAACAGATTGTCGCCTGCGAGGCCGGGCTCGGCATGGCGCTCGATGACTTCCTCAGTATCTGCCTCGGGGCAATGAACGACATCCGGGATGTACTGCATCTGAACGGACATCCGGCACCGGTGGTCGAAGGTGGGAAATGAGGAATGCTCAGAGTCGGCGGTAGACGCCGATGACGACCCCCAGAAGCTGCATGGGGAGGAAGTCCTGACGCTTGACGAGGATGGTGGCGTGGTGGTCTCCAGCGGGGACGAAGCGGATGTGTTCTTTTTCCGGATGGTAGTAGCGGACCGCCGCGTTGTCGCCGAGGAGCGCCACGACGATATCGCCGTTTTCGGCGAACATCTGCTTGCGCACGAAGATGAAATCGCCGTTGTGGATACCCGCGTTGCGCATGGCGTCGCCGTTGACCCACATGCCGAATACTTCCTTGGCACCGCCAATCAGAACCCGATCCACTGTGAGATAGTCTTCGATGTTCTGCTCGGACAGCACCGGCTGGCCCGCCGTCACTTTTCCCACAACAGGAATGCGTACGTTGTCGTGGGGTTTCTTGTCGTCCACGTTGACCGGCCGCAGGGCGCGGGATTTCATGTCTTCGCGTTTCAGATAACCTTTTCGCTCCAGAGCGCGCAGATGATCGTTGACACCATTTGTGGAGCGAATGCCCATGTGGTGGCCGATTTCGCGCAGCGTGGGAGGGTAACCTCGTTCGGTGATCGAACTGGTGATGTAGTCGAGAACTTTTTCCTGTCGCTTTGTCAATCCCTGCATGCGAAAGCTTCCTCCGGATGGTGCGGTGTTCGTCGGGTTCGAAAGATGTCTCATCGTACTGAACAACGGTGCACGGAGTCAAATTGTTAGCATTCCGCACGCGGTTACGGATTGGATTGAGGGATTAGGTAAGAGATTCTGCGTGTATACAGTTGGTCCCGCGCCCGGGCGAAATCCAGAAAGCTGGAATAATGTTCAGGCATAATCCGCGAAGCGTGAAGCTCGTATTCGGCAAATACCGTAACGCCGCCGTCCTTCTGCGGCTCCATGACCACAGCAGCATCGCCGACGGCAAACCCTGAAATGCTCTGCACGTCGATGCGCGTGGGTTCGGTGGTCAGTTCGGCGCCGTCCGGCAGATCGACTGTCAGGATGAGGGTTGTCCGGTCATCGGTGGCGAGCACAAGAGGTGTCGTCCGTTCGGGAAGTCCCCCGATCTGCCGGGCCAGCTCCTGTGCAAAGGGCAATGAGATGGCGAATTGTTCCCCGTCCTTTGTGGCAAATCGGGGAATCGTCACCGAGTAGCTGAACGTCAGCGGCTTGTCGGGGCTCAGCAGGTTGAACACCTCGAGTTCATCGAGTATCGCGCCGGGGGCTGACGCCGCGACGATTTGATCCTGGACCAGTGCTTTCCAGCCGGAGGGTGCGGTGCTGCCCAGCATGTCGCGCCAGTACAGGGCGTGAACGCCGCCATAGCCGATAATGACGGTGCCTCTCGCGCTGCCGTCTCTATCCACGCGGAAGTCCGCAACGATGTTGGTGGCATCCAGCGCTGGTCGGCCGACACCGGTCTGCAGCGTATCGCAGGTTTCCATGAGAAGAGCGGGCTGGTTGCGCAGTGAGGGCGGAATGAAGCCGTAAGGTGCCCGATCCGCGTCCAGATACACCCAGTCCCCGTTGTCCACGAGAACCATGGTTTCCACGTGGCGATTCAGGTCCGGGAAGGACATGGCCGCGTGGTCTTCTTCCGCCGGGACCACCAGTGCGATGCGCGAATCGATGCCTCGTGCCGCGAGGAGTGTCTGGAACAGGCGGGCCCGGTTTCCGCGGCGGCGCCAGAAGATATGGCTGCTCTCCTCGTGCAGGGCGGAGTCGTTTTCCACATTCCGGACCAGCCATTCGTAAAGGAGGGCTGCCTCCGCCCCTGTCGATGGGCGGGTTGCGCCGCCGGCAGAGAGGACCAGCCGATCAACAAACGCTTTCATCATCGGGTCGGGCCGGGTGCGATGGGCGAACAGGGAATGGACGCCGGCGCAGAGGTTCTCCGTTGTGGCGTTTGCGGTGACCCGCATGGACGGCAGGTATTCGGCGGCGACCGGCGCTCCCGGTTCCTCCCGGGCGGGTGAGAGGTTGCGCACCGAAAACGTCACGGCCTGCAGCTCACCAAGCTGGCGGATCTCCGGCGCCGGACAGTCCCCGCGCCCATCGAACTGCAGCGCCATGGATGCGGGTGCCAGCACCACTGTTTCGGATCGTCGGAAGGCGCTGGAAAAATCGCGGAAATAGAATCGATCCGTGTCGAATCCGCCGGGAAAGAGGGTGGACCCCGGGACATACTGCAGGGATTCGAATTCCGCGAAGTCGCCTTCCTGAAGGCCGGGCAGCGACATGGAGGCTTTTCCATCGATGGGTTCCGGGGTCAGAATCTGTCCGTTTCGACGGATGGTGCGCGCGGTCAGAATCTGCTCGCCGGGCGCAATCTCGATTTCGCCCCGGTCGGCGATGGCCGTCTGACTGCGGAGCTGGGCAATCCAGTGGGTGAGCGTCCAGCGGGACCCGGACGCACCAATCAGGTGAACGGTTCGATCCAGCACCCAGACGGATTCCTCATGGCCGGGCCACTCATCGGCCAGGTAGTCCCGGACCGCCGCGAGGCCGTCAATGCGGAATTCGTCCAGCAGGTGATTCTGTTCGAACAGCGCCTGCTCGAGGGTTCCTTCCGGATTGAGGGAAATGCCTTCTTCCAGCACCCGGGCTGCGCGTTCCAGTTGTTGCGCCGCGGCGTATGCCCGGGACAGGGACAGCCGGGAAGGGGTGTACCAGGGAAATCGATCCACCAGAGTCTCCAGGCGTCGGAGGCCGTTGTCAAACCGATCTGCGCGCATCCAGGCATCCGCGGCTTCGAGGGCGGCGTCGGGATCCATCGGCAGGGTCGCGGCAATGCGATCCGCTGCCTGGGCCGCTTCGTCGAACCGCCCTGCGCGGGAGAGCTCCGTGACAATTTCCGGCGATGTCGCCCGGCACTGCGAAAGTCGCTGTGCGAGGCGGCGTGCGGGGCCCCATTCCCGGGCGTCCTGCGCGAGGAGGGTCTGCCATTCGACGATCTGACAGCTGCCCTTCAGCAGTGCCCCGGCCCGGGCCACTGCCTCACGGGCTTCCTTTAATCGTCCTTCGCCGCGCAGCACATCGGCGGCGGCCAGATGGAGTTCCGGCTCGTCCGGTGAGTGCTGCAGGGCTTTGTGCAACATCCGCATGGCTCGCTCGGCGCGGCCCTCCGCCGTTTCGTGACGCGCGATGAGCAGCGCGGCCGGGTAAAGCGACGGCTCTTTTTCAAAGGCGGCTTCCATCAGCTGGCGCGCTTCGACATAGGCGATATCCGCTGGAAACCAGTCGGTTTCCAGATACAGGTCGGCGATGCGCACGGCATTGCGGGGCACGGAGCGATCCAGCGTTTCGGCCAGCGCCCAGGCGGCAGGCATGTCGCCCCACCAGGTGTAAATCTGGAGGAGAGCCTGTCGTCGGGATGCGGTATCCGCCTGTGGCAGCCGGGGACGTCCGATGGCATGGGCAGGGACAGGCGGCATTTTCCGGGTGTGAATCGTCGGGTCGATCAGTTCCACCGGACTGCCGGCGGACGTGAGGGCGGACAGGGAAAAAACAGGGTGCAGCTCCGGATGGGTCGTATGCACCGTCAGGCGGTGGACGCCTTTGTCCAGTCGGACATGGAACCACTGCACCGAGGGAGGACGTTCGGCGAGGATGCAGCGCGAGAAGACGGTGGTGCCGTCTACGATAACGTCGGCCTGTGCGTCGGTTTCGAGGCGAAAATGGACAGTGCGGGCATCGGGCAGTGCGAATGCGGTGCGGGCCAGCATGGACGAGGCGCCTGGAAGTCCCGGATCCGGCGGGGAGATGTGGCACACGTCAAATTGGCGGGTTTCCACGGGAACTGCCGACCGGCCGTGGCTGGGTGTGAAGGTGGACGGCCACTCGCCATCCGATGCGCGTTCGGCGGGGATGGCGCCCTCCGCGAAGTCCGGATCGAAGGGACCGGCAATCTGCCAGCGGGACATGCAGCCCGTGGCAGCCAGGCGTCTCGCGGCCCGATCCCGGTTGCCCCGGTGGAGTGCCAGGGAAAAATACAGTGTCCGCAGCTGAAAAAGGGCTTCGTGGGGCAGCTTCAGGCCGGGCATTTCCTTTTCGACAAAGGCGGAGATGCGTGCCGGGCCATCCGAAATCCGGTCCCGGATGGCCACTGTGGCCATGGCGGCCGCCACCGCTTCTGCTTCGTATCCCGGCTGCGCACCGGCGCGTCGCAGGACCTCCAGATATCCGCTGAACGCGTTTTCCGGTCGACCGGTGCTGTTGTACAGCTCGGCCAGCAGATAGGCCGCGCCGGGATCGGCGGATGCTTTCAGTTGCTGTTCCACGGCGGTCTGGTCGAGGCTCTGGAGCAAAGGGTCCGCCTCGCCAAGGGAACTGCCGGTCTGGACAGAATCTGTCTGACCCGCGCCGCAGGCCGTGCAGAAGAACAGCAGGACAGAGGCGATCACCATACACCGCGTCATGGCTTCCTCAATGTCAGACGTCCGGCGAGGGCAGCGTCCACTTCGCGGCAGAAGCCGGCAAATTGTTTGTAGTCGTCCGGCAGAATGACCGGTTGGCGGATGGTGAACTCCCGTCGTACATGGACGCGCTTTCCATCCATCCGGACCTGCAGATCGAGGGAGCCGAAGGGCGTGGAGAGGGAGCTGGCGGGCGGCAGCGAATCGACGGTCCATCCGGCCGGGATTTCGATGACGGTGGTGACAATGCGGCGGGATGCGGGGCCGATTTCCAGCGGCAGCGTCCGGTGCGCAAGGGTGGCCCAGCGGGTGGTCAGGTCCAGAGGCTGCCCCACGGGCAGGGTCATCGCGTTACCGGCAAGGGTTCCGAAGGCGGGAATCTGTGCGCGATAGCGCCATGCCGGGGATCGCCGGGTGTCTGCGAGGTCGCTGAACGATGCCTCTTCAACGCGGGCACCGGGATACTGACTGGAGAGCTGCGCTTCGATGATTTGTCGGCGATCACTGCCTGAGGCAAACGTGGCGCGGATTTCCGGCGCAAATCCCGGTCCGGACGCACTGGTTTCGGCCCGGAGAAAGGCGCTGCCATCCGCGCTGATGCGGTATTCATTGGTGGCCTGTAAAGTGCTGGCGGCGGCGTCGCTGAAGGGCGTGCGCACCACGTCCACCGCATCGGGTCGGATGGGCAGGGCCATGACGCCCTGATCGGCAAAGGGCAGTTCCCGGATGCCGTGGTATTTGGCAGTGCCGTCGAGCCACAGATCCAGCCCGGGCACGTGGGTGATCGCGTGGTCGAAGGCGGAGAGGGACGCTACCTCGCTGCGCAGGTCGCCCGCATGACGGGTGCGCACCAGCGCCACTTCCGCTTCGATGCCCGCGGCTTTGAGCAGGGAAACGAGCAGGGTGGCGGAATCCTTGCAGTCGCCGAAACCTCGGGACATGACCTGTGCGGCGGGATAGGGGCGATAGCCGTGGATGCCGAACTCCAGCCCGACATAACGGAGATTGGTGATGAGCCAGTCGTAGATGGCCGCAACCTTTGCTTCGTCCGTGCGGGCACCGGCCGTGAGCCGAGCGGCGGTGCGGCGGATCGCGTCGTCCGCAGTGAGCTGGGGCAGTACCAGTCCGGCGTACCATTCGCGAACAGCCGCCCAGCCGGCCATGCTGGAGATGTGCAGGTATGGAATGCCGGTGGTGTCTCCCACGATGGCCGGTTCCAGGGGCACCCGCGGAATATCGGTGGCGCGGAAGAGATGGAGCCGGCTGTCCTCCGTGTCTGTTACCGACGAAACCAGGGTGGGAAGATGAGGGGGATCCGCGCGCAGGTCGAAGGTGATGGGTGCAATGACCGCGTAGTCCCAGCGGAGGGCGGGATAACCGTCCGTCAGCCAGCTCACGTCACCGAAGTAGCTGCCCATGAGGGAGGTGCTGCCGATGTCGTCCACCCGGAAACGGTACTCGATGACGTCGCCCCGGTGCACGAACGGCAGCTCCACCACCTCGGCCCGGGTATCAAAATAGAGCCGGGACCAGGGCTGCGATGTTTCAACTTCACCCCGGGAAATCGCATTGTCCACACGGCCGTCCGCCCGGAACACCCTTGCTTCCAGTACGGTGACCTGTTCGAGGTCGGGAGAAAACGGCACACTGAACTGCTGCCAGTTTTTCGCAGCCTCCCGTGTGCCGATTTCCAGAACAATCTGGCTGAAGCGCGATGTCTGTCCGGAATCCAGCACCCGGATGACAGTGGTGTTGACAAGATATCGGGCGTCCTCCACCTGCGCGGGTTGGCGGAGGGGAAGGAAATCTGCGGGTTCGATGACGAACGGTTCTTCAAACGGTCCGCCCGGGTCGAGGGAATGCAGGTAGTTCTGCAGTTGCCGGTCCTGGGGCTGCAGCGCGGCAGCGTCCTTCAGGAGGGAGAAGGCGTCGTTTCGCTCGGGCGTGGTGCGCAGGTAGAGGAGGCCCAGCGCTTTCCAGCACGCGGCATCGCCCGGTGACATGGCACAACGGCCTTCGAGCCGGCGCCTGGCACCATCCGAATCGCCGTTGCCTTCCTGCAGGGCCGACAGCTCGATGTCGACGTCCATGTCGGGGATGGCCAGGGCATCGATGATGGCCAGTCGTGTCCGCAGGGCACGGCGACCCGAAAAGCTTGATTCCAGGCGCGCGGCAGCGGTCTGCAGGGCCATGTCGTCCGCGTACCAGCGCAGGGCTGCGCGGATGGCGGGCAGGGTCGATGCACGAAGGGGCATGTCCAGCAGGGCGCGGGCGGCGCAGCGCAGGAGCGAAGGGGGCGTGGATGCATCGGCGATCCACCTGCGGACCGCGTCGTGGAGCAGGGGATACTGTTCCCGTTTCTGCAGATCGTTCAACTGGAGGCATTGTATGTCCGGATCGTGTGGGGCCAGGGCGACCAGTCGATCCAGGGAGGCGCGATGGCTGTTCCAGCCAGGGGACTGCATTTCAAGGGAAGTGAGCGCCGCCAGCAATTCCGTGGTCTGTCCCTTTTGCTGCAGGGATGTTTCCAGGAGGCTGCGCTGGTCATTCACCCCCGCTTCCAGCCGGACGGGCAGCAGGCAGTGAACCGGGTTTGCGCTTTTCCGGCAGGCCCGGGCCGCCAGATCCGCGAAGGTTGATCGCTCTTTGTCCACCGCACCGGTCCGCAGGGCGAAGTCGACGAAGTCCGCCATGGCCTCCGCGCCCGCGCCCTTTGCCGTTGCCCGGCGTTCCAGCTCGGTGAGGGTGCCGGTGGCCGATGGGATGCGCGATGGACCGGGCTCGAGGAGTCGCACGCGCGGCGGTCTGCGAAAGACGCGTAAGGGACCATCACCGTTATCGATCCGGGCAAAGAAGGACATGGTTCCCGAATCGTCCGAGCACTGACGGACCGTCAGCAGGTTGTCCCCTCTTGTTGCGCGGAAGGTCATTCGATATCGCGCCGGATCGGCCTGTCCGTGGTGTTCGTCGCGGAGCAGCAGTTTGTCGTTCCAGTACACGACGGCGTCGCCGCCGGCACCGAAGTGCAGCGTCAGTGGGCCGTCCTTTTCAACGGACACCACCGTCTGGGCGAGGGTGCAGATGTCCGTATGAGGAGAGAACACGGCGCTGGTGTGCACTTCGCCAAATCGCGCGGTGTGCGGGCCGCCCTCGATGAGGCAGATGGTCCGGTCCGGAAAAGGAAGGCATCTGTCGCCGGCCGCCGGCGCGGCATCCAGCAGGTCACGGGGGATGGGCGTCGCTGTCCCGTTTTCGTTGCGGAAAGGTCCTGCGAACAGCCAGTCCGTGATGTAGCCCTGATCGTCGGCAAAGCGCCGCGCCGCGGGAATGTCTCCGGTCCACAGGGCGATGCGGGCCCGCGCAATGGCTATCCGCCGGGTCGCCGCTTCGGAGAGGGACGGAATCCGGGCTGCCTCCGTCATGCGGGCGAGGACAGGGCCTGCGCCGTTCCGGTGGTAGTCGTCGAGCATCTGCAGCACCCGCAGTTCCGCCCCGGGGCCGGAGGGATCCTGTATCAGGAGCGCGAGGGGATCGGGGGTCTGCGCTGCTGCCAACCGGACTCCGGTGAAGGCGCACAGCCAGACCAGCAGGGAAGCGAATTTCATTCCGGTTTTGTATGACGGCTGTGGAAGTCGGTCAAGGTTCGCCTGTCCAGGACCATCTGGAGAGTTGTATAATGCAATGGACCACAACCGGCCCGGAAGGGCCTGACATCGGGGGATTGATATGTACTGGAAAATGGTTCTGCTCATGGGCTTCGCTTTCGTGTCGCTGCAATGGGGCTGCGGTGATTCGTCATCGCCTTCGGACGCGGACAGTGACGCCGATACCGACAGCGATGCCGATACCGACCCGGACACCGATGCTGACTACCTGCCCGGCGACGCGTTTGCTCCGTGGGAGGGAGGCCCGGACTACTACGCGCAGTGGGATAGCGGTCCGCCGGCATATCCGTCGTTTTTTCCCATCGCCGTGTGGCTCCAGACGCCGGAGGCCGCATCCACCGCCGGGCAGTATCGCGACATCGGCATCAATATGCACATCGGGTTGTGGGAAGGCCCCACCGAAGACCAGCTCCTCGCCGCAGCAGCACTGCCGACGATGGTCATCGCTTCCCAGAACGAAGTCGGGCTCACTTCGGACAACGCGGATATCATCAAAGCGTGGTTACAGCTCGACGAGCCGGATAACGCCCAGAACGGCACAGAGGACCCCATGCCCCCTGCGGACGTGATCGCTGAATATGATGCGATGGTTGCGGCCGATGATAGGCGGCCCGTGTATCTGAACCTCGGCCAGGGCGTTGCCGCGGACACATGGTACGGACGCGGCAATCGGACCAACCACCCTGAGGACTATATCGAATATGTCGAGGCCGGGGACATCCTGAGTTTTGACATTTATCCGATGAATGTCTTTCCGGCTGAGGATTCCGCAGCGGATTGGAAAAAGGCGTTTCACGACGAGGTGGCGCAGCATATCTGGTATGTGGCCAAAGGCGTGGATCGCCTGCGCGAGTGGGTGAATTACGAAAAACCGGTCTGGTTCTGGGTTGAGACCACCAATTTCAACGGCGAAGAGGGCTTTGCGCTGACCCCCGGGATCACCCGGGCCGAGGTATGGATGGGGCTCATCCACGGTGCGCGCGGCGTCGGTTACTTCTGCCACGTGTTCGAGCCGTCGTTCATCGAGGCCGGCCTCCTCGCCGATGAGGCCATGGTTGAGGGCGTCCGGGCGATCAACGCCCAGATCACGGAGCTTGCGGCGGTTCTCAATACGAGGAGCGTTTCGAACGGCGTAACCGTCACATCGAGCAATGCCGATGTGCCCATCGACACGATGGTCAAGCGCCATGCCGGCGTTACGTATCTCTTTGCAGTCTCGATGCGCGCCGGGGCCACAACGGCATCTTTTGCGCTGCGCGATTTTGAAGGCACCGCGACCGTTAACGTGCTTGGCGAGGACCGCATCCTCAGCGCCACTGACGGCGCGTTCGAAGACGCCTTTACCGACTTTTCGGTGCATCTCTACAGCGTCGCAAATCCTTGAGCGGGTACGACTGCGGCAACGCCAGTGGTTTGACGCACCCGGTGGCGAGCCTCCATCCGAACGCATCGGACCAATACGATTCAGTATTCCGGATCAGCGAAGGTGCAGTTGTGGAGCGTAACGGTCTGGTTGTGGTGTTTCTCCGCAATGGTTGTCTGGTTGATGATTTCAAATCGCGGATCACCGATGATCCTTGTTTTCGCCTCTTCGTCCCTGTCGCTGCATCCTCCCGCTCCACAGAAAATTTTCGTGTAGTAACCGTGACTTGCTTTCTCGAATACCGTTCCGAAACTGTCTGAACAGTTGGTTTTCCAGAAACCCACATAGGGATAATTCACATCGAATTCCAGGGTGCTCTCCACATCGGAACTGTCCCGAACGGTTTTATCTCCGAATTGAAAGTACAGGCGACTGACGGCAAACAGAGAACAGAAAACAATCACTGGCAGCAATGAGACAGGTATTCGAGTTATCCGCCGCCGGATGGTTCGTGTATTCCTCCATATCAGAATGCACGCGAAGACCTGCCACAGTAGAAAGCACCTTCCCAGGATACAGGAGGCCCAGAGGAGAATCTGAAATTGAATCTGACCTGCGTGCGCAGGCGAAACGCGCGAACCGGAGACAATGACGAACAGGAGCAGGAAGAATGATGGAACCATCCAGCCGTTCAGGATCGTACGTCCGGGGCCGGCATCACCCCGCCACATGTTTCGAAAGATGCCCATTGGCTGAAGAAACCCGAGAAAATCCAGGGCAAAGTGCACTTTGTCAAATCGCCCGTTCCGCGTCATCTTGAAGAGTATCGTACACCTGTCTGGTGGAAACGGCAGGGATGTTTTGTGGAGGCGTGAAGCGGGAATAAAAAATCCGGGGCGGGCCCTTTCGAACCCGCCCCGTCTGCAAAGGAAAGGAGCCAGGAGATGCGGCGGTGCCGGAGAGCTACTTCCGGGCCGTCGCGGTAAAGTATTTGCGGCCGGCCGGAGTGGACAGCCATCTTTTAATGTTGGACGGAGCGCCGACGAGCTGGTGTTCCACCATGGGATGCCAGTCGTCGTTCATGAGATTCACCACGCCCATGGGCACTTTGGCCGATACGACGTAGGCCACCAGGGTCCGGCCGCCTTCCTGGGGGAAGAGGCGCCAGTAGCCACGGGCCATGAGGATGTCATGGGGGCGGTTTTCAACCAGCTCGAACGACAGCGTGTATTTCGAGCGATCCTGCTTCAGCTCGACGAAGTACTCGAGGTTGATGAGCTTGTATCCCATCTTGTAGTGGACCAGCGAGAGGTCTCCGCGCTTCTCCACTTCCTTGACGGAGGTCGTCGCATCGAAAATCCGGTGATAGGCGCTGTAGTCCTGGATGGCCTGCCAGACGACGTCCACCGGCGCTTCGATCAGGGTGTAGGACGAACCGCCGTAGAAGCCCTGTCTTCCGGAATTGGCCAGAGGCTTGCGGATGGTCCGCCCCGCCTGCAGGTTGTCCTTGTCTTCCGCGGACAGGGTGACCGCCTGCACGGGAAGCGCACACAGAAGAGCAGTGACAATGAACGCAATGCCTGAAACAGTTCTGGTCGTGTTTTTCATGGTGGTAGCTCCGGGTCTCATGGTTCGCATCTCCTGCCTGAATAGACTGGAACCGGGGGCAGGATATTTCAAAAAAGTCGGAATTTTTTCACCTGCCTCGATTCCTCGCGGGAATTCTGTCGCAAAAAGCATTCCAATCTGCACGATTTCAGCCATGCGGTACTACCGATAATGAATAGTGAATTATTCTGATGAGTTAAGGCCGATCCCGATGAATCAATGGATTGTCATTTACATATTTGTCGGCTATCTTATGGCGCTCTTTTGCAACACTTGATTGCAGGACTTGTGAGTTGACCATGCCACAGATGATATCCAAAGGTACCGTTCTCAGTGATCGCTTTGTCGTGGAATCCTTCGCGAATGAAGGCGACATGGGACAGGTATACCGGGCACTGGACCAGAAGACCGGTCAGCCCGTGGCCCTCCGCGTTGTGCCGTTGTCGATTCTCCGCCGGGATGACATCGATCACATCAAGGCGCGGATGCAGCAGGCCTGTGCCCTTCAGCACAAGAACATCCGTTCCACCTTCGGCATGGGAATGACCGAAGAATACCTGTTCATCGCCGCGGAGTGGGTGGATGGCTACAACCTGCAGACCCAGTTGCAGAAACGTGAAGGGGATCACAAGCGGTTTTCCTTCAAGGGTGCGTACAACATCATCGGACACGTGTGTAATGCGCTGGCCCACGCCCACGATGCGGGGACCTATCACGGGTCGCTCAATCCCCGTGCCATTCTCATTAATCGGGCCGGGCGGGTGAAGGTGCACGACTGGGCGCTGTCCACGGTCCGCATCGCCAAGCCCGATTACGCGGGTCGCGGGAGTACGGAATCCTCCTTCTGGGCACCGGAGGTACTGAAGAATCCGCGCGAAGCCACAACCCGGTCTGATATCTTTTCGCTGGGTGCGATTTTTTATGTGCTGATCACCGGTCGCACGCCGGAGCGCCCGCTGCGGGCACCGAGCAAGCTGGGTTTTTCACCCGAAGTGGACAACGTGATTGCCCGCTGCATGTCGGCCGATCCCAGGCAGCGCTTCATGTCCGCCAAGGAGGTGAAGCAGGCGATCTCCCAGCTGGCGAAGTCCGAAACCGCGGGCAATGATGCGGCGGAATCGGCGGGAACGTCCACCGCGGTGGACGACAGCCTGGGCATTGACATCGACATTGAATTTGATCCGTCGGCGACTCAGGACGTGGTTCCCGTACAGCCACCTGCCGGCGGGATGCTGAATGCGCCGGGTCTGCCCCCGCCTCCCAGTGCGCCGAAGCCCCTGGGTGTGGAGATGGACGGGCGGGCGTCCATCATCGATATGGGTGCCGTGCTGGCCAATACCGCTCAGTCGGAGGCTGCCCGCTGGATGGTTCAGAAGGACAAATTTGACCACGGTCCGTTCTCGGATCGGGAACTCATTCAGATGATTCTGCGCGGCGAGGTTATCGGGAATCACAAGCTGGCCAACATGGACACGGGTGTGCGGAAAAAGGTGCGCGCGTGGGGCGACTTTGACGAGTACCTGGAACGCTATCGCATCAAGAAAAAGGAAATGGAGGAACAGGCGGCGCTGGTGCGTGCCGAAAAGGCGGAAACCCGCGGCCTGTTCTTCAAGGTGGTGGTGGCGCTGGGCGTGCTCGGCGTCATCGGCCTCGCGGTGGGCGGCTATTTTTTAAGCCGCAAGCTGCGTGAGGAAAAGCAGCTGGGCCCTCAGGAGATGGTGGATGCCTTCGACAGTGGTGAAATTCAGATCAAGATGGGCGGCGGAACGCTGGATGGCCAGAAGGGCCGGGGCCGACGGGGCGGTCGGCGGGGCGGTCGCGGTGGTGGCGGTGGTTCGGTGGATGGCGGCATGAGTTATGAAGACGCCATGAACACGGCCATGTCCATGGGTGACCTGAGCGGTGCCGGCGGCAGGGCCCTGACCGCCGAGGACATCAACGCGATCATGAGTCGCAATGTGAGAAAGTTTCTTCCGTGTATCGCCGGTGAATCGGTGACGCGCGTGGACATTGATATTGCCGTGGACGGGGAAGGTCGTGTGATGGGCGCATCCGCTCGCCAGGGCAGCGAAAAGATGAAGAGCTGTGTGGTCCGCACCACCCGTTCCATCAAGTTCCCGCCGTCCAATCAGCCCCGCACGGCCACTACCTGGTATTTCGAGCTCTACTGATTGAAAAGGTTTCGGTTTTTTATGCGCGGAGCGGCTATTTTATTTTGTCTTTCCGCACTGACCGCCTGCAACAGCAATGCTCCTTCTCCGGGAGCATCTCCGACAGCGGAAGCACCATCTTCGTTTTTTCCGACGGCCGCGGAAATCCGCCGGGCCGAGGAAAACCAGCTGGAGCAGAAAGCCGAGAAGACCCTGTCCGGTTTTGACGGAATTGAGCGGGCGCGGGTTCATATTTCGCTACCGGACAATCGATTGAATGCCCGACAGCAGCATCCGGCCCGCGCCACTGCGGTGATCTGGAAAAAGAAGAACGGCACCATCCGCAATGACCGGGTTCGCGCGGTGGTGGCCAGCGTGTCCCTGGAGCTGGATGCGCAGAATGTGGAAGTGATCCTGAATCGGCCGGATGCAACATCGGGTAAAGGGTCCGGCGCCCGGGCGGATTCTCCCTATCGATTGATACTAGTCGTTGTACTTCTGATTTGTCTGACCGGCGCCATGGGCATGATGGCCGTCGGGGTTCGCCGGCGGATGGCCAACCGGCGTCAGACCGGCAATGTGAAATAGAAGGTGGCGCCCTGTCCCGGTCGGGCCTCGGCCCGGATGTCGCCGTCGTGGCATCGGATGATCCGCTGCACCGTGGCCAGGCCGATGCCGTTTCCGGTAAAATCTGCATCGCTGTGCAGGCGGCTGAAGAGCCGGAAGAGCCGGGGTGCCGACTTCATGTCAAATCCGGCGCCATTGTCCCGGACGAAGACGGTGATGCCGCGATCTGTGTCACAGGTGCCCACTTCGATGCGCGGGTGATCGGCTTTTCTCGTGTATTTCCAGGCATTGCCCAGAAGGTTCTCCATGACGTTGCGCAACAGTCCCGGGTCGCCGGTTACGCGGATGTCCGGCTCAATTTCGAAGGCCGTTCCGGAGTCCGATTGTCCGGCTGTCAGGGTGTGCACAATGTCGTTGGCAATGGCCGTGATGTCGACGGACTGTTTGTCGGGCGTCCGGCCTGACAGTCGCGACAGGGACAACATGTCTTCGATCATCGTATTCATGCGTCGGATCGCGGCGCGGATCTGCCGCAGGTTTTCCAGCCCGTTGCCGTCGAGAACCGGTCCGTAGTCATCCTCGAGAATCGAACTGAAGATGTCCATGGCGTGAAGTGGGCCTCGCAGGTCGTGGGAGATCGATCGGTTGAAGGCTTCGAGCTCTTCGTTGGCGGCCTCCAGTCGACGGCGATGAATGCGGTTCTCCCTGATCAGGGTGGCCTTCTCGATGCACTTGCGGATGGAGTAGTGCAGGATGTCCAGATCGGCAATCGGCTTTGGAAAGAAGTCCCAGGCCCCGAGGCGCAGGGCTTTGACCACATCCTGCAGGTTGTCGGTGCCCGAGATGACAATCGTGGGCAGTTCGGGAAACCGGCTGTTGATTTCGCGGAGGATCGCAAATCCGTCCACGACAGGCATACGGATGTCGGTAATGACCACCTGCAGGCGATCGTCCAGCAGGGACAGGCCGTTTTGGCCGTCGGTCGCCCCAAGGACACTGTAACCCTGGTCTTCGAGATACATCGTTGCGGACAGAAGAATGGTGGCGTCGTCTTCAATGATGAGAATTCTGGGTTGTTCTCTGTTCATCGAGTCGGAGCGAGGGTTCGCTATGCCCAGTGCACGATACCCGTTTCCTGGGTGCAGGTCAGCAGCGGATGGGTGGGAACCACCCGGATGGCATATCGAAACGTGCCGCTGCGCTGCAGGCGATGGGAGAGGCTGTAGGTGAAGACGGTCGGATCGACGCCTTCTACATGTTGCATCTCCACGGTTTTCATTTCGCCGGAGTCGCCCCGTTCTCCGCTGTCGTGACCGATGATGAGTTCTGCCCGGATCTCGTCTGCTTTCATGCGTCCCGGTACAACGGTCATTTCGATTTCCAGCGGTCGGTTGGCCGGCAACAGGTCGCCATCGAGCCCTTTGATGCGGATATGTTCAATCTGTACCGTGGAGAAGCGCGCCTTGATGCTTCGTTTCCATTCGGTGAGCGCGTTGATGCCCCGGAAACCGTCCGCCGTGAGCTTGACCGCGCGGCGAGCGGTGGGAATGTACAGGCGCTCATGGTATTCGTGGACCATGCGCATGGTGGAGAACATGGGCGCGAGTTTTTTCAGAGCGTCCTTCATGCGCTTGACCCAGGCCACCGGCACACCGTCCCCATTGACTTCGTAATATGTTGGCAGGATTTCGGACAGAAGGACATTGAAGAGCGCGTTGTTGTCCATCTCGTCCTGATGGTCGCGGTTGAGCGGCATGGCGTTGGAGACAATGGCGTAGCCCACGTTGTCGTCAAACGCCTCGTCCCACCAGCCGTCCAGAATGGAGCAGTTGATGCCGCCGTTGGGCACGACCTTCATGCCGCTGGTGCCGCTGGCCTCGTGGGGACGGACCGGCGTGTTCAGCCAGACGTCGACGCCCTGGGTGAGCAGGCGGCCGAGCTTCATGCTGTAGTTTTCAACGTAGAAGATCTTGCCCTTGAACTCTGCGGTACGGGATTCTTCCACGATGCGCTTGATGAGTTCCTTGCCCAGGGTGTCTGCGGGATGGGCCTTTCCCGCAAAGATGATCTGCACCGGGCGCTTGGGATTGTTGACCAGTGCCGCCAGGGATTCCCGATGACGGAAGAGGAGGGCGGCTCGCTTGTAGGTGGCAAATCGCCTCGCAAACCCGATGGTGAGGGCATCCGGGTTGAGCATTTCCAGCGATTCTTTGATGAACCGCGGCTTTTCGCCCCGGCGGCTGTAATCTTCGAAGAGTTTCTTTTTCAGCGTGTCGATCATCCGCTTTTTCTGCGTGCGGTGCTCGTGCCAGAGGGACTCGTTGGGAATCTGGTCAACGTCGGCCCACACCAGCGGATCGTCGTGGTTTTCGTCCCAGGTGATGTCCAGGAACTGCCCGAGCAAACGCTTGATGTCTTCGCCGATCCACGACGTCAGGTGAATGCCGTTGGTGATGGAGGTGATGGGCACTTCATCCCGATCGAGTTCCTTCCAGACGTCCTGCCACATTTCCCGGCACACCTTGCCATGCAGCTTTGACACACCGTTGGCCATGCTGGAGAGCTTCAGCGCCAGCACGGTCATGGAAAACGCCCGGGTCTGGTCGTCCGCCCGGGACATGCCCATTTCCAGCAGCTGCTCAAAGGAGATGGCGATTTTCGGCGCGAAATCGCCGAAGTACTGCTCCATGAGCGAGACGTCGAAGGTTTCGTTGCCGGCGGGTACCGGCGTGTGCGTGGTAAACACCGTGGAGGCCTTGACCATTTCGCGGGCAGTGGAGAAATCGAGGCCGTTGTTGCGCATGTAGCGCTCAATTCGTTCGAACAGCAGGAAGCCGCAATGGCCCTCATTCATGTGGTACACGCTGGGCCGCAGTCCGAGCTTGTCTTCGATGAAGCGGACACCGCCCATGCCCAGCACGATTTCCTGTTCGATGCGGGTCTTCTTGCCGCCGCCGTAAAGCTTGGCCGATATCATGCGGTCGTCGGGGTGGTTTTCTTCCACATCCGTGTCCAGCAGGTAGAGGGTGATGCGGCCCACGTGGACCTGCCAGATTTTTGCCACCACCTCCCGCCCCGGCAGCGAAACGGAGATGCGCACTTCCTGGTTGTCCTGATCCCGCAGGGCTTCCACCGGAAGGCTGGAGGGATCGAGGGGCGGATAGAGTTCCATCTGCATGCCGTCGACGCCGATCTGCTGCTGGAAATAGCCGTTTTTGTACAGGAAGCCCACGCCGATGAGGGGCAGGTTCAGGTCCGAGGCCGATTTCATGTGGTCGCCGGAAAGCACGCCGAGGCCGCCCGAATAAATGGGCAGGCATTCGTGGATACAGAATTCCATGGAGAAGTAGGCTACGGGCGTTTTCGGCCCGAGGGCGTCTCCCGCATCGTAGCGGCGCCCCGGTCCGGCCAGGTATTTTTCGAATTCCGCCGTGATGCGGTTGTATTTCTTCACATATAACGGGTCGGACGTGCGGGCCTCCAGCCGATTGGCCGCCACCTGCTCCAAAAAGAGGACGGGATTGGAGTTGGTTTCTTCCCAGAGTGCCGGATCCACGTCGGAAAAGAGCTCGCAGGCCTCGGGATGCCACGCCCACCAGAGGTTGTAGGCGAGTTTTGACAGCTTGCTGAATTCCTTGGGCAGCTTGGGCGCCACGGTGAGGCGGCGGTAGTGGGGACCGGCGCCCATGGCACCTTTGAAGAGAATGAAGAGATCGTCGGATGCGCTGGACGTATCGAGTGAATTGAGTCGCTTTTCCGTGATGATGGCCGCGGCGGCATAGCTCTTCTGGTAGTTCTGGTAAAAATTGGACCAGCTGGCCATTTCGGCAATGTTGCGCGCCCGCGTCCGGATGGCGCCGATGTCGGCGGGATTGAGCTGGGCGAACTGGGTGAGGGAGGCCGTCAGCGCGTCACCGGCGGCGGCATAGGATCTGTTGGCCCGCTCGATGATGGTCACCGCGTTTTCGTGGTTGATGTTCAGGTCCTGCGCCCAGCGACCGAAACCGGCGAGGTCGGATGTGATGGTCGGCACGCCGACGGCGATGCTCTCCATGGGGGTGTATCCCCACGGTTCGTAGAAGGACGGAAATACGCCGAGATCAAAGCCGGACAACACGTCGTAGTAGGGCATGTTGAAGAAGCCGTCTGCTTCGCTGACATACGCCGGGCTGAAGATGACCTTCACCCGATTGGACGGGTTGTTGTTGAGGCCCAGCCGGTGACAGGTGGACACGATGGCGTCGTGATATTCGTCTCCCATGTGATGGGTGAGGATGCCCGGATCGTTGGCGTGACCTTCCGCCCCGTTCATGCGATCGATGAACGACTGCTTCATGCCGTTGTTGCCCGTGGCAATGAGGAACCAGGCGACGATGGTGGGGGAGTCCGCCTGTTCCCGCAGCGAATTGTTGAGGCGCGCCAGGGCGTCCAGGAAGAGGTTGTAGCCCTTGTTGTGGAATTCGTAGCGGCCGGAGGTGACCCACAGGCGGGCATCGGCCGGAATTTTCTGGCCGAGGAATGCCGACGCCAGCGACGTGATTTTCTGGCGGACTTTCTTTCCCTTTTTGCGGATGTCGTCGAGGGTGCCCATCTCCCGCGTGTTGATGCCGTTGAACACCGCGTAGTGGGGTCGCTTGTTGAGGATTTTTACCGACTCGTCCGCGGTGACGTTGCTGACGGTGGTGAAGATGTCCGCTTCTCTGGCGCAGACCGTTTCGAGGGATGCCTTGGCGGGCACGCCGTAGATTTTGGCATCCCGCTCCGGATCGATGGACACTTCCTCCGAATAGATGTCCACGCCGGAACCGGACATGGAACGGCCCAGGATGGTCGCGTGGGTGGTGAACACCGTGCCGATTTCGGGGGAGGTCTTTTTCAGGTGGAGCAGCCCGCCGCCGCTCATCCACTCGTGAAACTGGGCCACCGCCGTGTCCTTGGTGCCGGCGAGGGTTTCGTGGATCGTCTCAATGACTTCGCCGCAGGCCGTGGAGAACAGCACCGGTTCGATGTAGTCCCAGTTGCCGTCCATGGAGTTGACGCCGAACCGCTGCCAGTACTGGTACAGCACTTTTCCCGAATCGTAGCGATCGCGGAAGTTGACCAGGATGACCCGGGGACGATCGGCGATGTTCCAGCGTCCCAGCCGGCACTGCAGGCCCTTCTTTTCGAGGGCGGGGCGGATGGCGCGGTAGACGTCGTCATCGGAGTCTTCGAAATCGGTGTTGTTGTCGAGGAGAGGACCGAGCAGGAAGTAGCCTTCTCCGTAGTCGGCGACGGCCTCTGATGCCTTGGAACGGATGACGGTGTGGATGCCGCCCACCAGGTTGCAGACTTCCCAGCTTACTTCGAACAGATACTTCATGACGTCTTCTCCTTGCCAGTCCGGGTTATTTTTTCAGCGTTGACTCAAAATCAGCGAGAACATTCTGGTAGTTGATGTACGCGTCGTAGGGGCTGTTGTAGGGATTGAAATACTTGTGCACGTCGCCGTCCGAAAACCACTTGGTGCACATGTAGTAGAAATGGTCCGAGGTCTGCAGGGACCGCCACGTGGAAATCAGGTCCGGGTTGCTGGTGGCCATCACCCGTTCTTCCAGCGCGAAGACGGCTTCCAGGGCGTCGTCCTGCAGGTGGTTGCCCCGCCAGGCCGAGAGATCCCGCTCCATGTCCGCCCACGAAACGAAGTCGGGCACATCGAGCCGGGCCACCGGCGACAGGGACGAGGCCACCTGTGAAGGTGTGGCGAACCGGTATTCGGGATTGCGCAGGATGGCTTCGGGCAGGTGCTCCAGGAAATTGAAGATGCCCGAATCCTCCCACTGGTGGTCGCCGAAGGTTTCGTAGTCCATGAACAGGTTGATGGTCTCGCCGTTGCCGGCCACCGCGTGGCACCAGGCGGCAAACTTTTCCGCCGTGAGCGGGTACTCTTCCCACGACCGGTTCGAAAACCGGAACGCGATGTCGTCGGAGAGCTTGTAGTTCTTCAGCAGCAGCTTGAGCTTGTTGCAGGGTTCGGGCTGGTACAGGAAGTTGGGACTGCGCCAGTCCAGCAGCCGATCGGCGCCCTCCGCGAGGATGGCCTTGTAGCCCATGCCCTCGACGGTGGCGGCCACGTCGTTGCTGTAGATGAGCTCCGTGTTGCGGAACGTGGTGGGCTTCTGGCCGAATTCCTTTGCGATGGTCTCGCTGTGCAGTGCCACCTGCCGTTTGAATTCTTCCCTCGAATAGAGGAATGACAGGCTGTGGTTGTAGGTTTCGTCGATCATTTCGACACAGCCGGTATCGGCCAGGGCCTTGAACGAGTCGAGGGTTTCGGGACTGAATTTGCGCATCTGTTCGATGCAGGTGCCCGAGATGGAATAGGAGATGCGGAAATCGCCCTTGAACTTCTTTGCCAGCTTCAGCATCAGCCGGTTGGCCGGCAGGTAGCACTTTTCGGCCACCTTCTGCATGATGGCCCGGTTTTTCGTGTCGTCCTCATAAAAGTGGTCACGTCCGATTTGAAAATAGGAATAGCGTTTCAACCGGTTCGGCTGGTGAACCTGGAAATAAAAGCAGAGATAAACCATGGCGCCCTCCGTCCCCGGTCAGTTGTGTGTCAGTTGGTCATACACGTGTTCGATGTGTCCGGCCGCGTGCTCCCATTGGAACTTCTGCAGTTCCACGGACCCCCGCTCGACCAGTTCGCGTCGCAGGGGTGCATGTTTCAGCACCGCCAGGATTTTCTGGGCCAGTTCGTCCACGTCCCAGAAGTCCACCTTGAGGGCGCTCTGGAGCACCTCGGAGACACCCGAGGTGGTGGAGATGATCACCGGCACGTCGTAACTCATGGCTTCGAGGGGTGAGATGCCGAAGGGCTCGGACACGCTGGGCATCACGTACAGGTCGCTCTCCTTGAACATCTGCTCCACCTGGGCGCCCTGCAGAAATCCGGTGAAGTGGAACTTGCGCCCCAGCCGCAACTGGGCGATGCGCTCGATGAGGCGGGGGGTCATGTCGCCGCTGCCGGCCATGACAAACCGCACGTTTTCCATCTGTTCGAGCACCTTGGCGGCGGCTTCCACAAAGTAATCGGGGCCCTTCTGAAAGGTGATCCGGCCGAGGAAGAGGACCACTTTTTCGTCGGCCCGCTTTTCGTAGTGGCCGGTGTCGCCGTGCAGTTCGGTGGTCACGGCGTTGTGGACCACGTGGATTTTTTCGGGCGCGATGCCGTAGCGCGCGACGATGGTGTTCTTGGTGAGGTGGCTGACCGCGATGATCGCATCGGCCTGCTCGAATCCATAGCGCTCGATGTCGTAAACTGCCTGATTGACGTTTTCGCCGCTGCGGTCGAATTCCAGTGCGTGGGCGTGGATGACCAGGGGCTTGCCGCTGATACGCTTTGCCTCCAGGCCCGCGAGCACCGTGAGCCAGTCGTGGGCGTGGATGACGTCGTGTTCGACGCGCAGGGCGATGCTGCCGGCGACGGATGCGTACCGCATGACTTCGCTCATCAGGTTGGGCCCGTACTGTCCCGAGAGGGTGAGGTTGTGGGTCGTCGGTGCGAACGCGTCCTGCACGCCCTCCATCTGCAGCTTGAGGCGGATGAGTTCCGCCCGGTACTGCTCTTCGGTCAGGTAGGGCGACAGGGGCGACTCGATGGCGTGGATGTTGATGTGGTGGGAAATTTTTTCGAGCTGGGAGATGAGGTGTTCCCAGTTGTCCAGCACCGACGTCTGCGCGGGGAAGCGCCCCACGTCAATCAGGTCGATGGGGCCGTTGTCGTTGACATCCGGGTTGACCCGCGGCAGCACGAAATGGATTTCGTGGCTCCTGGCCGCAAGGGCACGGGTCAGTCCGAAACAGGCCGCCCCCAGACCACCGCTGATATGGGGAGGAAACTCCCAGCCGTACATCAGAATCTTCATTGCGCACTCTCCATTGGTTACAGCGGTGTCATGCCCCCCGCTTCAATTGTTCGACCATCTGTGTGACGCGCAGCACTTCGGCCACGCTCCAGGCCTGGCTGGTACAGCCTTTCCCGGCGGACGGGGCCAGCCCGTCAAAAATTTCGGAAACGGTGCCCACGCCCTCGTTGCTGAGGTGGGCCCGGAATGCCTCGACGATTTCTTCGAGTTCGGGAAGGACTTCTTTTCCGGGTGCGGTCCGGATGCGTCCCTGCGCGTAGTGGCCGATGAGCCAGGGCCACACGGTGCCGTTGTGGTAGGCGCCGTCCCTCTCTGCGGGGCCGCCCTCGTAGGCGGGGCAGAATCGGCTGTCCGCGGGGGACAGGGTCCGCAGCCCGAGGGGTGTGTACAGTTCCCTGCGGACGCAGTCCATGATGGCCCGTGCCCGGTCATCGGACAGCGGGCTGAAGGGAAGGGACACCGCAAACACCTGGTTGGGTCGGATGGCCCGGTCCACTTCTCCGTCGTTCCATACGTCTGCCAGGTACTGTCCGTCTTCTTGCCAGAATGCCTCGATAAACGACTGCTGCACCTTCTGGGCCAGGGCCGCGGCCTTCTGGCCGTTGCGCACGTCTCCGCGGGGCCCCAGCTCGGCCAGGAACCGCAGGAAGTTGTACCACAGGGCGTTGATTTCCACGGGACAGCCATTGCGGGGTGTGACCGGCATGCCGTTGCTGTTGGCGTCCATCCATGTGAGCTGGGTGTGATACGAACCGGCGCGGATGAGGCCGTTGTCCAGCATGCGGATGTCGTTGAGGGTGCCGCGGGAGTAGCCGTCGAAGATGTTGTCGAGGGCGTTGAGGATGTCGCCCTTGAGTGCCGCGTAGTCGCCCGTGGCGGCGAGGTACTGCTGCACGGCCCAGGCGAACCACAGGCTGGCGTCCGCGGAGTTGTAGGCGTTGTCGTCCGGGCGCAGGCCGAGGAAATTGGGCACCACGCCGTCCTTCATGTTTGCGGAAAACTCCTTCAGAACGTCGAGGTAATCCGGGTTCTTCTCGCCGTCGAGCAGCAGGCCGGGCAGGGCGATCATGGCGTCGCGGCCCCATTCGAGGAACCAGGGGAACCCGGCGGTAATGGCCCGGTTGCCGCTCAGTTTTGTGGACAGAAACTGCTGCGCCGACCAGCGCAGCGTCTTCTGCATGGCGGTGCCCCGCAGGCCCTTGAAGAACAGGCTGCGCTCGTTCATCTCCCGCTCCCAGATGGGGTCGAGGTCGGAGAGTTCGGTGGTGGAGGCGCTGACCAGCAGCTCCGCGCCCTTGGGAAAGTCGATTTCGAACATGCCCGGGCTGAACAGGTCTTCCTGAAACGGAAAGCCCCGCTCCATCTCGCGGGCGTACTCCACGTGGCGGTACCACACGGGGGAGGGAAAAAACTCAAATCGTCCCGTGGTCTGGATGAACAGGGGCGGCATACCTTCGTAGGGTTGGATTTTGAAGCCCTGCCGCGCCGGAAAGGTGCGCACCTGCAGCGTGACGTTCTGGCAGGTGAGGGCGTGGAAATCGCGATAAGCGAGCAGGGGGCGGATGACCAGCCTCGCCGCGCGCGGGTTCTTTGTGCACTCGTACTTCGTGAACACCGCGTTGCGTCCCGAAATCATGGCCACCCGCCGGGTGAGGTTCACGTGGGGCGTGCGGAAGGTGAACACGGGGGTTTTATCAAACGAGTACGACGCCATGTGGCGATATCCGTCCGGCTGCACCTTTCCCGGATACTGGGCCGTGCTGATGCTCTGCTCCGTCGGGTGGTCGTACAGTGACTCTTCATACCGGGACAAAAGGACGAACTTGCCTGCGGGTCGTTCGAGCCGGGCCACCAGCAGGCCGTGGTAGCGTCGCGTGTTGCATCCCGAAATGCTGCTGCTGGCATAGCCGCCGATGCCATTGGTCTCCAGCCACTCCCGTCCGAGGGCTTTTTCAATATCAATGCAGTCAGATTGTTGAAACTTGATTGTCATTTTCCAGCCCGATTACCCCGATTGCGATTTGTACTAATGAGGTCCTTTGTCGTTGTTGGTCATTGTAAAGAGAGGAAGGGTATTACAGGATTCAACCGGCAAGGCAAGACCATTTTTCCCGGGCATCCGTTGTGTCGTAACTTTGCGTCCTTAAAGGGGAAACAGGTGTTCAGGCACGGGGGTGATGGCGGTGGTATTCGCTGAGGGCGTGACCCATGGTGACGTGGGTGTAGATCTGGGTGGTGCTGATGTCTGCGTGGCCGAGCATGGCCTGGACGGAACGCAGGTCGGCGCCCCGCTCCAGCAGGTGGGTGGCAAAGGAATGGCGCAGTTTGTGCGGGCTGATGGCGCCCCGGATGCCCGCCGCCGCCGCGTACCGGCGGATGATGAGCCAGAATCCCTGTCGGGTCATGGGGTGACGGCGATGGGTGAGAAAAACGTGTTTCTCATCGGAGGAGGCCCAGCGGGGCCGCACCTCGGCGAGGTAGCGACGGAGCATGTCCACGGCCCATTCGCCCAGGGGAATGAGCCGCCGTTTATCGCCCTTGCCTGTGATGGCCGCAAATCCCGCCTCCAGGTCGATGTCCCGCAGACGCATGGTCACCAGCTCCGAGACCCGCAGGCCCGCCGCGTACATGGTGTGGAGCATCGTCGCATCCCGCATGCCCCGGGGCGTCCGGACATCCGGCGTCGCCAGCAGTCGCTCCACGTCCTCGAAGGTCAGTACGAATGGGAGCTTCCGTGAGGCCTTCGGCGAGCTCAGCTCATCGGTGGGATCGGCGGGAATCAGCTTTTCGGCGGCCAGCCATCCGAAGAAGCCGCGCAGGGCGGAGAGGAGGCGGGCCTGACTGCGTGGGTCGAGTCCCTGCATCGAAACGGCGCTGACAAAAGCGGACAGGTCGCTGGCGGTTTCTGCTCCCGGTGCGAGTCCCGATTCCTGCGCCCAGGCGGTAAAGCGCCCGATGTCCCGGCTGTAGGCTTCGATGGTCCGCGGCGCCAGGCCCCGTTCCACCCGGAGCCAGGCCAGGTACATGTCTGCCATGAGGTCGTAGCTGCCCACGGATGTCAGCGTAGCAGAGGGATGGCGGGAAACGAAGAAAGTGGCGGGCGGGGGGCGTCAGGCCTTCAGACTGTCCTTGATGTCCTTGGCGGCCTTGAAGGCGATGGTGGTGGAAGCGGCAATTTTAATGGGTTCGCCGGTCTGGGGATTGCGACCTTCCCGGGCGGCGCGCTCTTTTTTGGTAAAGGTGCCGAAGCCGGGGATGGAGAACCGTCCGTCTTTGCGGATGGCTGCTTTGATTTCTTCGAAAATCACGTCAAAAATTTCGGCCGCGGCCTTCTTGGTCAGGTTTTCGGGGGAATTGGCGGACGCGACCACTGCCTCGATGAGTTCTGATTTTGTCATGTTGAACCTCTCTTTCAGCTGTTTCTGGTTAGTGCACTGAGTGGGCTAACTTGGTTTCGGACACCGGTTCTGTCAAGTTCTTTTCAAAAGTCGCCGGCCGGTGTCTTTCGCTGGTGGCGCAGGTCCCGGAAAAAACCGCTCAGCAGGGCCGAGGCCTCGTCCGCCCGGACTCCCTCCGTCACCTCGCAGCGGTGGTTGAGCCGGTTGTCCGACAGCAGCGCATAGAGGGTCCGGACCGCCCCGGCCTTGGGATCCGCCGCCCCGTAAACCACCCGCGGAATGCGCGCGTTGAGAATGGCGCCCGCGCACATGGGGCACGGCTCCAGCGTGACGTAGAGCGTGGTGTCCTCCAGACGCCAGAATCCCGTGCGGTGGGCGGCCTGCGCGATGGCGAGAATTTCCGCGTGAGCCAGGGGATCCTGGTCAGCCTCCCGTCGGTTGGCACCGGTGCCGATGACCTGTCCGTTTTGATCGACGACCACGCAGCCAACGGGTACCTCTCCCTGTCGGGCGGCCTCTTCCGCCAGCTCCAGCGCCAAACCCATGTACATGCCGTCCCGGTCGTCCGTCATGTCCGTCTCTCTTTCTGCGGGCGTCCGGTTCGATGGGTCCCGGTGACCAGCGTTTTCTGTCGCCGTCGTTCTTTCGTTCCGGGAATGAAAATCTTTTCGCCGTCAGATTTTTTTCCGCAGGCGTACAGAGCCGCCGCCATCGTTCCCGGAAGAGGGATGAAATTCTGCACCTGATCCACGGTCTGGTGACGCCGCTGGAGCCAACTTCCCAGCTTGTCCGCCGCCGCTTTTGTACATCCCGGAAAACCGGCGATGAAATAGGGCAGCAGGTACTGTTCCTTTTTCGCCTTTCTGCTGGCAGCCTGGAACTTCCGCTCAAATTCTTCCAATACTTCGATTCTTGGTTTTCTCATTATTTCCAACGTTTTTATATCTACATGCTCAGGTGCAACTTTAAGGTGTCCGCCCGTGTGTCCGGCGGCCAGGCGATCAATGAATTCCGGTGATCGGAGGGCCAGGTCGTGGCGGATGCCGCTGGCGATGAACAGGTGACGGACTCCCGGGATACGCACCCCTTCCGCGAGGAGCTGCAGCAGAAGGCCGTGATCGGTGTCCAGGTTGCGACAGATATCCGGATGCAGGCAGGAGGGCCGCCGACAGCGACGGCAGATATTTTTGTTGTCGATGGATAATCCCCAGGCGTTTCCGGTGGGGCCGCCCACGTCCGTAATTGTTCCCCGGAAATCCGGATCCGCGGCGATGGTGGCGATTTCCCGCAGGATGGAAGCCCGGCTCCGACTCACCACCCGTCGTCCCTGGTGGCAGCTGATGGCGCAGAAGCTGCAGCCGCCCGGACACCCCCGCGTGGCAATGACGGACCAGCGGACGGTTTCGAGGGCCGGTACCGGTCCCGCGGAGGGATGGGAGCGGCGGGTGAAGGGCAGCTCGTGGGTCCGGTCAAAGGCGTCGGCGTCGGCGGGGGCCGGCGGATGGCAGATTACATTGCCTTCGTCGTAGGCCTGCCAGAAGCCGCTTTCCCGGAAAGGGCCGAGTCCGGCTTCGAGCAGGGCGGTCTGGGCCAGCAGCTGGCTTCGATCGGCGCGCAGATCGGCAAAGGAGGGCAGGACCGTGTAGTTCGCCGGCGGGTCGGTGCGGCGACGGACCGCCGTTCCCGGGATATCGTCCAGGGGCTCCTGATTTCGCAGGCGGGCGGCGATGTCCAGGGTCTGGGCTTCCCCGGGGCCGAAGACGAGGATGTCGGCCCGGCTGTCCACCAGGATGGAGCGGCGCAGGTCCTTTTTTATGTAGTCATAGTAGGCAAATCGCCGGGTGCTCGCCTCGATGCCGCCGAGGACCACGGGAACCCCCGGAAAGGCCGCCTTCGCCGCTCCCGCGTACACCAGCGTGGCAAAGTCCGGACGGCCGTGGGGATCGTTGGCCGGAGCGAAGCTGTCGGTGCGGCGCCGGGCCAGATCCGCCGTGTAGTTGTTGAGGGTGGAATCCACGGCGCCCGCGGCGATGCCGACAAACAGCGCCGGCCGGCCCATGCGCATCCAGTCGGCCGGATCCTTCCAGGAAGGCCGCGACAGGATGCCCACCCGATATCCCGCCGCCTCCAGCACGCGACCGATGACCGCCACCCCGTGGCTTGGATGGTCGAAGTAGCCGTCGCCGGTGACGAGAAGCACGTCGAGCTGCGTCCAGCCCCGGCGGTCCATGTCCGCCCGGCTGACCGGAAGAAACGCGCAGGGTTCGCTCATGGCTTCTGCCGGTCGAAGATGACCGCCACCACGGCATCCGCATCGCTGAACACCATGTCGTGGCCGAGCCCTTTCATCTCGATGAATTCCGCGTGGGGAAAGACCCGGGGCGTGAGGGCGGCCGCGCGGATGGCCATCACGTCATCGTCGGTGCCGTGGAGGACCGTGACCGGGATGTCGATGCGCATGGTGTCCTGCTTTTTACGCCCCTGGGTGATGGGCACCCGGAAGACCTGATAATAGTAAGGGTAGGGGCGCACGAAAAAGAAGTCGGGCTGGGAAAATTTCCCGGGGGCGTCGCCGTAGTCCGTTTTCAGGGCCCGTTTTTCGACCACGCCCTGCAGGCGCCCCGGTGCAAAGGACAGGGCGAGTTTCGCAAACCGCGTCCGCTTGCGCACTTCTTCTTCGGAGATGCCGAACATGACTGTGGAAATGAGAAAGAGCTGCTTTACCCGGTGGTCGGGATTCTGGAGCAGGTATTCGATGGCCCCGTAGGCGCCGTTGGACACCGCCGCCACGTAGTCCGGTTGCAGGTCGGCGGCTTTCAGGAAGTCGGTGACCACTTTGCCCCAGTCTGCCACGTGTCCGGTGTAGAACAGGCTGTTGTCCGGATACTGGGGCGCCACCACGGTGAAGCGTCGGGAGAGGGTGTGCATGTAATAGAAGAGGCGGTTGTCGAAGATGCCGCCGTGGAGGAGCAGGAGGACCGGGGCGTCGGCCGGCCCCTGCAGGCGCATGACGCTGTAGGTTGAGCCGGAGTCAGTGCTCCGGACCGTCTGTTCCACCCATGGATGAAGATCCGGTGTCGGCCGGGTGGTGCGGGTGGCCTGCTTCGGCAGGCAGGCAGTGGCCAGAGTGAGGGCGGCCAGCAGCCAGCAATACCGGGATATTGAAAGAGCGCACGGCCGTGCGTTCCGGGTTCGTCCGTCACAGCGGGTCATGGGATTCTCCTGATAGAAAAGAAAACGCCACCACGTCGTTGATGGTGGGTAAATCCGTGAGGAGCATCACCAGCCGATCGAGCCCCATGGCCATGCCGGCGCAGGGAGGCAAGCCGGTTTCCAGTGCCTTGAAGAACGCCTCGTCCATGGGGAAGGGCGGTTTTTCTGCGGCGCGGCGTCTGGCTTCTTCTGCGATGAAGCGTTCCCGTTGCAGGCGCGCATCGGTCAGCTCTTCGTACCCGTTGGCCAGTTCGAGGCCGCCGGCGTAGAGCTCCATCCGCAGGGCCCGCTCCGGATTGTCGTTGTCGAGCCGGGCCAGGGAGGCCATCGCCGCCGGATATCCGGCCAGAAAACAGGGCCGATCAGCGGGCAGGGCAGGTTCGACGCGGTCGACGAGATCCATGTCGAAGCGGAGGGGATCCGGATCGGCGCCCGGTCGCCAGTCGGCCAGTCGCTCGAAGGTGTCCTGCACCTCCAGCACCGGCCATTCGTCGTTGAGGTGAATGAGGGTTCCCTGTCGGGTAATCGTTTCCGGGCTGCCCACCGCACAGGCACCGGCTGTGACGATGGCGCGGCAGTCGTCCATCAGGTCCGCCAGGGTGCCGCCTGCCCGGTACCATTCCAGCATGGTGAACTCTGGCAGGTGACGCGGGCCCCGTTCTCCGTCCCGGAAGCAGTGGCAGATTTGAAAAATCCGGTCGCATCCCGCAGCCATGAGCCGTTTCATCTGCAACTCGGGCGATGCAATGAGGAATGCGTCACCAGAAGGCGTCGGATCGATGTGCAATTCGGGCGCCGGAGCCGGAATCCGCAGGGGCGTCTCCACTTCCAGGAAATCGGCCGACGCAAACATGTGGCGGATGGCGGCGATGATCCGGGCGCGCTGCCGGAGCGCTTCCAGTTTGCGGGCGGGTGGTGCGGCGTGGGTCATCGGCGGGTCTTTCCTGCGTTAGTTCCTTGCGCGGGAACGGGCTTCAAAATACACTGCCCCCATGAAATCCACCAGATTATCCGTCCTGTTGCTGCTGCCTGCCCTGCTGACACTTTCCTGCGGTCCGGCCATCCCTCCGCCGGCCTCCACAAAGGAAGCGTCCGCCGCCGTGCACCGGCCGCTGACCATTCCGTCCGAAATCACTGCGGACAACCTGGCCCGCTGGGAGGCAGAGCTGTTCCTGATGGATCCGGAACACCCACAGAGACTGGAACTCCGGGACCAGTTGTTAATGTATTACATGAACCTGTTTTCCAGCCTTTCCGAAGACGACGAAGACGCCCGGCTGGACGCGTTTCACAATGCTCTGGCCCTGCACGAGCGGGCGGATTTCCGCAACCTGCGCATCGGCGCGGCAATGGAGCCCATGGCGCTCTGGCTGGTGTCCCGGTTCGAGCCCCGGGGCAAGGAAGCCCTGGTGCTTGCCGGCTTGTGGATCCTGTCAGTGATCCATCCGGAACGCCCCGAATACAATGAGCAGTATCTGTCGTTGATGGACTGGTCCCAATCCGTGCGGGATACCGTCCGCGATCCCATCGAACGATACGATTCCATCGCCACCGTCTATGACGACCTCGCCCGGATGGTCCCTCACCGGGAAATCCTCGACCGTCTCTCCGAGGCACTGGCCCTCCGCCAGCGCGCGGTGATCGAGTTCATGCAGTTCTTTTCCACCATGGGCGAAGGGTTTTCGCCGTATCTGTTTCAGTCGGTCATTTCACGGGGCGGCATCGGCCGGGAATTCCTGCAGGCATTTTTTCTGGGCGACTATCTGGTGGAGTCCCTGGAGCGGATGGAAGAACTCGAGGTACAGGACGGCATCGACGACGAGCTGCTGCAGGTGGTCAAGCAGATCCGGGACGGCCAGGACGTGGCCTACAACTACCACCAGCTGGCCCAGGAATTCGGGCCTGCCAATCCCGCAGCCGGCCTGCGCGCCTGCCTGATTGCCCACCGTCTGGCACCGTCGGATCCCCGCTATGCGCTGTGCGTGGGCCGTTTCTTCTCCAACATGGAGCGGCAGAGCGCGGCGATGGATTTCTATGCACGGGGCATTGCCGGTACCGACGACGACGAGATGCGGATGCAGGGCATGGAGCTGATGCGGGAGTCCCTGTTCCGGCTGCATACGCAGGAAACGCGGGCGGGGATGGATGCGGCCCTTGCCGTGGCGGTGTCCGCCGTGCGGGATGTGGTGGCTGCCGGAAGCAGCGATCCGCGGGTGGGCATTGTGGCCTCGGGGCTGATGGAGATGGTGGCCACCGTAGAATACGACGACGGTTTCATCGTCGATGCGGGCGCCCATTTTCAAGAGGCCTCGGCCCTCTGGCCCGCCAGCGCCACCCCGGTGACGCGCACCGCGGAAATCCAGTTTGCCGTCAGAAACTACGACGAGGCCATCCGGATTCTGACAGCCGCCCTCATGGCGCCCGAGCCCGTGGGTGGCAATTTCGTGGATTTCTGGAAGGCGATGATGCTGGAGCAGCGAGGGGATTGCTATCGGGAAACCGGCCGCATCGACAAGGCGCAGGCGGATTACCGCTCAGCCCTGGCGGCATGGGACGTGGCCGAGTATCCCCTGGAGCAGACCGGCGCCATCGCCATCCGGCGGGGCATCATCCGTCATCGGCTCGGCGAGGATCGGACGGATGAATTTTTCCGGGAAGCCATCCGGGTGAACCCCGAACGCCGCTCCACCTATGCGGAAATTATCTCCTTCCTCGTCGTGGAAGGCAATCTGGAGCAGGCGGCAGTTTATTACCGGCTGGCCTTTAACCAGGATCAGCTGGAGTCCATGTGGAAAATCTATTTTGCCATCTGGGTGGAAGCCTTATCCCTGCGGAGTGCGGGCCGTTCCTTCGATCTCGCCCGGGGCTACCTGGACAAGACGTCCGGAAAAAGCTGGCAGGAGCGCCTGGCCATGTATTTCACCGGACGGATGGATGTCGCCACGCTCCGCTCCCATGCCCGCAACCGGGGGCAGGAGGTGGAGGCTGATTACTACGAAGCCCTGCAGCACCTCGCCGCCCGCCGGCCCGAGACGGCCGCACCGCTGCTGCAGAAGGTCATCGATTCCGATCTGGTGGCGTTCTTTGAGTATCGAATGGCCCGCGAGCTGTTGCGGGAACTGAATGGAAAGACAGGAGGAGGACAATGAATCGCATCGGGTTGCCCCTGGGAATGTTGTTGTTTCTGGCGGCCGGCTGCAGCGGTATCCGGACCCTGGCCCGGGACCTTCCGGTCATCAAGGCGGTCGATCTGGAAGACCACGCCGAACAATATCTGGCCCAGTTGCAGGGAGACGGCGTGATCGTGGAGTTTGAAAAAGGGGATGCCGTGCCCGTGACCGTCATTGCGGAGTTGCCCTTCGCGTCACTGGAATCCGTGGAGAATCACCTGGTGTTTTCAAAGAACACCTGGATTCTGCTGGCCCGCGGCGGCGCCTTCATCAGTCCGGATGGCCGGCGGTTTGCGCCCGTTTATGACGTGAAGGCATTAAAGAAGCTCTATGGCGTAAAACACGGCTCCCTGACCATCGGTTTTGCCGTGTCCAGAGAAGAGGGAACCCAGCTCCAGGCCGGCGTGTCCCTGCATTGATCCGATGCTTTTCGCCCCGCGGTCCGCGGAATGTGGTATGATTTTCCAGGCAATTCTGAAGGAGGATTTCATGAAAGGCCGAACCTGGACTGTGGTGTGTTTTCTATCGGTACTGGTTTCCGCATGCGGCGATGACGGTGGCGGAGATGGATGTGAGGAAGGGCAGTCTGCCTGCAGTGAGAACATGGTGCAGCATTGCGTGAACGGGGAGTGGGTGAACTGGACGGACTGTGCGGTGGACAATCAGTCCTGTGGAATGATGGAAGGCGAAGCGGTCTGTTACGCGGGTACCGCGGATACGGACACCGACACTGACTCAGACACGGACACGGACACGGATACGGACACGGACACGGATACGGACACGGATTCAGACACGGATTCAGACACGGATTCAGACACGGATTCAGACACGGATACCGACACCGACACCGACACGGATACAGACACGGATTCAGACACGGATACCGACACCGACACGGATACAGATACGGACTCAGACACGGATACGGATACCGGTACAGACACTGGCACGGACACTGGCACGGACACTGGCACAGACACTGGCACGGATACGGATACCGGTACTGAAACCTCCGAATGCGGGGACGGGGCGATCACCGGAAACGAGACCTGCGACGACAGCGACAGCGAACCCATGGACGGATGTTCGGAACTCTGCCAACTGGAACCCGCATGTACCAGCGGCGCCTGCGGTGCGGTCTGCGGAGACGGCATCGTGGTGGCGCCCGAAGCCTGTGACGATGGTAACCGGGTGCCCTCGGACGGCTGTTCGGCCACCTGTACGCAGGAGTCCGGATGGAGCTGCGACGAACCCGGCTGCAACGGCACCTGCCCGATGGCGCTGAAGGCCGTGTATCGGGATTTTACCTCTGCCCACGAGGATTTCGGGGTGATATGCAGCGGCAGCTATCCGGGAATGGTCGCAGCCACTCTGGGATCGGACGGCAAGCCCGTTGCCACGGCGTCGGCCGCGACACACTGCATTTCTGTTCTGGGCGATTGGTACGCGGGGGACGCGTCACGGATTGCCGACCTCGTTCTGTATCCGAATGGCGCAGGCGGGTTTGTCAACCGCTGGGGTGCCGGCGGCGAACAGTGGGCCTATCCGAACGACACGATCATTGCCTATGAACCGTGCGAGACCAGTGACTGCATGCCCTGTTCGTTCGCGTCTTCCTACAGTTGCGACTTTGATCTCTACGACGGCACGCCATTGTTCTTCCCGGCGGACGGCATCGGCACGGAGTTTGCGGAGGCGAAGATTCCCGACGAATACGGCGCGACCGGCTGGCCCTGGGAAGAAGACGTGCTGGGCACTGCGGTACTGCACAATTTCTATT
>JAKQNG010000275.1 GCA_029565915.1 Deltaproteobacteria bacterium
TACCGTGCCGGCAACTACTACGTGGAATTCCCCGTGGGCTCGTGTCGGCCGCCGCTCATTGAACTGGCGGCGTAGAGCGCCGCAGCCACCACATCACGTCGAACCCGGCGATGAAACGAACTCGCAATGGAATGGTCTGCGCTGTGACGAAAAACTGCTCACCTGCCCGCCTCCTGCCCCGTCGAATTTTCACGAATTTTGCTCCGAACACCCCGCCCGCCCCGGCAAACCGGATCAATTCATCCGAAAATCCTCCGCCGCCAACCTCCGCAAAACATCACTCCCAGCAATGGTGATTACAGGTGCAGGCGTTCGATGATGGTGTCCAGCAGTTCGTCGAGGCCCATGCGCTCCGTTGCGCTGGTACCGATGACGTCGGCACCAACCTTCTGACGCAGGATTTGCAATGCGGGTTTCCGCTGGTTCCGCGGCAGTCGGTCGATCCGGGTTGCCGCAAGCAGCACCGGCAACCCCCGTTCCCGCAGAAACGCCACGAGCTGAGCCTCTTCCTCTTCGGGCCCCCGGCGTACGTCCACCAGAATGACCACCAGGTGCAGCGTGGCCCTGGTAGACAGGTATCCCTGCATGAACTCGGCCCATGATGCCTTTGCCTCCCGTACGACTCGCGCATAACCGTACCCCGGCAGATCGACGAGATAGAGCTTCTGGCCCGATGCGAGGCGGGCTTCTGCGTGAACGATGGTCCTTGTGCGGCCCGGCGTCGAGCTGACCTTGAACAGTCCCTTCCGATTGCACAGGGCGTTCAACAGGCTGGACTTGCCCACGTTGGAGCGGCCCGCGAAGGCCACTTCCGGCAGGGTCGGTTCCGGCAGTTTTTCAAGCTTGCCCGTGGATGTTATCAGGGCGGCATCGACAATGCGATTCATGGAACCCTCCTTCTTCTGCGCCGTTTCAGCGCCTCAACCAGTTCGCGCAGCTCCGCGACCCGGAGGATCCAGGCGGTCAGGGCATAGATCACCACGCCAGCGACCACGCATCCGGCCAGGATGACGATGTTGTGCAGGTCATTCCCCCCTTGCTCCCAGGCCGCGAATCCCGACAGGAAATAGATGACCAGCCCCATGGGAACGGTGGCGACGATGACGCGCAGCCAGTTGCGCGCGAGACCGGTGAGGCCCAGTGTGCCCACGGACATCCGCAGGGCCAGCAGCAGTCCCACCCCCTGCACGGTGGCGGCGATGGAAGTGGCCATGCACAGCCCCCGGTGTCCCCAGCGGTCCTTCAGGAACACGGCCGCGATGGCGTAGGCGCCGATGTTCACGAAGGTCATGACCACCGGAATGCGCACTTTTTCAAAGGCGTAGAAGAAGGGCGTCGTCTGGCGCAGCAGGGCCACCGAGATCATGCCGGCCGACAGCCACCGCAGGGCACCGGCCGTTTCCACCGCGTCGCCGTGGGAAAACAGACCCCGCTGATACATGATGGTGATCACGGGTTCCGCCAGCACGATCAGGGCCACCATGGCCGGCGTGGACACGAAGAGGGCCAGCCGCAGGGCGTGGATCCAGACGTTCTTGGCCTCGTCAATTTTTCCGGCCCCCACCAGTCCCGCCAGCCCAGGCAGCGCAGCAGTGGAAATCGCCATCACCAGCACCGCGAGGGGCAGCTCGAAAAATCGCTGGGCAAAGGTGATGAAGGTGACCGCCCCGTGCCCGAGGGTGGACGCGAAGGAGGTGGCGAGGATGTTGTATGCCTGATAGGCCGAGGCGCCGATCACCATGGGTGCGGTGATTTTCAGCACCCGCCGCAGGGCCGGATCGCGCAGGTTGATGGCCGGCCGGACCAGCAGCCCCAGCGCGCGCAGGGACGGGAGCTGGGCCACGAGCTGGGCCACCCCGCCGATGAGGACGCCCGCCGCCAGCGAAAACACCGGGTCCAGTCCCAGGGAGGGCATGGTCCCCGACAGGCCCACGGCGCATCCGATGATGGCCACGCTGAGCAGCGCCGGTGCAAAGGCGGGAGCGAAGAACCGGCCGGAGGCATTCAGCAGCCCCATGGCCAGGGCGGTCAGGCTGATGAAGAAGATGTAGGGAAACATGGTTGCCGTCAGGCGGGTGGCCAGGACAAATTTACCCGGATCCGATGAAAAGCCCCAGCCGGCCAGGAGGGTCAACCAGTGGGCGCCGAATACCCCCAGCACCGTGAGCAGGGCGAGAAAGGCAATTGAAAATCCGTAAACGGCGGACACGAACTGTCGTGACTGCTCTGGATCCCCTTCCTGGCGGAGCTTTGAAAATACCGTGGTAATGGAAATCGAAAAGGCCCCTTCGGCGGTCAGGCGCCGGAAGGAGTTGGGCAGCATGAACGCCACCTGGAAGGCATCAATGACTTCTTTTTCAAAATATGCCGCGATGACCGATTCCCGGACCACGCCGAGCACCCGGGAGGAGAGGGTTCCCGCACCGACGATTCCCGCCTTCCTGGCCACTGAGCGACCGGCTTCGTTCATGCTCGAAGCCATATCAAAGATGGATGGGCATATCAAATAAGTAACTGATTTTTATCAGATTTCTCCGGGTCTGGCCCCCAGCGCATAGGCGCGCCGGGTCACCCTCGCATCGTAGGACGGACAGCGGAACCCCCTCCACCAGCGCCAGGGGCGATCCGTCCGCAGACGTTCGGAACGCTGGCGGAACTGACGGGCGCAGATATCCATGCCCATGGCACTGTCCATCATGTCCCGGGTGTTGCCGTGGTAGAAGCGGGTCAACAGCTGGCAGTACCCCACGTCGACGCCGGTGGACCGGAACCATCCCGCAGCGCGGGGATCTTTCATCGCATAAAGAAGTTCTTCTTCCCCATAGGAAATGGTCCGGGTGCGGGGCTTCAGGAGCTTCCTGCCGATGGCCCACCGCCGGAAATGATACCCCACCGCACACCGGTCAAACGAGGACTCGTGGGCGATGGTGGCCGCCAGCCCCCAGACGTTCACCTGCACCTGGTCATCGGAATGGATGTGGGCGGCGCGAACAAGTCGATATGCGATAAGAATTGCCTTGTCCTCAGTTTCCACGCCTGTTTCCGAAAATTCTCCGCACTCCCACCAGCCGTGTTCCCGGGTGGTTTTCCAGTTGTGGATGCCCACCGCGAGACGCTCGATCAGGTCGACCTCCTCCCGGGTGGGAATAAAAAATTCGTCCGCGTCCTCCAGCAGGCTCATGGCCGGAGAATACGGAAAGACCTCCGGGACCGTGCAGGCTTCCGCACAGTCTTCCGGAGCCGGTCCACCGGTCCGGGCAAACGCCGGAGCACCGGCCATCAGGCTGGTTACGGAGAGGCAGAAAGAAAGCACTTTATCCCGGAAGTTTTTGTTTTTATTGATAAAAAAATCATCGCTGCAGGGCGTTGAACCCCTTCCGGGCGCTTCGGGTGCCATGCTCCCCCCGGCATCGGAACCCACATGGAGAAATCTATCTACAACCGTCATACTTGAAACCTTACATAACTGCGGATTTTTGTAAACCGCTAAAAAGCAGGTTCTGGCCGGATGTTCAGATTGGATGATTCGAGGTGTCTTTTTTTGTTGCCGTTCTGGCGGCATGATAATCCGGCGTCCCTTCCGACTCTAATGTAATATGCAATGGACACCATTGAAGGGAGATGCCATGAAAGAATCTAATCTCTTGAAATCGTTCGGTTTGTTCTGGGTGGTCGCCCTGGCCGTCCTGATCGGGTGCACCGATGAGGCGGATCCGGAGGAGACCGGAGGGGACACCGATTCGGGAGACGCCGACACGGATGTTGATACGGACACCGATACGGATACCGACACGGATGGGGATACCGATTCGGATGGCGACATAGATGGGGACACGGATACGAACAACCCGTGTTTCGGCGACGATCCGCCGGCGGACTGCAACCTTCAGCCGTCCGGCCCCGCCTGCGGCGACGGGGAGCTGAACCAGGACTGGGAAGCCTGTGACGACGGCAATGCCCTGCCCGGGGACGGCGCCAATGGCCGCTGCGTGGTGGAGCCCAACTGGATCTGCGACACCGAGGCGCAACCCTGCACCTGCCGGTCCGGCGTGAACTGCGGCAACGGCGTCATCGAACCGGGCGAAGTCTGCGATGACGGCGACACGGACGGCGACGACGGATGTAATGAATCATGCGACATCCAGGATCCCAGCTATGTCTGTCCCGAGGAAGGACAGGACTGCATCAAGACCGCCTTCTGCGGCAATGGTCGCGTGGAAGGGTCGGAGACCTGCGACGTGGGCGGTGACGTTACAGATGCACCGGGTTGCGTGGACTGTGTGGTGCAGGAGGGATGGGTCTGCAAGTACCCGGGAAGCCCCTGCACGGAAGCCCCCCGCTGCGGCGACGGCATCCTCCAGCCCCTGCGGGGCGAATTGTGTGACGATGGAAACATCGCCAACAATGACGGATGTCCGGACAACTGCCTGCGCATCGACGTCGGCTGGGAATGCCTCGACGGCCCCGGTGAACCGTGTACCCGCATCGTGACCATCTGCGGCGACGGCCTCCTCGAGGGCGAAGAGGAATGCGACGACAGCAACGACGACGACAGCGACGGTTGCTCGTCCGACTGCGAAGTGGAATCGGGCTACATCTGTCCCTATTCGGGTGCCCCCTGCATCACCGACTGCGGCGACGGCATTGTCGCCACCGGTGAGGCCTGCGATGACGGCAACGGCGGCAACAACGACGGCTGCAGTGCCACCTGCGAGTGGGAGGCCGGCTTCAGCTGCGCCGCCAAGGTGGGCGGCGGTTACACCTGTGTGGTGAATGTCTGCGGCGACGGGGAACCTTCCTCCAGCACCTGGCATACGGCGGAGCCCTGCGATGACGGCAACAGGGAAATCGGCGACGGCTGCACGCCCCTGTGCCAGATCGAACCCACCTGCGCCCCCGGGGCCGCCTGCACCTCCGTCTGCGGCGACGGCCTCGTCATCGGTTCCGAAGAATGCGACGACGGCAACGAAAACGACGGGGACGGATGTTCTTCGGATTGCGAAGAAGAGCCCGGCTACACCTGTTCCCAGCCGGCCATGGGTTCCAACATGATCGTTCCGGTGGTTTACCGGGATTTCACCTCCGGCGGTACCAACCCCGACTTCATCCAGAACAACATTACCGGCTGCGACACGGTGACCGCCGGCATGACCACCACCACCCTGGCCACCTCCACCAACTCCACCCAGACAAAGGGAAAGCCGGTGCTGAACCCGAGCTATGTGAGCGACAACTGGTGCGGCCTCGCCAGCACCCAGGCCAACTTCGCCCAGTGGTACAACCACAGCGGCACCAGCTCCGCCATCGTGGTGGACACCCTGGTTTTGTGGAACAGCAGCGGCGTGTATACGAACCGCTGGATCGACGACACGGGACAGCGGTGGTGGAACCCGGTGACCAATGCCTTCCAGGAGGGCAACGCCACCTTCTTCCCCCTGGACGGTCGGGGACTCGCGGCCTCCGGCGAATCATCTTTCACCGCTAAAATCGCCCCCTACTACGGCGGCGGAGACGCCTGGGACCCGGAATCCACTGTGCTGTCCGCGGCCTCCGCCGACGGGCATCCGGCGCCGGGAGGCTACAGCTACAACCACAACTTCTTCTTCACCAGCGAGGTGCGGTTCTGGTTCAAATACAGTTCTACGACCAACCAGATCCTCTCGTTCCTCGGCGACGACGACGTGTGGGTGTACATCCGCGGCCAGCGGGTGCTCGATCTGGGCGGCATCCACATCCCCGTGGAGGGCATCGTGGAGATGGGCGATCTGGGCCTCACCAACGGACAGGTGTATGAAATCGCCGTGTTCCAGGCCGAGCGGCAGCGGGACGGCTCCAGCTACCGGCTCACCCTCTCGGGCTTCAACATCAACCCCAGCGTCTGCGTGCCCTTCTGCGGCGACGGCGTGGTGGTGGTGGGCGAGCAGTGCGATCTGGGCGAGGCCAACAGCGATGTGGGCTACGGCGGCTGCACCACCTCGTGCACCCTGGGTCCCCGGTGCGGCGACGGTCACCGGGACACGCCCTGGGAGGAGTGCGACAACGGCGAAAACGACGACCTGTATTCGTCCGATCCCTACGGCGCCGGCGCCTGCGATCCGAACTGCCAGATTCCGCCCTGGTGCGGCGATGGCGAGCTGCAGACCCAGTACGGCGAAACCTGTGACGACGGCGTGCTCGACTTCAGCTACGGCGGATGCTCCATGCTGTGCCAGCGGGGTCCCTTCTGCGGCGACGGCATGGTGAGCGACGACGAGGACTGCGACGACGGCATCAACGACGGCACCTACAACACCTGCGACGACGGCTGTGTGTGGGGGCCCCGCTGCGGCGACAGCGTCATTCAGGAAGACTGGGGTGAGCAGTGCGACGGCGCAGCCATTCCCGACGATGCGCCGGCAGGTACCACCTGCGCCAAGAACTGCAAGTTCGCGGGCATCTGCGGAGACGCCATCACCAACACGGCGGCCGGCGAAAAATGTGACGACGGGATCAACGACGGCGGCTATGGCGAATGCGCGCCGGGTTGTGTGCTCGGTCCCCGCTGCGGCGACGGCGTGGTGCAGGCATCGGAAGGGGAACTGTGCGATGCGGGCGTTGCCGGGAATACGGGCGGCTATGGCGAATGCGCGCCAGGCTGTGTGCTCGGACCCCGCTGCGGCGACGGCGTGTTCCAGAGCGCGTATGAAAAGTGCGATGACGGCAACACGATCAACAACGACACCTGCACGAACGCCTGCGTGACCAACATGGTCATCGAGTAGCCTTCACTGTCCAATCCCGATTGTCGAAATGCGTTACGCGTCGGCCTTTGACCGCATGGCCCGCACCACCTTCTGCCGGCTCGGATCCATGCGGCCCGCAATTTCGGCCGCGCCCCAGGCGGCGATGAATTCTCCCTCCGCACCCAGTCCGCTCACTACCTGATCGCCGCACAGCAGCAGGCCCTTGATGCCGGTCCGGTGGGTCAGGTTTTCCATGCCCAGTTCACCGCGAAAAGAAGGGGGCACCAGCCGCCACACGGGAACGTCGTCGGGATGAAACGGAGGCGGCGCATCCGGCCGGCCGGACCGGGCACCGGTCAGATCCACGGGGCCGAAGGCATCGAAAGGCGAATGGAGCACTTCGAGATGGCTGTCCAGGTAGGGCATCACGGCGCGCAGCCGGTCGAGGATGGCATCCCGCAGGCTGCCGCTGGCAATGCGGTGTTCATCAACGGTTTCCACCAGGCACGACGCGTTCAGCGACACCTTCCCGTCCTCCCGGGCCGTCTGCTCCACGCGGATGAGGTGCTCGCCAGATCCATCAGCGTCCCGCAGGAAAACGGTCTTTCCCATTGCCTCGGGAACCGCAGGCGCGCGGATACCCAGATTCACCGCATAGCCCCGTCGAATCGGCACAGGGGTGGACACCCTTTCGCGGAACCTCGGCGTCCACTCGCCGGGCTCCACCATGGCGCCCAGTTCCGCGGGCAGCAGGCTGGACAGCACGATGCGGGTGCCGGTGGCGTGTTCCCGTCCGGCCAGGCGCACACCCCGGACCTTTCCCCGGTCCACCAGAATGCCGGACACCCGCTGCTGATCCTGCACATCGCCGCCATGGCCCCCGATCCGTTCGAGCAGCAGTCGCCGCAGGCCGTCCTTTCCGCCCTTCAGGGGCCGGCAGTCGAACAGCCACGCCCCCATCTGACGCGACGCCACCAGGGGCGCCACCCGGGGCGATGCGGTGTCGAAGAGGACCGGCGCTTCGAGGACCCGTCGCAGGTTTCCGTCCACGGCGAGGCGTTCAAAGACATCGGCCCGGGGATCCCCCATGAACGGATTCTGGACCAGGGCCCGGGAAAACGCGCGTTGTTCAAAAAACGACTCGGGTGGAATGACCAGATCGCCCCCCGCCAGCTTTTCAAAATCGGCGGAGAGTCGACCGATGCCCCGCAGCACGTCGTCCACCTGTCCCCGGGTGGAGGGGATTTCCCGCTCCATGTGGCCGCGCGTCAGGGAGGGCTCGGCACAGATGTCCACCCGGGCGTCCGGCAGGATCACCTGGTAGCGCAGAGGGGGATCTTCCAGCAGGTTCGAGAACGCGCGGGTGGCGCCCAGTTCCTCCATGACCCGGGAGATGGCCGGAGATCCGGCGCCGGTCAGCAGGAAGGGCCGTCGGCAGAAACGGTAGTCCCAGCAGGTGTAGTCATCCCGGGATGCGCCCTGGCCGGTGACCAGCACGCGGAATCCGCGCCTCGCCAGCAGCGCGCCCGCTGCCAGGGGGCCGGGCTCCATGCCCATGACCACGACATCATAAAAGCTGCCGCTCACTAGAGCGCCTCGATGTGAACCCTCTCCTGTCCCGAAGGGACCCTGACCACCTCGCCGATGACCGAAGCCTTCTCGCCCTGCGCGTTGAAGAACTGCACCGCCCGCTCTGCCTGCGCGGCGGGCACCACGATGGTCATGCCGATGCCCATGTTGAAGGTACGACGGCATTCCTGCGGTTCCACGGGGCCCGATTGCGCCAGCCAGCGGAAAATGGGCGGCACATCCCAGCGTCCGTCGAGGCGGACGCCCAGCTCGTCGGGAAGGGTGCGCGGAATGTTGTCGAGCAGCCCGCCCCCCGTGATGTGGGCGATGGCGCGGACATCCACTTCCTTCATGGCGGCCCGCACGGGTTTTACGTAAATCCGCGTGGGCGACAGGAGGGCTTCGCCGAGGGTGCACGAAAAGCCCGTGGGAACTTCCTGCAGGGATGCGCCGGAGTGCTCCACCACGCGCCGGGCCAGGGAATAACCGTTGGAATGGAGCCCGCTGGAGGCCAGTCCGATGACCGCGTCGCCCTCGGCAGCGCGCCGACCGTCCACGATTGCACTTTTTTCCACCACGCCCACCATGAAGCCGGCGAGGTCGTATTCGCCCTTCTGGTAGAAGCCG